>NZ_JCAMOP010000033.1:0-103930 GCF_059512345.1 Bradyrhizobium sp. Unk1
CAGCCGCATCAAGAAGCCGGATATACGTCTGCAGTTGTGACCGTCGATCCTGATCAAGCCGGCCGTTGCAATCGGGCGGGGGCCATATACGTCCACATATGAACCGAGCCGCTTCGCGTCTCGGTAGGGTAGGCGCGGGACACCTCGAAGAGGATATCCCTACGCCTCCCCCCAAACCGTGCGGGCACTTTTCAATGCACACGGCTTTCCGTACGCGCATGCTCTCGACCGGAGACGGCTGCACGGCATGGCGGGCACAGGACAATGGTCTTGCGCCGCCAACCGGACCGTTTCCAGACCGTCAGCGATCCGCTTCGCAGGTCACCTAGGCGGCGGAGATGATGCATCTCGAATGGTCCCGTCGCATCGCTGCACGCTTCGCATTTGCGAGCGTTAAGTCGATCGACCAGATCATTTGGGCGTTTGACCCACCACGCACCTGCCGTGACGTTGTCGATAGTCGGACTTGTCCAGTAGGCTCGGGTGAGATGCTTCAGTCTCCACAGCTTGATGCTGCGAAGCTTACCACGGACCACGGAGCTAACCTCGTAGTCCGTGCCTTTCCACAGACGCGCCATGGTTCTTGCTCTCGTCGTCCGATGTCGCATCGCCAGCGTCTTCACAAGACTGCGGAACACGACAAGCTCCAGCAATCCCAAGGCGCTCTTGATGTCGTCGGCAAACCAGTGGTAGTTCGCAAACCCACGGAACTCTGAGTTATAGGCGAGGACGGTTGCAACATCGCTGGTTACCAGGAACTGCTCGCGCGGACTGCCGGTCTTCTTGGCGAGATCGCCATAGCCGTGTTGCTTGCAGAACTTGGTGACTTCCTTGCGCGGCACCCGCAGGCTGACATTGCCGGTGGTCGGCCGACGCATCACGCGCCATGTCCGTCCAGCCGGCCCCTTGCGGCTGGATTTTCGTCCAGCCCCGTAGGATGTGTATGTCGAGATGCGATAGCTCAAGAAGGTCACTCCCTTTGAAGCGGCGTGAACCCCACTTTTCTCGGGCGACACGGCGAGCTTCAAGGTCTCCGTCAGGAATCGTTCGACGCAGGCCATGACCTCACACGCTTCCCGCTTGCTCCCGATCACGCCGATGAGGAAGTCGTCGGCATAGCGGCAGTAGCGGAGCCTTTTGAAGTTGGGGTCCATCGGATCGACGGAAGGCACTTTCCGTCGCTCCTTATTGATGGCTTTGATCTCCGCAAATGCAGCATCGATCTCGGCCCGATCCGTGCCTTCGGCACGGAGCCGTTCAATCTTCCGGCGGAGACTGAGGACGCGCCGTTCCAACGCCACGTAGCGTGGGAATGGACGTCGCTCACGGCCTTTGTCGAAGTCCGCCTTCATCATCTGCATGTGCTGGTCCAGCTCGTGCAGATAAATGTTGGCGAGCAAGGGCGAGACAACGCCGCCCTGTGGCGTGCCACTGTAAGTGCGTCCGTAGACCCAATCTTCCATGTAGCCCGCTTTGAGCATTCCTTCGATCAGACCAATGAACCTATCGTCATCGATCCGCTTCCTTAGAAGCCCAAGCAGGATGTCATGGTCGATGTTGTCGAAGAACCCACGCACATCCACTTCGACCAGCCACTTGCAGCCCGTCCAACTCTTCTTGATGAGCTTGAGTGCGGTATGACAGGATCGCCCCGGGCGGAACCCATGTGATTCATTGAGGAACACAGGCTCATAGATCGCTTCGAGTAGAATCCTGACCGCCTCCTGAACGAGCCGGTCTTCCACCGTGGGGATACCCAGCGGTCGTGTTTTGCCGTTGTCCTTCGGGATATAAACCCGCCGGACCGGCCGGAAGCGATAAGTGCCATCTGCCACGCGCCTGGCGATGTCGGCGAGCTTCTCCAGCGACATGCCGTCGAAGGTCTTGCCATCTACACCGGGCGTCAGGGCTCCCTTGTTGCGGGAGACCTTTTCGTAGGCCCACTCGAAGAGATGCGGACATCTCATCAAGCGGTGAAGGCCATTTACGCGCTTACCCGACCGCGACAAAGTCGGCAGTGATTCAATTCTTCTCTGGATGGTAACGGCCTGCATCAGCAGAGCCTCTCCGTCGAAGAATCTCTTCTACGCATACTGCACATGCCGTTATTCGCGGCATCGTCCTTCCCCCGATCGGAGGCGCTTTCGGTCCGGTCGCCCGGCCTTATACGCATGATCGTCCACCTCACGGTGGCTGTCCCGGCCATTGCGCCGGGCATTTGGGTACTATGACGGCTCCGTCGCCATACAGGTCCTCGAAAGAGCCTGCTGCAGGCGATCCCGTAGTTGCGTGTGTGGGGAGTTACGGTGTGTTTAGGTGTCCCATTCGCTTCCTTGACCCTCCGACGGAGGTCGTCCCACGCGGACTGGTGGCAAATCGCACTGGCCGGTGCGATCCGCCCCGCGTGGCGCAGCGTGTCAGCCGCGTTCGCTACTGCCAGCCCTTTGGCGACTGGATACTGGGATTCAGGCAATACAGCTTTCACCATGCACACCTTACTTTGTGCTCTCCACCGGGCTGCGGCGCCCGATTTCGAGACGTTTCCCGGCATGCTCTGGTCCCGTTCCTCTTTCGAGGTCTCAGTCGTTTCCGACACCGGTAAGCCGGGTAAGTAAGAGCCCAACCAGCAGGCTCCGTTCTTTCGAACCCTCCCTTCTTCTTCACGCCACAACGGCGCACGCCATCCGGCTTCGATCCCTCGCGCAAACGCTGCGGAGCTCCTCGCCGGGGGCACTCGGGAAAGGGGCTCGCCTTCGGCGATCGCTATCACTGCCCCTGTCCCGGGTGCCGCCGTTAACCGGTCTCGTCGCTGCACTCGGTCCCGCGTGCCGCCTTCGGCGTCGCTATGCTCACGCTCCTGCGGGTGCCATTTTCCGTTGCGGCGATGCGCAATTGGCGCACGCCTGATCGGGGCCTTCGGCCCTAGGCACTCAAAGCCAAGTCCTACGAAGAAATGGGACGGAAGGCGGGCCGCCTCGCAGATTTTGCATTCTCGTTGTGTGCGCGCGGCGAGGAGCCAAACCGGGCTCTCCTAAGTCACACGCCGACGTATCCTCGCGAAAAAGGCTGAGAGTAAGAGTGCCGGCCGGGTGCTGCCGTGACGGGTTACAGGCTGCGAGAGAGGCTCGCGTCGCCCGTCGCGGAGAACCGCGATGTCTGGACATACCACCCGAGTTCGTGCCGGCAATGACCGCGCCAGCCTTTACACCGAAATCACCGACAAGATCATCGCCGAGCTGGAGGCCGGCCGTGTCCCGTGGGTGCAGCCCTGGGGAACGGCGGCAATCAAGGCACCGCTCGCCATGCCGCGCAACGCGTCGACGCAGCGCAAATATTCCGGGATCAACGTGCTGATCCTGTGGGGAGCCGTCATCGAGCACGGCTTTGCCGGACAGAGCTGGCTTACTTTCCGCCAGGCACTCGGAGTTGGTGGCCATGTCAGGAAGGGCGAACGCGGAACAACCGTCGTCTATGCCGATCGCTTCACCCCGGACTACGAACGTCGGCGAGCCGCGGAGGCCGGTGAAGAGCCGGGTGCCGTCGCGTTTCTCAAGCGCTTTACGGTCTACATGCTGCCGAACCGCATCGTTGTCGGCGCCGAAGCCGACGTCAGTTTCTCGGCATTCCCGTATCCTGGGACTGGCCTGTCGATCGGGGGCGCCGCTCTCGCGACAAACAGCCAGGCATTCTATACCGACAACATCTATGTTTCCGGCAGCGTACGCGGCCGTATTGGCTACGCGCCAGGAGACTGGCTGTTTTACGCGACCGGAGGCCTTGCGTGGACCACGGAGCAATTCTCGCTCACTCAACTGGCAACCGACTCCCACTTTGCATCGCGGTTAGGTTGGGTGGCGGGGGTCGGGATTGAAGCTCCGCTGATCCCAAACTGGACTGCACGGGCCGAATATCTCTACGCCAGCTACGGCAATAGCAACACATCGTTCCCGTCCACAGGTCAGCAGTTCATCTCCAGTCTTTCCGAGCAAATGGTGCGCCTCGGACTGAACTATCAGTTCAGCGAGGCCAGGGTACTAGCGGAAAAGAACGCACCAAAGCAGTTCGCAGGTTTGGACCCTGATCGCATCAACATTCACGGGGAGTTCACCGGCATCTGGCAAGGCTATCCCGCGTTCCGATCACCGTATGAAGGCCCGCGAAGCCTTCCCGGCGGTGGGCAGGGTCGCGAGACCACTGAGGCTGGGCTGTATATGGGCCTCAAGCTGTGGCAGGGCGCCGAACTTTGGTTCAACCCCGAGATCGATCAGGGCTTCGGTGTTGGCAACACGCTCGGCGTCGCCGGCTACCCAAGCGTCGGCGCTTTCAAGCTAGGCCAGGCGCAGCCCTATGCCAGGGTGCAGCACTTCTTCCTGCGGCAGACGATCAATCTTGGTGGCGTGAGTGAGAATGTGCCGGAGGGCTTTATGAACTTTGCCGGCACGCAGAGCTCGGACCGCCTAGTGCTGACCGTTGGCAGATTCTCGGCTCCCGAAATCTTCGATACGAACAAATATCTTCCGCTCAAATCCGGATTTCTCAACTGGTCGTTCCTCATCGCTCTCCCCTACGATTTTGGAGGCGATGCGTGGACACCCAGCTACGGTGCCGCTGCCGAATGGTACGTAGACCGCTTTACATTCCGGGTGGGTGCATTCGACCTCTCGCAGACACCGCAAGGCGGGCTCGGCTTCCTGGGGTACGGTCTGGATCCCACGTTTAACCAGTTCAACCTCGTGGCTGAGGTTGAGGAAAGGCATGAGCTGTGGGGTCAGCCAGGTAAGCTCAAGTTTCTCGCCTATCTGGATCGAGGCAACATGGCCGCCTATTCTGATGCGATCGCATGGGGTGTCACGAACGGGATGCCGCCTGTGCTCGATGCTGTGCGCCAGTACCGAACCAAGCCAGGCTTCGTCGTGAACCTTGAACAGCAGATCAATCCGAACCTGGGCTTTTTCGCCCAAGTTGGCTGGATGAATGGCCGATACGAGCAATTTGATACGTCGGATGTCGACCGTACCGTGATGGCGGGCCTGTCGATCTCAGGCAACCTGTGGGGGAGGCCTTACGACACAATTGGGATTGCAGCGGCTGTCAATGGCATTTCCAAAGGCCACCAGGCATTTTTGAATGCTGGAGGTCAGGGGACGTTGCTCGCTGACGGTCAGTTGCCGCACCCCAGCACCGAGCACATCTTTGAAACCTACTACAGCATGACTCTATCCGAGGCTTCGAATCTCTCCTTTGATTACCAGTTCATCCAAAACCCCGCTTACAACACAGATCGTGGACCCGTGAACCTCTTTGCCACTCGTTACATTTGGCATTTTTAGGCGCGGGCCCCTGCATCTAAACGTTGATCCGCCTAGCACGCGCCGGCGTGATGGGAGCACGTCACAACAGCCAAGACGCAGCACGATTCAAGTGCAGTAATCGGGAAAGTCAAATATGCAACGCAATTTGCTTGCCTAGATCGTTGCGCCGATCGGTCTGTTCGTGATTGTGAGCATTTTCGGAGGATCGGCCATCTGGGTCGTCTTCAATGGCGCGAACGACCCCTAACGATCTCGGGCAAGGCCGAAATTGTCCGACCCGCGACGGAGAACACCGGCCATGGCTGGCCTGACTATGGCGGTGACGCGGGCGGATCCCGCTATCCGTCCGCTGGCCAGATCACCCCGGCGAATGTGTCGTCGCTTCACGTCGCCTGGCAACCGCTGGACCGCTGGCTCACCGGCGTCATCTGCAACGAGCTCTACCCGACCCCGACAAGATCGGCAGTGATTCAATTCTCCTCTGGATGGTGACGGCCTGCATCAGCAGAGCCTCTCCGTTGAAGGATCTCTCTTCGAATACTGCACTTGCGGCATCGTCCTTCCCCCGATTGGAGGCGCTTTCGGTCCGGTCACCCGGCCTTATACGCATGATTGTACGCCTCGCGACGGCTGCCTCCGCCGGCAAGACGAACGGCCAGCCCTTGCATCAGAAGCCGAGCCGTAGCCCAACCACCGGCTAGTCAGCACTCGCGCGGGTGTAAGGTCTTGAAGCTTGACATGGCAGTTTAACATGTTAGAAACCGATCTGCTGATACGACGTAGGACCCGATTGTCTCCGCTAGAAAACAATGTTGGCCAACCGCCAACTCTCTCTTTGCATCGCAGCGGCGGGCCGTTTCGAAACCGTTAGCCAAGACCAAACAAGCGCCGTCGAGTGTCTTCGAATGATCAGGGAGCCTAGTATTGCCGACAGTCTGGTTCACATTGGCCGACGGCCAACGCCGAAAATGCGAGGCCTCCGAGGGCGCATCCGCGATGATGGCCGCTCGTCTCAATTCAGTGAACGGCATTGAAGCCGAGTGCGGGGGATCGCTGTCCTGCGGCACATGCCACGTCTATGTCGGTGAGGACTATCTCGGCAAATTGCCGCCGCCATCCGAAGCCGAACAGGAAATGCTCAGTCTTGTCGCCGCGGATCGCAAGCAAGGCAGTCGCCTCAGCTGCCAGATCCTGATCAGCAGCGACGTCGATGGGATCGAAATCAGCGTCCCAGCGTCGCAGTACTAGAACGCGAGATCAAATTCATTGGAAGCGCCTAGACCAGAGTATTCGGCAATGGAAAAGATCGTCATCATAGGCGCCGGCCATGCGGGCTTTCAACTCGCCGCCTCGTTGCGCCTTGCCGATTTCCGAGGTGACATCAGCCTGCTGAATGGAGAGGCCGGTCTACCCTATCAACGTCCTCCCTTGTCGAAAGATTTCCTCAAGACAGGCCGGCACGACGCGTTGCACTTTCGCAACGCTGACTTCTTCTCCGATAACAAAATCAACCTGGTCGCCCAGGAGGTCGTCGAGATCGACCGGGTTCGGCGGAGGGTCATTACGGCGAGCGATAACGCGCTGAGTTTCGACAATCTGGTCATCGCTACGGGGACGGTCAATCGCCGCCTCGAAATCCCGGGTGGGGGGCCAGATATGATTTACATCAAGACACTTCGGGACGCCGAAGAGCTGCGCAGGCGTATGCCGGCCTTCAAGAAGGTGGTTGTTGTCGGGGGCGGCTTTATCGGTCTGGAATTTGCCGCAGCGGCGGCCCCGATGGGCATCGAGGTCAACGTCGTCGATGCGGCAGACCGGTTGATGTCCCGCACGGCAACGCGGATGGTCTCCGCCTGGTTCGAAGCGCAGCATCGCAGAAGCGGAGTTCGGTTCTATCTGAGTGCGACCGTAGCAGCGATCGCCAGGCGCAATGGCGCGATCGCGGGCGTCATGCTGAATGATGGCCGGCAAATTGAAGCCGATGCTGTAGTTGTCGGAATCGGTTCGCTCGCTGATCAACGATTGGCGTCCGAAGCAGGCCTGACGGTGAACAACGGAATCGTAGTCGACCAATATCTGCAGACGTCAGACCCTTCCATCTCGGCCATTGGCGACTGCGCGGTTTTTCCGTCGCTTTACGCCACCTCGCATATTCGCCTGGAGTGCGTGCAAAACGCGGCCGATCAGGCCAAATGCGTCGCGCTTCGCATCGCAGGCAGCGCAACCCCATACACCAGCCTTCCCTGGTTCTGGAGCGAGCAGGGCGGGGATCGCCTGCAGATCGCAGGGCTGATTGATGGCCACGATACCGCCGTGGTCCGTGGGACGCCGGACGAGCGCGGCTTCTCCGTGTTCTGTTTTCAGGCCGGACGATTGGTCGGCGTGGAGTCGGTGAACCGCGCCGCCGACCACGTCGTTGCGCGCCGGCTTCTCTCCGCTGGCTTGAATGTTGATCCAGCGCAAATGGTCGATGTAAGCCTCGACCTGAAGTCGCTGCTCGCGCAGCATCTGCAGCCATCCTGAACGGGAGCGATCAATGCGGACATTTCGTGGGGTCTTTCCCTACATCGTTTCTCCGGTCAGCCGGGAAGGCGGCATCCGGACAGACGTCCTTGGGCGGCTCTGTAACGACCTGATCGCGAAGGGTGTCCACGGCCTGGCAGCGCTGGGGTCCACCGGAGAGTTCGCCTATCTCAGCGCGCGGCAAAAAGATGATGTCGTTCGCGCGACGATCGAGGCCGCGGACCGACGCGTGCCCGTCATTGCCGGAGTTTCATCGACCACGACCGCCGGCGCCGTCGACCAGGCGATACGATATCAGGGCATGGGCGTCGACGGTCTCATTGCTGTCATCGATGGCTACTTCCCGCTCAACGACACCCAGATCGAGTCCTATTTCCTGGCCATAGCTGACGCCGTCGAGGTGCCGGTGGTGGTCTATACCAATCCGAACTTCCAGCGCATCGATCTCAGCCTCGATGTCATTGCGACAATCGCAAAGCATCCCAGGATTCAATACATCAAGGACGCCTCAACGAACACGGGCCGGCTGTTCTCGATCATGAATCGCTGCGGAGGCGACCTGCAAGTCTTCTCCGCCTCGTCCCATGTCCCGGCAGCCGTCCTGCTCATGGGCGGCGCTGGATGGATGGCCGGACCTGCATGTGTCGTTCCGCGACTAAGCGTGGCGCTGTACGAGCTCTGCGAGGCGGGCGTTTGGAAATCCGCCATGACGCTTCAACAGAAGCTATGGACCTTCAACGAAGCGTTCAACGGAATGAACCTGGCTGCATGCATCAAGGCAGCTCTTTCAATTCAGGGCTACGCAGTCGGAGATCCCGTTGCGCCGCAGGCGCCTCTGAACCCTGAACAGCGCGGGATCGTCGAGCGCCTCGTCGGGTCCTTCGCAGAGTGATCGGAGGGGGCTCCAAGGCAGGACTGCATAGAAAACGGTCGGACAGGTTAAAATTAGCACGTCAAAGTGACATGTCAGATTGTTCACTTGGGCGGCTTTATTCCGCACGATCAATCATCGTGAGGCGCATTTGAAGTCGCCGTCTGCTTGAGCCGACTTTTACAGACGTGACCGAACGGATCGGTTACAGAGGAGGGATTGCATGAACTATATTGCCGTCACAGACGAGGTGCAGCCAAGCAGGTCGGCTTCCTCAACGACCTTGGTCGCATTTTCCACGATGATCGGGACCACGATCGAGTGGTACGACTTTTTCATCTTCGGTACGGCAAGCGCGCTGGTATTCAGCAACGCGTATTTTCCGTCATTCGATCCCGTGGTCGGAACGCTCCTCGCGTTCAGTACGGTGGCCGTCGGCCTGTTCGCGCGGCCAATCGGCGCAATCCTGTTCGGTCACTATGGTGACCGCATCGGCCGAAAGAAAATGCTGATCGCAGGCTTGCTGCTAATGGGAATTCCGACGGCGCTGATCGGTCTTCTGCCGACCTACAATCAGATCGGAATCGCAGCGCCCATCCTGCTTCTGCTCATTCGCGTGTGCCAGGGCATTGCGCTCGGAGGCGAGTGGGGCGGTGCCGTGCTGATGGCGGTCGAGCATGCGCCGGCACGCAAGCGCGGATTGTTCGGCAGCCTGCCGCAAATGGGGTGTCCCGCAGCCCTCGTCTTAGCCAGCGTCGCGTTCTCCTTGACCGGCCTGCTTTCAGCAGAGGACTTCTCGACCTGGGGATGGCGGCTTCCGTTCGTCGCAAGCGCCGTGCTGGTCATTCTCGGCTTTTTCATCCGCAGGAACGTCGCGGAATCGCCGAGCTTCCAGAAGCTGGGGGAGAGCGGCGGAATCGTGGAGATTCCGATTGTGCAGGTTCTCAAGAACCACAGCGTCCCGGTGCTCCTCGGAATCGGCGCAAAGCTCGGGGAAATTACGCTGTTCTGGCTGTTTGCCGTCTTCGTGCTGTCCTTTGCCACCAAGACTCTTGGATTTGCCAAAGTCGATATCCTCAACGCCACGACGGTCGGCGCGGTCTCGATGTTGGTGCTCATGCCGGTTTGCGGCTTGCTCAGCGACCGCTACGGAAAGCGCATGGTCTTCAACATCGGAACGGCCATGCTGCTCGTATCGGCCATCCCGATGTTCATGATGATCGGATCGGGAAGCCTCACGCTGGTCGTGATGTGCATCGTGTTTGCGCTCGGCGTGCTCTATCCGATCATGTACGCACCCGAAGCCTCACTCTTCGCCGAATTGTTCCCGGTCGAGGTGCGCTACACCGGGCTCTCGCTCTGCGCCAATATTGGCGGCGCGATCGGCGGCGGCATCGCGCCGATCGCTGCGACATGGCTGCTTGCGACCTCGGGTTCAATCACCTCCGTTGGGGTGTATCTTGCAGTGGTTGCTGCGATCTCATTGCTCAGCACCTGGGCAATGAAGGCTGCTGTTGAGGGAGCGAAGCGATAGTGACTCTCGCGGGCAGGCATTCGCCCGCGAGCGTCAAGCGGGAAGCGAGACATCATTCGTCCGTGTTCACGGGCGGGAATAGGAGTGGTTATGGTAAGCGCCAGTGCGGCACCTAGGAAGCTGACGGATACGGAAGTCGATACGTTCTGGCGAGATGGCGCGATCATCGTGCGCGGTCTCTATTCGCAAGAGTGGGTCTCGATCCTGCGGGATGCACTCGACGAACTGGGCGGCTTACGTCTCGGCCTCAACTCGAAAGAGGAGAGGCGCTTTCGATCCGACGCCTATACGTGGCACAGCAACGACCGGGTACGGGATTTCGTCCTTCAGGGACCAAGCGGGGCGCTCGCCGCGCAGGCTCTCCGATCCCCGCGCGTCAATCTGTTCTGCGACCAGATCTTCGTTAAGCCCGCCCACAATTCGGAGCGGACGCCTTGGCATCACGATTTTACGTTCTTTCCGATCTCCGGCAACCAGGTCGCGTCCTTGTGGACCTCGGTTGATCCGGTCAAGACAGACGAATCGGCGCTCGAATTCGTTGTCGGATCCCACCTTTGGCCGCAGAAATATCGGCCACTTGGTGTGGGCGGAATTGTCAAGTCTGTCGCCCCGCTCGCCGCGACCCCGGATTTCGACGCCAACCGCGAAAACTTTGAGATCAAGAGTTGGGACATGCAGCCGGGCGACGCAGTGCTGTTCCATGCGCGGACCCTGCATAGCTCGCGCGGCAGGCCGGCTGGCGAGCTCAATCGCCGAGCCATCGCCACGCGCTGGTGCGGCGAAGATGTACGCTACACGCCGACTGGCTCGGAGCTGCAGGTGCCCTGGTCCCACGGCCTGTCACCCGGTGATCCAATCGGCGGCCCAGTGTTCCCGCAAGTCTTCCCGGAATTAAAGGCCGAGGAAATCCAGACGAGAATGAGAGGGCCGATCGCGCCGAATCCTGACCTGGTCGCGGCTAACGCCAAGCTCGCGAGCCGGTTCGAGCGCGTTCAGCTTTAGGCAACGACGAGCGGCGGGATTGATCCAGAGCGCCTGACATTGCAAATTGACATGTCAAATCATGGCCTTAGGCGCTTTTGAGAAGTGTCCCGGCCGATTGGAATAACGCTTGATGACGATTGCACGATCAACAGGACAACAGCCGGCACTGACGCAGAATATGCTCAGTCCTTGGATGTCACTGTGGATGGGGCGGTCGTGCGGAGCATGGCCGCTTCCCGTTGGTGATGCCTTCGGTTATGCTGCGAGCAAGGACCAAAAGGAGGCGACGGAGCATCTCAGGGCTGCATCTCTCCTGGTTTCAGTTCGGATTGGATCTCCCTCGCATGTTGGACGCGGTAGCTGCCCCCGAGAAGAGCGCGACGGCGGCGGAAGCGGCGTATACCGGAATCGTCGATCTCCTGCTGAACAGCGAGCTCCGTCCGGGCGAGAGAACCTCGGTC
This sequence comes from Bradyrhizobium sp. Unk1, assembly GCF_059512345.1. Lineage (NCBI taxonomy): Bacteria > Pseudomonadati > Pseudomonadota > Alphaproteobacteria > Hyphomicrobiales > Nitrobacteraceae > Bradyrhizobium > Bradyrhizobium sp. Unk1. Next base: position 11,686 of record NZ_JCAMOP010000033.1, read on the forward strand.
TATCTGCTTGCCGAACGTTTGCAGCTTGGCCGGACGCCGGTGAAGGAAGCGATCACGCGGCTGCAGAACGAGGGCCTTCTATCTGTCACGGGTCGCAGCGGCACAATCGTCAACAAGATCGACCGCGATCAAGCCGGGCAATTGCTCGCGCTGCGTCGCACGCTGGAGGAGTTCGCGGCCGAAACTGCGGTGCAGAATGTCACGGACAAGGACATCCGACACCTCAAGAAGTGCCTGACGAAGCTGGGCCGGCCCGGCTCGACCTTAGAATTCGTGCGCGTGAATACAGAATTTCACTCGCTGATCGTGTCGCTCGCGCAGAATTCGTTCCTGTCACGCTTCTACGCGCAGCTTCAGATTCAGATGCAGGTCATGGCCTATTTGATGGAGCGCGGCGTCAATCTGAAGGAAGTCGATACGCGGCACAAAGAGCACGTGGCGATCGTCACAGCGCTCGAAAACCGCAGCGCCAAGGATCTCAAGGCCGCGCTGCGCAACCACGTTCTGACAACGGAACGCGCGTTACTGTCGCGCTAAGCGGACCATCCCCGTCACATCCTGCCGATCTGACGGGCCAACCTGCCGCGGCGATGACGCGTGGCCGGCGGCTGCCCCTTTTATCAGTTTCCCCACACCCATCGCCGGCAAACCCGTCGCGCCGGCCGACGAACTTTGACTTGAGGACCACGCCATGCGCTTGACGGATAAGACCGCGATCATCACCGGGGCCGGCTCTGGAATTGGCCGCGCCACAGCCCTGTTATTTGCCCGCGAAGGCGCCGCAGTCTGCGTCGTAGATCGCGACGCTGAACGCGCAAATGCGGTCGCCGACGAGATCGCAGCAGCAGGCGGAAAAGCCTACGCGACGAAGACCGATGTCGGAAACTTCTCGCAAGTCAGCGCCATGGTGGCCGGCGCTCACCAGAAATGGGGCCGCATCGATGTCCTAGTCAACAATGCCGGATATGGCATCGCGGGCACTGTTGTCAACACCGAAGAGGCCGACTGGAACGCGTTGATGTCCACCAACGTCAACGGAGTTTTCTTCGGCTGCAAGGCCGTGATCCCTATCATGGCCGAGCAGGGCGGCGGTTCCATTATCAATACCGCCTCGGCAGCGTCTGTCGTTGGCATCTATAACCGCGCCGCCTATGTGGCGTCGAAAGGCGCCGTTGCGGCTTTAACTCGCGCGATGGCGATGGATCATGCAGACGAGAAGGTCCGCATCAACTGCGTCGGAGCCGGCACCGTTGAGTCTCCCTACTACGACAAGCTGTTCTCCGAGAGCCCTGACGCTGCCGGGCTGCGCCGCCATCTCGAGGAGCGCCAGCTCTTCAACCGGCTCGGCAAGCCCGAAGAGATCGCGAGCGCGATGCTCTTTCTCGCCAGCGATGAGTCGTCCTTCTGCACCGGCTCAACGCTGTTCGCGGATGGCGGTTGGACAGCGCGCTGAGCGGGGGACAGGCGGTCATTCAGAGCGCGGCATGAGGGCGACGGCAACTAAAATGTACGGGTCCGAGTTCCTGAGGACCTCAACAGCCTCAACATCGCGCCGACAAAATAGGTCGAGGTGCGACGAGTGACGACCAGAGAGTGAGCGCGCGTCGGTGGCAAGCGCTCAAGACACGTTAGCTAAGGACCTGATCATGAATTTTCTGGAGGCGCTCGACGCCGAGATGGAAGATATCGCTGCCGCATGCACGACCTGCGGCAAATGCTTCCAGGCCTGTCCCATGACCGAGGCTATTGGAATCGATAAGGCCAATCCAGAGGACGTGCTGAACGGCATGGTCAGCCTGCTGCGCGGCGGTGATGGCACCGATGAGGCAAGGCGCTGGGCCGCATCTTGCTCGAGCAGCGGCCTCTGCGCAGACGCCTGCGAATATAACGTCGATCCTCGCATGCTGGTGCGGCTCGCCAATTATAGTCATATCCGCAAGCGCGATGGCGATGCGGTCAAGATCAATGCCATGAAGTCGTTTCGCTCAATGGCCAAGACCGTGCGCGTCGTCTCCCGCCTTCAATTGCCGGAAGCGGAAATCAACCGTTTGCAGCCTGTCGGCAAGAAGGACCGGATCGCCAGACCCGACGTCGCCCTCTATACGGGCTGCAACATCCACAAGACGCCGCATATCCTCGTGCTCTGTCTGGAAGTGCTGCAACAGATCGGCGCGACCTATGAGGTGATCGGCGGCCCCTCGGCGTGCTGCGGCATCAACCAGTTCCGGTCCGGCGATGGCGAGACGTCGGGGCGCGCTGGCCTCGGCACGCTGGAACAGATCGAACGTATCGCCGCTCAGTCGAAATTGTCCTGGTGTGCGAGCTGCCAGTCTCAATTCGACGAGATTATCATTCCGAGCCACCGGCGCATGACGGGGGACAGTTCGTTTGAGCTGACACCGTATTTTGTCTTTCTCGAAAGCAGGCTCGATAAGCTCAAACCCCTGTTCACACACCGGGTGGACAAGGTCGTCGCCATCAACGAGCGGCCGGGCTTGCCCGCTGTCACCCGCGCCGTCAAGAATATCCTCTCGGCGATTCCAGGGATCCGCATTGTCGAGCTCGACGTGCCGCGGGTCGGGCTGATGAGCAACTATTTGACCGTGACGCCCCGCTTCAAGGAGGAACTGCGCGAAAAGGAATTTCGCGCTGCGGCCGATGTCGGCGTAACCACGTTGGCGACGGTCTTCCATGCCTGCCATCGCGAGCTCTGCCATTTTGAGAAGGACGTTTCATTCGAGATCATCAACGTCATGGAGATCATCGGCCAAAGCATGGGGCTTTATGCCGAGGACATCTATAAGCGGCTCAAGATGATGGACGACGTCGATCAGATGATTGCGGAATGCCGCGACCTGATCGCGCAGCACGGCATAGATCCGGACGAGGCGCGCGATCTCCTGCTGGCGGACCAGAAGGCGGGTAAACCGGTGCAGGGCGATATCATGGAGTACCCCGTGTCCTGACCTGCCGAAACCCATAGCGTATCGAAAGCGCGATGGCCGCCCGGTTGGCGCAGAAAGTTCGAGAGAACGATGTTCAACTGGAACGATCTGAAGTTCTTCCTTGAGCTCGCCAGGCCAGGGCGGCTGATGCCCGCAGCGCGGCGCCTGAAGGTCGATCACACGACCGTCAGCAGGCGGATCGCCGAGCTGGAGCGCGATCTTGGGATCAAGATCTTCGATCGGAAGCCCGACGGGTTCGTTCTGACGGAGGACGGCCACAAGGACTATCAGGCCGCTGAAAAGATCGAGGGACGGCGCTTGGAATTGCCGAGGAGTTTCGGGCAGCCCCCACTGAGCCAAGCGGAAGGGTGCGGCTGACCGCCATCGAGGGCATTTCGGCCTTTTACCTCGCGGAAAAGCTCGCGGACTTCAACGCGCGGCATCCCGGGGTGGTGGTGGAGCTGGTCACTGAGCGCCACCTGATCAACCTCACTAAGCGTGAAGCCGACATCTGTATCAGCTTCGTGCCGCTGATCGGACCCAAGCTCTCGGTCAAAAACGTCGGCGAATTCAAGCTCGGCCTGTTCGCATCTGCCAAATACATCGGTCAGAAGGGAGAGCCCAAGACGATCGAGGAATTGCAATGCCACGACTTCGTCGACTATGTCGACGATCTCATCGCGGTGCAACCCTTGCAATGGCTGCAGGACGTGTTAGTGCCCGATCATGTCGTGTTTCGGTCGACCAGCATGGCAGTCCAACAAAATGCAGTCGCCAGCGGAAAGGGCATCGCATTGTTGCCGTTCTTCTCGGCCAAAAAGGAACCGCGCCTCGTCAGACTCATGCCGGACATCGTCGTCACCAGAAGCCTCATCTTCGCGGCTGTTCTTGGCGCCACTCTGACTTCAATGCTGCCTTCGGAAAGCATGCAGTCCTGGGGCTGGCGCATTCCCTTGCTGATCGGTGCGCTATCATTCCGCTGGTGTTTTTCCTTCGCCGCTCACTGAAGGAAACCGAGGTCTTCCTGGAGCGTCGCCGTCATCTCGCCGCTGCCCATATCTTCAGGTGGTGCAAAATTGGCGTATTGTCGTCCTTGGCATGATGATGGTGCTGATGACTACCGTCTCGTTCTACCTCATTACAGTCTACACGCCGACCTTCGGACGGAAGGTTCTTCATCTGACCGATCTCGAGGCCATGGTCGTCACGATCTGTGTCGGGGCCTCGAACCTTTTCTGGCTGCCTGTGAGTGGCGCTGTGTCGGATCGAATTGGTCGCCGCCCGATCTTGATTGCCTGCACCCTTCTTGCGATCATCAGCGCCTATCCGATCCTGGCTTGGCTCGTCGAAAACCCCCTCGTTTGGTGCCTTGCTGGTATCGAGCTATGGTTAAGCTTGATCTACGGCTGCTACAATGGCGCGATGATCGTCTATTTGACGGAAGTCATGCGGTTGGTGCCGAACAGGCGCGCAAAGGTTTGCGGCGACAGAGCCAGTGTGTCGCGATAGCGCATGAATGTTTCCTCGCCATCGAAGTACGGGTCGACGGTGACCCAGAACGGCCCGGCCCTTGGAGCGGACGTGATGGCAGACTTCACTGGGCTTAGGCATTGACGCTCTCTCTCCTTCCGCTCGGCGGGTCGATCATCCCGCTGCGCACGAGCTCGATGGTGTCGCGAGTCGTTACGACGTGGTTGAGAACGAATTGGTAGACCTGGCCGCGGGGAATTTCGGCCGGCGTAAATGTGAACGCGTAGCTCGGCATCGCGATGCCTCGGCGCAGCGGAGTGTGAAAGAAATAGGGATTGTACGTCTTCGCCATCCTATCAGCGAGCTCCTGGGTCGGCGCCGACATCGCTTGGAGGCACACCGGTCAGCAGGCTCACTAACTAACTCATACCTAGGACTGGACGAGGTATCGTACCTTTGGCTGCTGGGAAAGGCGCTAGCGCTCCGTGGCTCGAACCCCCGACACATCAGCGAAAGCGGCGGCCCAGCTACCAGGGGTAACAGCACGCGAGGGTGCCCCTCCCATCGATTAACATCGGCCCGCCGCGCATTCGCCACTGCTTAACCGTGCCCGAGCTCCGTTCTTCTTCAAGAACGCCGCAACGAAATCGCAAGGAATTGGGTGTAACGGCCGTCAACAAAACGGGACAGAAAAGACTGCCATGTCGATAAATAACAATAGCTTAGAGGGCACTTACTGCGTTCGGGACGCATGTGCCGTAGTTGGTCAGATCGCAACGTGAATCGAATGTCGGTATCGGTGGTTGCGCCTCCCCGATTTGAACCTACTGCGAGCCGCATTGTTGGCTAAAGTTCCTGCCAAAGCAGCGGCTCTTGGCACGCTGACAGGACGCTATTTCAGGAGTTAGGCTGCTCTTCGGTAAGAAAACAGCGTTCTTGCGATAGTGGGTATCGCAATGTAGCGCTCTAGCGACTCGAATCCCCGACAAATGGCCTTACGGCGGCATAATCCTTAGAATCTGCGCGAGCGCAGCCGCTGAGGCGCGTGGACGAGCGTCAACCCGCGTTCGCCTTCAACCCGGCCGCCTCGATGCCCGCCAGCGCGCAGGCCTCGTCATTGTCGGAGGTGTCGCCGGACACGCCGACGGCACCCAGCAGCGTTGCGCCATCCATGATCAGCACGCCGCCGGGGACCGGCACCAGCGCGCCTTTCGCAATCGTGTTCACGGAATCGATGAAATAGGCCTGCTCCTGCGCGCGCTGGAACAAGGCGCGCGAGCCCATGCCCATGGCGAGCGCACCATAGGCCTTGCCGTGGGCGATCTCGGCGCGCATCAGGCTGGTGCCGTCCTGCGCCGCGGCGATCTTGAGCACGCCGCGTGCGTCCAGGATGGTGACGACCAGCGGCTTGAGCTTCAGCTCGGTGGATTTTGCGAAAGCGGCGTCGAGGATCTTGCGGGCGGTGTCGAGCGTGAGGTCAGCCATGGCTGGTTTCCTTTTTAGTGTGAGAAGTGGAATTTGCTCCGGCGCGGTCGAGGCTCATCGCCAGCACGCGTGCGACGTGAAGCGCTTCGCGCTGGGCGCCGTCGTGGATCTGATGCCGGCAGGAGGTGCCGTCGGCAACGACGAGTGTAGTCTGGTCTGCCCGCCGCACGGCGGGCAGCAGCGACAGCTCGGCCATCTCGATCGAGGCATCATAGGTGTCAGCGCCGTAACCGAACGCGCCGGCCATGCCGCAGCAGCTCGATTCGATGGTCTCGACCTTCAGGTCCGGAATGAGGCGCAGCACCTGCTCGACCGGCTTGAAGGCGCCGAAGGATTTTTGGTGGCAATGGCCATGCACGACAGCCTTGTCGGCGACGGTGCCGAGCGGCAGTTGCAGCCGGCCGGCCTCGGCCTCGCGCACCAAAAATTCCTCGAAAGTCAGCGCGTGGGCGCCGACGGTCTTGGCATCCTTGTCCTTGCGCAGCGAAGCGAGCTCGTCGCGCAGCGTCAGCAGACAGCTCGGCTCGAGGCCGACGATCGGCACGCCGCGGGCGGCAAAGGGCGCGAACGCGGCCACCAGGCGGTCGAGCTCGGCCCTGGCTTCGTTGACGAGACCGGCTGAGAGGAATGTGCGGCCGCAGCAGAGCGGGCGACTGCCGCTCGCCGGCCTGGGCAGGTGCACGCGATAACCGCCCGCCGCGAGCACGCGGAGCGCGGCGTCGAGATTTTCGCGCTCGTAGATGCGATTGAAGGTGTCCGTGAACAACACGACTTCGCGGCCGGTCTGCGGCCCGACCGCTTCCGCGGGCGGCACGAACACGTCGCTGCGGAAGGCGGGCAGGGCGCGGCGCGCGCTGATGCCGGCAAAGCGCTCGAACAGCTTTCGCAGCAGCGGGCTGCGGTTGCGCAAATTGGCGAGTGGCGCGAAGCGCGATGCGAGTCCGGCATAGCGCGGGAGGTAGCCGACCAGGCGGTCGCGGAGAGTCAGGCCATGGGACGCGGCGCGAGCGGCGAGCACCTCGATCTTCATCTTGGCCATGTCGACACCGGTCGGGCATTCGTGGCGGCAGGCCTTGCAGGAGACGCACAGCTTTAGGGTCTCCATCATCTCGTCGGAGGACAACGCGTCGGGGCCGAGCTGGCCGGAGATGGCGAGCCGCAAGCTGTTGGCGCGGCCGCGGGTGACGTCCTTCTCGTTGCGCGTGGCGCGGTAGGACGGGCACATCACGCCGCCCTCGAGCTTGCGGCAGGCGCCGTTGTTGTTGCACATCTCGACCGCGCCCTGGAAACCGCCGCCGGCGCCGGGATAGGCGGACCAATCCAGCTTCGTCTTCAGCTCGTTGACGTGGTAGTTGGGTTTGAAGCGGAACAGCGTGCGATCGTCCATCCGGGGTGCATCGACGATCTTGCCGGGATTGAGGACGCTTTCGGGATCGAAGCGCCGCTTCACCTCCCTGAAGTCGGCGACGAGACGCTCGCCGAACATGGTCTCGTGGAATTCAGAGCGCACCAGGCCATCGCCATGCTCGCCGGAATGCGAGCCCTTGTACTCGCGCACCAGCGCGAAGGCTTCTTCGGCGATGGCCCGCATCGCCTTGACGTCCTTCTCCAGCTTCAGGTTCAGCACGGGCCGTACGTGCAGGCAGCCCTCGGAAGCATGCGCATACATCGTGCCGCTGGTGCCGTGCTTTGCGAAAACCTCGCTCAAGCGCGCGGTGTAGTCGGCCAGGTGCGGCAACGGCACGGCGCAATCCTCGACGAACGAGACCGGCTTGCCCTCCTGCTTCATCGACATCATGACGTTGAGGCCGGCGGCGCGGAAATCGGCAATGCCGCTTTGCAGTGCGGGCTCGGTGATCTCGACCACGCCGCCCCATTTGCGCTTGTCGTTGTTCCAGCCGAAGCCGAGATCGCCCATCAATTCGCCGAGTTGCTTGAGGCGCGCCAGATTGTCCGCCTGGTCCTCTTCAGCGAATTCGACCACCAGAACGGCATCCGGATCGCCCTTGATGGCGGCGGAGATGATCGGCCGGAACATCGCGATGTCGCGGCCGAGCGCGAGCATGGTGCGGTCGACCAGCTCGACCGCGATCGGCTTGAGCTTGACCAGGTGCTGGGCGGCGTCCATCGCCTCGTAGAAGCTGCCGAAATGACAGATGCCGAGCACCTTGTTGCGGATGACAGGCCACAGCTTCAGCTCGACCTTGGTGGTGAAGGCGAGGGTGCCTTCGGAGCCGACCAGGAGATGCGCCATGTTGTTGCGCGCATTGCGCGGTGTCAGCGCATCGAGATTGTAGCCGCCGACCCGGCGCTGCACCTTTGGAAAGCGCGCGGCGATCTCGTCAGCCTCGCGGGCGCCGAGATTGAGCATGTCGCGGAACAGGGTGCGCGCGCCGTCGTTCGCATCGAGATCAGAAAGGTCGCGCGACACCTCACCGTAGCGGCCCAGCGTGCCGTCGGCGAGCGCCGCCTCCATCGACAGGGTGTTGTCGCGCATGGTGCCGTAGCGAAGCGAGCGGCCGCCGCAGGAATTGTTGCCGGCCATGCCGCCGATGGTGGCGCGCGAGGCGGTGGAGACGTCGACCGGAAACCACAGGCCGTGTTTCTTGAGCTGACGGTTTAGATCGTCAAGCACGATGCCGGGTTCGACCACGCAGGTGCGGCCCGCGACATCGAGCGAGAGGATGCGGTTGAGGTGTTTCGAGAGATCGACCACGAGGCCGTCATTGACGGTCTGGCCGCATTGCGAGGTGCCGCCGCCGCGCGGGGTGACCTTCAGGCCCTCGTCACGGGCGATCGCCAGTGCCCGCAAGGCCTCGTCCATGGTCCTGGGCACGACCACGCCGGCCGGCATGATCTGGTAGAACGAGGCGTCGGTGGCATAGCGGCCGCGGCTGAAGCCGTCGAACAGGACGTCGCCGGTCATTTCCGCGCGCAGGCGCCGTTCGAGCGAGGAGGCGTTTGTCATCCCTGGTCCCGGATTGGCCCAGCGAGGCCCAGCCTTGCTGAGTATTCATTATTTCTCACGACCGATTATATTATGAATTCAAAATGAGCAAGTCGGCCGCCCCTCAGGGCGAGGCCGGCACGTCCTCTTGGGACTCGGTCAGGTGCTCGATCGCGGCCGTCCGCTTGTTGCGCAGGTGCTGGAACAGGATGTCGCTGAGCTCGCTGGCGGCGCGGCGGCGCAGCGCGTCGAGGATGGCCTCGTGCTCGCGCATCGCTTCCGCCCAGCGCTGCCGCTTGCGAGCGAAATTGGCGGAGTAACGGACCCGGCGGATGCGGCCTGCGAAGTTGGCGTAGGCGGTCTTCAGCGTCTCGTTCCGTGCGGCCGCGACGATGCTTTCGTGGATGCGCTGGTTGGTCTGGAAATAGCCGTGCATGTCGCGATGCAGATAGTGCCCGTACATCTCGTAATGCAGCTGCTCGATCGCGGTGATTTCCTCATCCGTAATGGCTTCGCATGCGAGGCGCCCGGCAAGGCTCTCCAGCCCCGCCATCACGTCGAACAGCTCCTCGAGGTCGCGCTGGCTGAGTTGGCGGACGCGCGCGCCGCGGTTGGGCAGAAGCTCGATCAACCCTTCGGAAGCGAGCACTTTCAGGGCCTCGCGCAGCGGCGTGCGGGAGATCCCGAGCATCGCGCAGAGCTGTCGCTCGGGAACGCGCGCGCCGTCGGGAATGTTGCCCTCGACCACGTAGTCGCGCAGCCGCAGCAGGATCTCGCCGTGCAGCGAAGCCTCCTGGCGGTCGCCGCCATTTGGGGCGGGTGGGGCGATCGGAACCCCGGTGTCGGGAATCGTGGATTTCATTTGCAGCACAATAGTTTGCCTGTTTGATCGCGTCGATGTTCACAATCGAATACCAAAATTCAATTGAAATGACAAAAAATGAATGCAAAATTGTCTCTGAAGCAGGCCAGAGTCCGTCGCCAGGGAGGTTTTCATGCACCAAGGTCGCCATTTCCTTCAGATTCCAGGCCCGAGCCCGGTCCCAGAGCGCGTCCTGCGCGCCATGGACATGCCGGTTATCGACCACCGGAGCGCCGAGTTCGGTGAGCTCGGCCGCGCCGTGCTCGAGGGCAGCCAGACAATTTTCCAGACCGCGGGCCCGGTCGTGATCTTCCCCTCGTCGGGGACGGGCGCCTGGGAGGCCGCGATCGTCAACACGCTGTCGCCGGGCGATAAGGTACTGATGGTCGAGACCGGCCATTTCGCCACCCTGTGGCGGCAGATGGCGGGGCGGTTCGGCATCGAGGTCGATTTCGTGCCCGGCGACTGGCGCCGTGGTGCCGACCCGGCCGTGATCGAAGCAAGGCTCAGCGACGACAAAGCGCGCGCGATCAAGGCCGTGATGGTGGTGCACAACGAGACCTCGACGGGCGCGACCAGCCGTATCGCCGAGATCCGCGCCGCGATTGATCGCACTGGTCACCCGGCGCTGCTGATGGTCGACACCATCTCCTCGCTCGGCTCGGTCGACTACCGCCACGACGAATGGAAGGTCGACGTCAGCGTGAGCTGCTCGCAGAAGGGTTTCATGTTGCCGCCCGGTCTCGGCTTCAACGCGATTTCGGAGAAGGCGCGCGCCGCCGCGAAGACCAACAAGATGCCGCGCTCTTATTTCGACTGGGAGGAGATGCTCAAGCCCAACGCCAACGGCTTCTTCCCCTATACACCGGCGACCAATCTGCTCTACGGCCTGCGCGAGGCGATCGCGATGCTGCTCGAAGAGGGGCTCGACAACGTGTTCGCGCGCCATCAGCGGCTGGCTGCCGCGACGCGTGCCGCCGTCAATCACTGGGGCCTCGAGATCCTCTGCCAGGAGCCCTCGGAGTTCTCGCCGGTGCTCACCGCGGTGTTTATGCCGCCGGGCCACGACGCCGATCAGTTCCGCAAGATCGTGCTCGACAATTACAACATGTCGCTCGGTTCGGGCCTGTCGAAGGTCGCCGGAAAAGTCTTCCGCATCGGCCATCTCGGCGAATGCAACGCGCTAACGCTGCTCGGCGCGCTCACCGGCGTGGAGATGGGCCTGTCGGTTGCGGGCGTGCCGCATCGCTCCGGCGGTGTCGACGCCGCGATGAAGGTGCTGGAACAGCGCCCGCAGGGCAATGCCTCACCGCATCTGAAAGTGGTCGGCACTTAGGTCGCGCGGGAGACGCAAGGCCAATCAGAAAAAGCAGTCCGGGAGGGTGGAGATGGGAATTCGGTTCAAGGCCACGCATGTCGTCTTGGCGATGCTGTGCGCGATGTATTTCATCACCTATGTCGACCGGGTGAACATCGGCACCGCCGCGAGCGAGATCCAGAAGGAGCTGGGTCTGTCGAACACCCAGCTTGGCCTCGTCTTCTCCGCCTTCGCCTATCCCTATCTGCTGTTCCAGGTGATCGGTGGCTGGGTCGGCGATCGTTTCGGGCCGCGCAAGACGCTGTTCTGGTGCGGCATGATCTGGGCGGCGGCAACCATCTCGACCGGCTTCGTCAACGGTCTTGCCGCACTGTTCGCCGCGCGCTTCGCGCTCGGCTTCGGCGAGGGCGCGACCTTTCCGACGGCAACGCGCGCGATGCAATACTGGACGCCCGCGAACCGCCGCGGTTTTGCGCAGGGACTGACCCATTCTTTCGCCCGGCTAGGCAATGCCGTGACGCCGCCGGTGGTGGCGCTGCTGATCCTCTGGTTGACCTGGCGCGGCGCGTTCGTCGTGCTTGGCTTCGTCAGCCTGGTCTGGGGCGTCGTCTGGGTCTGGTACTTCCGCAACGAGCCGAAGGAGCACGCCTCCATCACCGAGGCCGAGCTTGCCGCGCTGCCGCCGCGCCCGACCGGCGAGCGGCCGCGCGTGCCATGGGGGCCGTTGCTCGGCCGCATGTGGCCGGTGACGCTGACCTATTTCTGCTACGGCTGGTGCCTGTGGCTCTATCTCAACTGGCTGCCGCTGTTCTTCAAGAACAACTACAATCTCGACATCAAGAACTCGGCGCTGTTCGCCTCCGGCGTGTTCTTCGCCGGCGTTGTCGGCGACAGCGTCGGCGGCGTGCTTTCGGACAAGATCCTCGATCGCACCGGCAATGTCCGTCTGGCGCGGCTGAGCGTCACTGTTGCGGGATTTACGGGGGCGCTGCTCTCGCTGTTTCCGATCCTGTTCGTCCACGACATCACGATCGTCGCGCTGTGCCTGTCGGCCGGCTTCTTCTGCGCCGAACTGGTGATCGGCCCGATGTGGTCGATCCCGATGGACATCGCCCCGAAATACTCCGGCACCGCCTCGGGACTCATGAACACCGGCTCGGCCTTCGCCGCCATCGTGTCGCCGCTCGTGGCCGGTTTCGTGATCGACGCGACCGGCAACTGGTACCTGCCGTTCCTGATGTCGATGGGGCTGCTGCTGCTCGGCGGCTTCTCCGCCTTCCTGATGCATCCGGAGCGCCCGTTCACGGGGGCCGAGGGGCGCCTGCCTTCCGGAAAGGTGGTGGCCGCGGAGTAGGGAAGCGCGGCCGGGCGAGGGCCGCCGGTAATGCATGGGAGTCGCCCTTAGGAGAGGGGACAAGCCGGTCAAATGGTGCTATTCGGCGCCCATCAAAACCAAGGCTAGACCGGGAAGGACGCCGATGACCGTGCACACTGGAAGGCATTTCTTACAGATTCCAGGACCGACCAATGTGCCCGACCGGGTGCTGCGGGCGATGGACATGCCGACGCTGGACCATCGCGGTGCGGAGTTCGCCGAGCTCGGTTTTGCCGCGCTTGCCGCGATGCAGCGCGTGTTCCGCACCCAGCAGCCCGTGATCATCTTCCCCTCGTCCGGCACCGGCGCCTGGGAAGCGGCGATGGTCAACGTACTCGCACCCGGCGACAAGGTTTTGATGTGCGAGACCGGTCAGTTCGCCGTGTTGTGGCGCGGCATCGCCGACAAGTTCAAGCTCGACGTCGACTTCATCCCGAGCGACTGGCGCCATGGCGCCGACCTCGCCGAGATCGAGCAGCGCCTTGCCGCCGACAAGCCGCACACGATCAAGGCGGTCTGTGTCGTGCACAACGAGACTTCGACCGGCTGCGTGACGCCGCCGCTCGAAGTGCGCAAGCTGCTCGACCGCGTCAAGCATCCGGCCCTCCTGATGGTCGACACCATTTCCGGCCTCGGCTCGATGGAATACGAGCACGATGCCTGGGGCATCGACGTCTCGGTCGCCGGCTCCCAGAAGGGCCTGATGCTGCCCCCGGGCCTCGGCTTCAACGCCGTCTCGGAGAAGGCGCTCGCCGTGGCCAAAGCCAATCCGGGCATGCGCTCCTATTGGGATTGGCAGGAAGTCATCAGCTTCAACAAGCTCGGCACCTTCCCCTATACGCCCGCCACCAATCTGCTGATGGGCCTGCGCGAGGCCGTCAAGATGCTGGAGGAGGAAGGCCTCGAGAACGTGTGGACCCGCCACGAGCGCCACAGCGCCGCGACCCGCGCCGCGGTCAAGGTCTGGGGCCTGGAGACGCAGTGCGCCGATCCCGCCGCGCACTCGCCGGCGCTGACCGGCGTGCGCGTGCCCGATGGACACGACGCCGACGCCTTCCGCAAGGTGGTGCTCGAAAACTTCGACATGTCGCTCGGCACGGGCCTGAACAAGGTCAAGGGCAAGGTGTTCCGCATCGGCCATATCGGCCATTTCAACGATTTGATGCTGATGGGCACGCTTGCCGGCGTCGAGATGGGCCTGGATCTTGCAAAGATTCCGCACCGGAGCGGCGGCGTATTGGCGGCCATGGACGTCCTGAAGGGCCGCGATGCGGTGCCGATGGCCAAGGCTCAAGTAGCCTGAAGGCTCAGGTGGCCTAAAGGCTCAGGTGGCCTGAACTAACTCAGAAAGTGAGCGCGCGATGAACGCACCGACGACGACCAACGAAGACCTGCTCTACTCCGTCCAGGACGGCATCGCGCGGATCACCTTCAACCGCCCCCAGGCGCGCAACGCAATGACCTTCGCCATGTATGACCGCATGGCGGAGATCTGCCAGGAGATCAACGCCGATCGCTCGATCAAGGCGCTGATCCTGACCGGCGCCGGTGACAAGGCCTTCGCCTCCGGCACCGACATTTCTCAATTCCGCGCCTTCAAGACCGCGCAGGACGCGCTCGACTACGAGGCCCGCATCGACCGCGTGCTCGGCACGCTCGAGCAGTGCCGTGTGCCCGTGATCGCGGCGATTGCGGGAGCCTGCACCGGCGGCGGCGCCGGCATCGCGGCCTGCTGCGACCTTCGCATCGGTACCGAGACGACGCGCATCGGCTTTCCGATCGCACGCACGCTCGGCAACTGCCTGTCGATGTCCAACATCAGCCGCGTCGTCTCGCTGGTTGGTCCCGCCCGCACCAAGGATCTGATCTTCAAGGCGCGCCTCGTCGAGGCGCAGGAAGCGCTGTCGCTCGGCCTGCTCAACGAGGTCGTGCCCGACGTCGAGACGCTGCAGCGCCGTGCCGACGAGACCGCAAAGCTCGTCGCAAGCCATGCGCCGCTCACGCTGGAAGCGACCAAGGAGGCGGTGCGCCGCATCCGCCGCACGCTGTCGCGCGAAGAGGGCGAGGACCTGATCCTCAAGGCCTATATGAGCGAAGATTTCCGCGAGGGTATGGACGCCTTCCTCAACAAGCGTACACCGAACTGGAAGGGCAAGTAGCGCGCAACACTACGTCTCCGCGTCTCGATCGTTCAACTCGCGGCCGCGGGACCGCCGAGGCACCGACCTTGCAACGCCACAAGGTCAACCCGGCCAGAAATACGCCTAGGGCAAAGGCAATTGTTCGCTCAGCCAACCGATCCAAATCGCTGGCGCCATAAAAATTCCGAACGGCAGGAGGGCCGTAGCTCGTAGCGACTGCCGTCGCACGACAGCGTTGGCGGTGTAGGCGACAATCGCTGAAAGTGCGGCCAATTCGATCACCGCAGCCGCCGTTGGGAGTTCGAGCCAGGCACCGGCAACCGCGGCAAGCTTGACGTCCCCAAGTCCCAATCCGTCCCGGCCGCGCCAGTAACGGTAGAACAACAAGAGAAAAAACAACGGCAGACTTACCGCCGAGGCGCGAAAGACCGGCCAAAATATCGATGTTGCACTGGCATTGGGTAAGATTGCTTCGCGCAACAAGGCAATTCCGAAAGCCGCGGCGGTCAGCTCGTTTGGAATGCGATAGTGGCGGGCGTCGTTACAGGCGATGCCGAGCATTAAGGCGGCGAGGTATGCACCTAACAGCCCATCCGCGCCCGGCGCGATCATGAGGCTCGTGACAACGAGCGCGAATACGACAACAGCGAATGCCAAAGTGCTTTGAATTACTTCTGGTTTTCGACCAGTGGAATTCCGATTGAAATAGACCATAGGCTCTCGGCATCTGCGAAATGAGGAAACGATGCGCCCGCTCTTCACTGAAGTAACTGGGACCAGTGATCATATCGGTTGCATCTGGCACGCCGACCCATCCGTCCAATGGTCTCGCGGACTTTGTGGCACAAAGCTGTGACAAATTATCTTTCACCGCCAAACAGCAGGTAATTCCCGAACTTTCGTAAGGGCAATCCCAAACTGCAGCGTCTATTTGGGCGCTCGACTGCTATTCCGGTCCCGAGATTTCAGCGGTCCTGCTTGCAATCGATCTCATTCCAAAGTCATAAGCGGAGCGGCACCGGCCCGCTTGAACTGGCCGGCATTCGCCCGCACAATGCAATTCGCATTACTTCACGAATTGCCAATCCGAACAAGAACATAGGGAAGATGCGCGTGAGACATGGAATGAAGGCCGCAATCACGCTGGCCACCGCGCTTTGCGGCGCGCCAGCTTTTGCCGGCTGGGAGCCGACCAAGCCCGTCGAGATCGTGGTCGCCGCAGGCGCGGGCGGCGCCTCCGACCAGATGGCGCGGATGATGCAGGCCGCCATTCAGAAGAACAATCTGATGAAGCAGCCGATTGTCGTCTCGCTCAAGGGCGGCGCCTCGGGCGCGGAAGCGCTGATGTACATGAAGTCCAGCGAAGGCGACCCGAACAAGGCGCTGATCGCCTATTCGCTGATCTACATGCTGCCGCTGTCGGCGAAGATCCCGTTCAACTGGCGCGAGCTGACGCCGGTCTCGGTGATCGCGCTCGACCAGTTCGTGCTGTGGAACAACAGCGCAGGTCCGAAGACGGTGAAGGAATTCGTCGCGGCCGCGAAGGCGGCGAGTTCGCCGTTCAAGATGGGCGGCACCGGCTCCAAGCGTGAGGATCACGTGCTGACCGTCTTCCTCGAGCAGAAGACCGGCGCAAAATTCTCCTATCTGCCCTATAAGTCCGGCGGCGAGGCAGCGAGCCAGCTCGTCGGCAACCACACTGAATCCAACGTCAACAACCCGAGCGAAAATCTCGAAGTCTGGCGTGCCGGCCAGGTGCGTCCGCTCTGCGTGTTCGACAAGGAGCGCATCTCCTACACCAGCAAGGTGACGGACACGCAATCCTGGGCCGACATCCCGACCTGCAAGGAGGAGGGCGTTGACGTCCAGTATCTGATGCTGCGCGCGATGTTCCTGCCCGGCAAGGTCACGCCGGAGCAGCAGGCGTTCTATGTCGATCTGTTCCACAAGGTGACGCAGACCGCGGAATACAAGGACTACATGGAAAAGCAGGCGCTAAAGCCGATCTTCCTCACCGGCAAGGACATGGTGCAATTCCTCGAGGAGGACGACGCCACCAACAAGTCGCTGATGACGGAAGCCGGATTCGTCGCGAAGTAGCCGTCTCTCTTCTCCCTCTCCCCGTTCTTACGGGGAGAGGGCAGGGGTGAGGGGCTCCCTCCCCGAAGAGAGTGGCAGACGGACTCGCGGAGAGTCCCCTCACCCGGCGCTTCGGCGTTCTAGAAAACGGCCGCGGACGCGGCCTCTGCCTCTCCCCCGCAAGCGGGGCGAGGTGACATCATTCCCGGCTTTTGCAAAGCAGCTCATGTCCCAAACCGATCTTGAAATCGTCGTCGACGATCCGACCGCACCTGAAGACGGCTCCCCCTCCGTCGTCTCCTCCGGCACGATCGAGATATTCGTCTGCCTGCTGTTGCTCGCGTTGGCCGCAACGCTCGGCTATGACAATTGGCGCACCGGCGCCTCCTGGGATTCGACCGGGCCGGAGCCCGGCTATTTCCCGTTCTATCTCTCCGTCATCCTCGGTGGCGGCAGCCTCTATGGCCTGATTGCGGCCTTCGTGGCGCACCGCGCGGCATCCGAAAGCTTCGTCACGCGTGCGCAAGCGCGCCGTGTGATGGCGGTGTTCGTGCCGACGCTGCTGTTCTGCCTGGTGATGCAGTTCCTCGGCCTCTACGTCGCGAGCTTTCTCCTGATCGCAGGCTTCATGCGGCTCGTCGGCAAGATCGCGCTGTGGAAGGCGCTGCTCACTGCCTTCCTGTTCACGGCGATCATGTTCGTCACCTTCGACATCGCCTTCGACGTCATCATGCCGAAAGGGCCGCTCGAAGCGGCCTTCGGCCACTAGGCGCTCACGATGGAAGCGTTCGGTCTCTTGCTTCATGGCTTCGCCGTCCTGCTGACGTGGAAGACGCTCGCGCTGATGATGGTCGGGCTGGTGCTCGGCATCTTCGTCGGCGTGCTGCCCGGGCTCGGCGGCCCCAACGGCGTTGCGATCCTGCTGCCGCTCACCTTCACGATGGATCCGACCTCGGCGATCGTGATGCTGTCCTGCATCTACTGGGGCGCGCTGTTCGGCGGCGCCATCACCTCGATCCTGTTCAACATCCCGGGCGAGGCCTGGTCGGTCGCGACCACGTTCGACGGCTATCCGATGGCGCAGCAGGGCAGGGCGGCGGAAGCGCTGACCGCGGCGTTCACGTCCTCCTTCATCGGCTCGCTGGTCGCGGTGCTGCTGATCACTTTCCTCGCGCCGATGATCTCGTCCTTTGCGTTGAAGTTCGGCCCGCCCGAGTTCTTCGCGGTTTATCTGCTGACCTTCTGCTCCTTTGTCGGATTGGGGCGCGAGGCCAAGCACAAGACGGTCATCTCGATGTCGCTCGGCCTTCTGCTCGCCGGCGTCGGCATGGACACGGTGTCGGGTAATCTGCGCATGACCTTCGGCTCGTCAGAGCTCTTGCGCGGCATCAACTTCCTCGTTGCCGTCATCGGCCTGTTCGGCATCAGCGAGATCCTACTGACGATGGAGGAGCGGCTGGCGCTGCGCGGACACGCGGCAAGCATCTCGCTCCGCGTCGTGCTCAGCGTCTGGAAGGACCTGCCGAAATACTGGGTGACGCTGTTGCGTTCCTCCTTCATCGGCTGCTGGCTCGGCATCACCCCGGGTGGCGCGATCGCGGCCTCCTTCATGGGTTACAACCTCGCAAAACGCTTCGCCAAGGATCCCGAGAGCTTTGGCAAGGGCCGCATCGAGGGCGTGTTCGCACCGGAGACGGCAGCGCATGCCTCCGGCACCTCGGCGCTGCTGCCGATGCTGGCGCTCGGCATTCCCGGTTCCGGCACGGCCGCGATCCTGCTCGGCGGGTTAATGGTGTGGGGACTCAATCCGGGTCCGCTGCTGTTCGTGGAGCACAAGGACTTCGTCTGGGGCCTGATCGCCTCGATGTATCTCGGCAATGTCGTCGGCCTCGTGCTGGTGTTGACGACGGTGCCGATCTTCGCCTCGATCCTGCGGGTGCCGTTCGCCGCGGTGGCGCCGATGATCGTGGTGTCCTGCGCGATCGGCGCCTATGCGATCCAGAACGCGATGTTCGACATCTGGCTGATGCTGGGCTTCGGCGTCGTCGGCTACATTTTCAAGAAGATCGGCATCCCGCTCGCGCCGTTCACTCTGGCGCTCGTGCTCGGCAACCGCGCCGAGGATGCCTTCCGCCTGTCGATGATCGGGGCCGGCGGCAACCTCAAGGTGTTCTGGTCGAACGGCCTCGTCGGCTCGATCACAACCTTGGCGATCGTGCTGTTGTTTTGGCCTGTGATCGACCGCTTGCTGCGCTGCGTCGGATGGCCGCGGCGGGCGAAGCCTGCCGCTTGACCCAAGCGGATTGGAAACTGGAGCGCTGAACGTCGTGAACACCACGGGATCTGGGAGGCAGCGGCTTTACGATTGCAAGCGCGGCTGCGGGCTTGATCAAGGCGACGCTCAGCAACGTCAAGGTGATCAGCGCGGCCAGCGGTATCGGCGTGGGTGCCGGCGCCGCCGTTCACCTCAGCAATTCGGTCGTGTCAAGCAACTCGGTTGCCGGCATTGCCATCTCGGGCCGCGGCATCAACATTGACGCCACGACGATTTCCTTCAACACGATCGGCATCAAGCAAGTCGGCGGATCGGTCAACTGTCCAACAACGACCATTCGTTCAACAGCACCGGCGTGTCCGGCACGGTCAACTCGCATTCGAACAATCGCTTCACGAACAACGGTGCCGGCGGAACGATCACGCCAATCGGCAGCACGACCAATCCGACCGGATTGCAGTAAGAACGAGAATCGCAGGGCTCAGCGATGACGTGAAATGCAAAAGCCCCGGCTCGCCGGGGCTTTTGGTGTTTGCAACGTTTTCCGTGCCGGCGCGATGCGGGTCGTCGGGTTGGGCCGGCCCGACCAGGACCTGAGCGAAGCTGCCGCCGTTCAAATCGGGAGAGCGAAGCTGGCGAAAATTTACCGACTGCGGCACTTGTTTCTGGGTCGCGCGTCCCCCGCCAAACATAGCCGAGCATGCATCCCTGATCTGGTCCTCGTGATCGCGGTGACGATGAATCGAAGCCCGGCGGTGACGCCGGGCTTTCGTTATTTCATCGTGAAACGGTCAGAGCCTGTGACGCTTCCCGCGCTTGTCAGCGACGTTAATCAGCATCAGGATACAAGCGTAGATAGAGCTTCATTGATCTGTTCTTTTTGGAGGACATCATGGCAGTTGAGCATTATCGAGCCCGGAAGGGCGAGGAGATTCCACACGCGGCCGCCGCTGCAGCTCCCGGAGGCTACACGATCGAAGTTCGGTTCCTGGGCGGGCTGACGCCCAAGCAGAAGGCCGCCTTCAAGCTTGCTGCGAACCGCTGGACACACGCGATCGTCGGCGATCTGCCTGATGTCATTGTCGGTGGCGAGAGGATCAATAACCTGCGTATCACGGCGCAGGGCACCGACATTGACGGTCCCGGGAGGATTCTTGGTCAGGCAGGACCGAACCGCCTGCGCCCGCAGAATGCGGGAGCTGCTGCGTTCCTGCCGGCGACAGGCGACATGCAATTCGATACGGCCGACCTCGCGGCGATGGAGGCGGACGGCACCCTGAACGACGTCATCACGCACGAGATGGGGCACGTGATCGGCATCGGGACGATCTGGACGAACAAGAAATTGTTGAAGAGGACTCACCCGAACAATCCGACATTCAACGGCGCCAACGCCATGCGCGAATACGGCAAGCTCCGTGGTTCCGCGGGGTCGCTGCCCGTTCCCGTCGAAAACACGGGCGGGGAGGGGACGGTGGACTCGCATTGGCGCGACACCGTGTTCGGTGCAGAGCTGATGACCGGCTTCGTCAACGTGGGCGGTAATCCGATGAGTCGGGTGACGATAGCAAGCTTGCAGGATCTCGGCTATCAGGTGAACATGGACGCTGCCCAGCCGTATCAGCTACCTGATCATCTCCATATGGCTGAGGCGGGGCTCGTTGCCGCGCATGCTGAAAAGGCAAGAGGCATCGTGCTCCCGCGGATTCCGATCACGTTGCCCGAGGAGAGCCTTGGCCCCTAAGGCTAACTCTTTGCCAAGCAAGGCTCCTCGGGAATTCAGGGATACAGGATCATGGAGGGCATGAAGCGACCGGAAGCGATCGTGCTTCCAGATTCGTCACTGATCCCGTCGGACTGCCTGATCTCGCCGCCGCCCAACCAGTTCACCCACGAGGTGGCGAGATCGCAGCCCTTCTATGCCTCGCAGGGCGCGCCGAGCGACCCACCGACCGGGCAGTTCGAGGCGGGAGCCAAGGTCGTGCTGCTCTACCATGACGGCGGCGAGCTTTGTCGTGTCGTCGATGCTGCCGGCCGCTACGTCGGCACGCGCTTCGACGGTTTGCGCAAGATCTAGATGGTTGCGTAAGCCGTCAATGCGCGGCCGATGGTGACCCCCGCGGCGATCCGGATCCGAAACGCCGGCTGTCGATATGCGGCCGTTCTTCGCACCACCTTGGCGTTCCGCAGCGTCGCGATCTCGTCTGCACTGAGGCCGAGCTCCTTCAAGATCTCGTCGGTCTGCTCGCTGAATTCCGGCGGCCGCGCCACCATCTTGCTCGGCGTG
Organism: Bradyrhizobium sp. Unk1; assembly: GCF_059512345.1. Classification (NCBI taxonomy): domain Bacteria; kingdom Pseudomonadati; phylum Pseudomonadota; class Alphaproteobacteria; order Hyphomicrobiales; family Nitrobacteraceae; genus Bradyrhizobium; species Bradyrhizobium sp. Unk1. The sequence goes on from NZ_JCAMOP010000033.1 coordinate 32,870, forward strand.
CGCGACAGCGTGACGGGTTGGCCCGACCAGTCGAATGTGGCGGTCCTCGTCGTTCGGCACGTCCTGAGCGCAGGTCTTTGCGCGGGGTAATGGCTGAGAGAGGTCGGAGAATTCTCGCCAAACGGATGATCTTGCACGCAGATCTCGCAGCTCTTTTAGGCAGCGTCGGGAGTCTTCTCAGCCATGGCATTCATATGGAGCCGGGATTCAGATTACCGTCCGGCCCGCGCGTGATTCCTGTTGGAGCGACCTGATCACGCACCGCCAGAAATCCTGCTTGACCCCAACTTCGCCCTCGAAATCGGTGTTGCCGATGATGTCTCAGAAATGGATGATTGGGCCGTGAGGATGCAATTCATCTGCGACGTCTTAGAGAAAGGCATCCTGACAAAATCGAACGCCGCAAAAAGCAGATGAAAAAAGGGAGTAAGGCTGTTCTGCAGCGATGGCCGTGCAGCTGACACCTCTGCGAGGCCAACGCGCTTTAATTCGTTAATAGCGCTTACGGTCCAGAATGGGGCGCCTTGCGTATACGAGCAATTCAAAACATGAAGGCCCGCGGATTCACAGTGACGAATGAAGCTAGCTTTGGTGAAGAGAACAAAATGTCGAGGCGTGTGATATCCTCCCCAGGAACGATATCTAAAAATACGAGCGTCTAGCGAGTCGTAGTTGGGCGTTTTAATCCAAATGAGACCACCAGGAGAAAGCAGGCTCTTTGCCTTTTTCAGTATCTGGATCGGATCTGGAACGTGCTCGATCAGGTTTAGCATCAAGATCAAGTCAAACGTTTTTTCAGTCTCGAAGCCTTCAATAGGCGTGAGGTGAAAGTTGTGACCTTTGGCGCGGGCGACATCGGCCGCTCCAGCATCAATGTCTACGACGGTTGTATCAGCAATTCTGGAATCGGCTCTCTTCAGCCCGTCGAGGAGCCAACCGATTCCACCTCCAACGTCTAATGCAGACAGGCGTTCTCCATTGAGTTGTTTGGTGATTGCTTGGAAAGCCCTGTCGTCAAGACGCTTCTTGAAGCGTAGTGCCAAGGTATCGGCTGCATTGGCGTGAAACGAATAATAGTTGGATGGATAGATTTCATTCAGCCGATCCGACAGCATCGGGTAAATGAACAGAATATCGCAGCTGTCACAGCGGTAGAAATCGAAGAGCCTGCCGGATGTAAAATACTCAACGTCGGTGGCTTTCGCGAAATGACGCACAGAACCATCGGCACAAATCGGGCACGTTATTTTGGTCATGTGAACCTGAAGAGACTGAGGAACGTTTTCAGATATGTGGAGCGACGCTGCTCGATAACCGATGCTAACTCCGTCTTGAGGAGATATGCCTCCATTTCATGCAAGTTGGTATAGGAAACCTGCGGCTCCCAGTGGTGCAGTAGGTGGCGATTGAATCCCGCGGCTCCGAATACCGATGCGAATATGCCGGGTCCAAACACCCTCGTATAGGCGCCATGATCATGCTCATTGTAATCGACACATGGATCCGCAGAGGGGTCTCTATGTTCCAGCAACTGGCGAAGAGCGCCGAAGAGGGGGAAAAACATCACGGTCCCCAGGACCCACGCGGCGCAAAAAAGTAGCTCGCGAGAAAAGAAAGAAATCGTGACGATTGCAATGTGCGCAAGGAGACCCATGGGCCTGACCCATGTGCCTCGATCGACCCTCTTGGCTTTAGCTTCGAGTTCGGTGCGCGACCGCAGCACTTCCATCACTCGGACGCCAAACAGAGCCTTGATTAGAAATGCCAGATTAAGCGAGGAGAAATAAGTCGATTCGCTGTCGTCGATTTTGCCGAGCGCGCGATGATGCTGAAAATGGGTGATGCGGTACTGCTGAACAGATGTGCCTATCATCCAAGCAACCAGAATGTTGCATAGAAAATCACTCTGTCCTCTATCAGGGGCGAAATTGAAGTGAGCGCCTTCATGAAGGAACAGTTGCAGGTAGGCGATCCAGAAGCCAATAGAGATTGCACCAGCAACCACAGTAAATAGCAGTCCATAGTCCATTTCCACGGGCACGGCGCGGACAAGCGCAAAAGTAACAATCAGCGCAAAGTAGCCGAGCGCAATATCCAGATAGAGCCTCGTATAGTTGGGCGTCAGCGTCTTGATGAAGTCCGCGTATCTGAGACCTTCGTCATTTACGAGAAATGGCCTTAGTTCCTGAAACCTTCGCGAATAGTCATCTTTACTATCGATCATTTGCCGTCACCCCGGAGATGGTTCGCCGCCTGAGCGTGCGCCGAGCGTCATTGGTTTCGCCCCCGTCTGGCTCAAGTTGAAGAGGTCAGGTTAATATTTCCATTCGAGAACGGACAGCGAACGGCAGCCGGGCGCAACAAACCGATGGATTATTAGATTCCGCCAGCGGGGCGACGATCTAATTCGCAACCTCTAATCGAGCAACTCATGACCGACCCTTCGACGCCGATACCAAGTTGCGCACCGTCTCACTTCTACAATTCGCCTGGTGGCGCTACGGCTATCGCGCAGTCGCCGACTACCGGCGCGAGCGGTGGCGTTAACGGTGGGCTCGGCGGCTCCGAGCCGCGGCCGCGCAATATCGCGCTGTTTGCGTGGATCAAGTACTGAGAACTCGCTATGAAAATCTGGAATTACAGCTCAGAAGCCGGCGAGGTCCTTACAGAGAGCGCCGCCGATCCCTGTCCCGTGCAGGAAGACGTTTGGTTAATCCCGGCTTTCGCGCCGAATATCCTATTCGCGGACGGAGCTTGATTCGTCATGCTGGAAGCCGTTCTTATGCTACTAGGAATTGGAGCGCTGGCTCTTGAAAGCTTGATGCGACACTGCTTGAGCTGGACACGCCGGGGGTGACGCTGCTCCACTGCCCGCCGGACTGGCAATGCATCTTCAGCGACAATGTGGCGGTCGCCCATCGGCGGTTGGATGTGTTGTAGAAATAGTTCAGGCGGTACCAAAGGCGGCGTATTGGGCGCCGAGCGGAATACGCCTCAAGGCGCCCTCGACGCGGCGTGCCGGCTCTGCCTCCCAGGGCAACAGTAGGAAATGATGCGCGCCGATCTTCTGCAAACCGCTAGCCGCCATCAATCTCCGTGCCTTGCGAGCGCTGAGCAACACGGCGTCGCGATCGAATTCGCAGCGCGCAACGGCAAGGCGGGTAAGCGGATTGAGGGGATTGTGCTCGATGATGCAGATAAGGCCCCCCGGGCGCGCCACGCGCCGCATCTCATTGATGAAGTTGGTCCATTGGGCAGGCGCGACGTGGTGCAGCACGCAAATCGCAGTCACGATATCGAAACTGTCGTCGTCGAAGGGAAAGCTCCTGCCGTCGAAGGCGCGGTACTCGCCGCCGGGATTGTCGGCGCGCGCCTGCTCGATACTCTCCGATGAAACATCGATGCCGGTCAGGCTGCCGACCATGCCGCGCAGCAACGGATGAAAGCTGCCGACGCCACAACCGACGTCGAGCATCGCGGGTCCTGCCGATCCGAGACGCCGCGCGGTCAGGTCGCGCAGGAGGTCGGCTTTGGAGCGCATGAAGAAGCTGTGGGGCAGGCCCGAGAAGTCGATCGATGATTGGACGACGTCCCGGTAATTGCTGCGGTACTGGTCGAAGAGCTCGCTCATGTGGGCTCACCATTCGTGCATGGCGTGAGCTGCGGCGCTCGCCGGCGCAGCCTGGGCGCGATCGAAGCCCAACCGCTTCTGGACGACGTAGAGTGGACGGTGTTTCACCTCGGCATGAATGCGGCCGATGTAGAGCCCGACGATGCCCGTCATGAGCATGTTAAGTCCGCATAGGAGCGATATGACTACCATGGTCGAGGACCAGCCGGCAACCAGGTGGCTGTCCTTGCTCATCCACAGCACAAGCACCCAGCCGCCGTAGAGGAGCGCCAGGCACGACACCGCGAGCCCACACCAGATTGCCAGGCGTAAGGGCACATCGGAAAAGCCGAGCGCTGCAGCCAACGCAAGACGGGTCATCTTGAGCAGAGGATATTTTGTTTCGCCGGCCGCGCGCTCAAGGCGATGGAAGGTCACTTCAGTCTGCCGGAAGCCGAGCCAGGCGATCATGCCGCGCACGAAGCGGTCCCGCTCCGGCATCTGGCGCAGCGCGTCGAGCACCTTGCGATCGATCAGGCGGAAGTCACCGACGTCGGCCGGAATCCGAACCGAGGTCATGCGCCCGAGTATCCGGTAGAACAGATGGGCCGTCGAGCGCTTAAACCGGCTTTCGCCAGCGCGCGACAGGCGCCGCGCATAGACGACTTCGTAACCTTCTTCCCATTTGGCGATGAGTTGCTCCACGACCTCAGGCGGGTCCTGCAGATCGGCATCCATAACCACAATCGCTTGGCCCTGCGCCGCGTCCATGCCGGCGGTAATAGCGACTTGGTGGCCGAAATTGCGCGACAGGCCGATCAAGCGGTAGCGCGGATCGCGTTTGACGAGAGCTTCCAGCACGATGGGGCCGGAATCGCTGCTGCCATCGTCCACGATGATGACCTCCGCCGTCCCACGGAGCCGGGTCAGCAGCTGGTCGAGCCGGCGCAGCAAGACCGGCAGCACGGCCTCCTCATTGAAAACCGGGACAATGATGCTGTAACTGACCGGCTGGGAATCGATTGCCATTAGGGGGTCCATTCCGCTTTGAATGGGCTGAAATCTAGAACACCTGTGGTTAAAGCAGCCTTGCATGAACAACTAGGAACGGCCCGAACGGAGGCTCTTTTTTTGTGAAAACCGGGATGGAGGGCCAAGAAGGCTTATCCGGTCGGGCCGGGCGGCCCCGAACGGACAGGCATCCAACGTTTTACCCAATGCGAGACTGCCCCTGTCGTGAGCGGACTCGGACGACGCCCGCCCGCCTCCCTTAGTCTTTCGGTGCCCTGCGCGGTCTGATCGAAGCCCGGCCGCTTGTGATAGGGGCCGTCCTAGCCGAAGGGGGGAGGTTGCCTTAGACGATGCCCGGATTGATCGTATGCGGAGCTTCTTCTAGACGTCGGGCGGGAAATTCTCGACCACCACGTCCGCCTTGGCCGCGAGGCGCTTGAGCACGGCGAGCCCGTGTTCGTCCTTAAGGTTCAGCGTCGCACCCGCTTGTTGCGAAGCAGATTCTGGGAGTCCTGGTCAAACGGTTTGGTCGGCTCGACCATGAGCTGGCAGTCTGCCGCTCTTCTTGGCGAGGCGGATCGAGGCGGCGCCTTGGGAGGCAAGAACGGCGGCGAGCCCGCCATAGACGATCAGATCGATCTTCCGCCAGAAGGCTTCCACTCCACCGACCAGCGTTCAAAGCCCCTGATTCCAGTCACGAACTAGCGACCGCACGCGCCAGCGATGACACGAAGATTTTGAACCTTTCTCGGGGCCAAGGCACTACCCTGATAATCTTTAGGGTACGGTTCTATGACTATCGTTCATATCGTCGGCTGGGTTTTATTGGCAGCGGTGCTGGCGGCTACTCTGAGCATAAAGAAAAGGCCGTTGTGTTGAGCGCAGTTGCTTGATGCCCGGCTCACAGCGATAAAATCATCCATACCTGCGTGTCGTTCGGTTGGATTGCGCTACTCGCGATTGTTGCCACCCCCAAAGCGTTGAAGATCGACAGCACGACAAAGCTGAACAGATAAGTTCGTTCCGCCCAATCCATAAGCGTCCCCTGCTTGTACAACCTGTGGTATTCCATATCGCGCTTAATTGCATGCGAAAAGAAAGCAACATTGACCTAAAAGCACTTTTGACGGCGTCGCATTCGAATACGATGTGATCGAGTGATGAGTGGATAATCAGGGCCACATCGTTGGTGGGTCGAGGGCCTTGCGGCCCGCCGCTTTCAACGCGTCGGTTGAGAGCTGTCCGTGTGCTGCGGCATCCAGCAGCTTCGAGGCAACGTACGCTCTGGCGCCCGTCTCGCTTACAGGAATATTTTCGCAAACTTCCTCGAGCACCGCCCTGAGCAGCGCAGTTATTTCAGCATCAAACACGCCGAACTCCCGAAATGAGAGGATACCGAACGCTGCACAAGCGGAATATATTCGCTCGGCAGCATTCGCCGCGTATTCCGGTCTGGGCTCTGAAATCCCAGCGTCTGCCAAACTGGCACCTGTCTGTCAAAGTGATGTGACAGCCTTCTCGGCCGCGTCAACGGGGAGTTTGCCGGGCGTGCAAAGAAAGCCCCCAGCGCGAACGGGCGGGTCCTCTATATCATGCGGACCCGGGTGATTGCGTCACCGTCTCCGCCGATCAATATTACTGTGGCCCAGGAAGAACAAACCCGCCAGTATGCCAATAATGGCCGGTATGACAAGGCTGAGACAGTCCATGACGCACCTCCTCTCAGCAAAGGAATCGCCCGTCCAATAAAACTGACGGGCCTTCGGCGGGGTTCCGCGTCAGCGATAAAAACTCGCCAGCCGGAGCTGGCGTGGCGTTCGATCCGACCAGGATCGGTGATCGCGTACTGGTGCCCGCTGCTCGACGCCGGCGAGTACATCGCCACGCTACCGACGAAAGAGCGCTCCGCGCCGGAATGGCAAGCCGCGATGCAGCACTGATCCTGGTGGCGAAAGCGCCAGCCCGACGATGTTTGCCCGTATCGGAATCATGCGAGCATTGAACAGCCAAAAACCGAAATGAACAGAGGCGGCCTTACCGTTGGCGCCTGCGCTCAGCTCTAACATCGAAATAGGTGATTACCGCGAACGTGGCGCCAACAGCCAAAATGGCCACAACGCCGACAATTAGCAACAGGGGATCCATAGCCGGGTCAGTATTTCTGCAGCGTCCGGTATGGGCAACTCACGAATGATTAGCGCATGCAACAAGCTCCCGCTGTAATTGCCGTTGGAACGGCTCTTGCTCTTGCTAAGACGAGCTTTTGGCAGGGAACACGGCTCGCTTGGGTCTGCTACACAGCGTTTATGGCTCCTTCTTCCTCGCCGGATAGCTATCAGCAAGATACGAACTTGCAAAGAGAGTTGTATGACATCGTCGGCGAGGCGCATCCGCTGTCTAAAGCCGCACTTCGTTAAGGGCGGTCACCTTTTCTGACGGGCTGCGGCGCCAAGGCCGATGAAGGCCGAGCGCTGCTTCTCGACGGACCTTGCGGTGGCTCGAATGCGCAGGATATCCTTGCGGGCAACCAGGCCGACGAGATGCCCGGTCGCGCGTTCGACGATCGGCACGCGCCCGACGTCGGCCAGAACCATCCGATCCGCAAGATGCGACAGCGGTTCGCCGGGATAGCCGTGTGTGAGCGAGCGATCCGATGCGCAGTCGAACAAGGTGTCGCGACCGTCGGCGTTTTCCGCGCGCCAGCGCAAGACGTCCGCGCGGCCCACGAGACCCGAGACCTGACCTCCTGCATCGATCAGCGGGTAGGACTTGTGACGCCGCTCGTCCCCGGAGAAGAACGACATCGCTTCGCCGACCGTCATCGTTCCGGGCAGCGTATCGACGTCCGTCACCATCACTTCGTTGACGCGCTAAGGGATCGATACCGTATTCGCGCACCACATGCTGGCCGCGCCGCGCGATCTTCTCCGTGAGGATCGAGCGCTTGAGCAGCAGCTGCTGACGGCCAAGTCGCCAAGCGCCAAGCCAGTCGAGAGGAGCCCCAAATCTCCGATTCTAGCTAGACGCGGGTTTCGCTCGCCGCGTCCATCCGACGCGCCCCAGCAGCCGGTCTATCGCCGGCCAGAACAGCAGCACGATGGCCAGCGTTGTGATGCTGCTCGGATCGCTTCTGATTGCCACGAGCGCCTCCTATACGCTCACCGTGCAGTCTGGAACCTTCTTTCCGGTCGAGAGGTTCCCGCTGTTGCTTCAAGTTGTCGCGTTTCGGTCTTTGGCTGCACGAGGTTTGTCTTTCATGGAGGAACCTCTATGGTCTAAAAAGTGACGCACGCGTGTGCTACTGTATCAGCTTGTCTCCGTGCGTCTAGCGAGCCGGTTCGGCTCGCGCATTTGCCGCCACAGATTTGTTCTGTGAGAGCTCTAGTTCCGAGCGATCAGATGGACAGAATGTATCGTTCGCTAGCCAGGAGCGCGGTTTTGGCGATTGGCTGCCTTCTTTCGGCGTGCATGACTTCCGACCCGCCTGCTTCGACCGTTCGGACGGGGGCCCCCTGGGTTCGGGACCTCAATGAGCCGCCGCCGAAACGAGAGCCGGCTGCGGAATCGGCAGCACGACTGCGCTCCGATCTGAATGCAGTGCGCGAGACGGCAGGGCGCTAGCGAGCTTGAGTAAGCCGCCCAACAACACCTTCGCGGGCGCAGCGGTCTCAAGGACTCCATCAAGCGCTGGTCGTGTCGCCGCAGCGCACACTGGCCGCTTGAAATTGTATCGTGCTAAGCGAAGCTGACCTGAAGGGTCAGCCTTGGATACCTCACGAGACGCGCAAGCCTCAGATTGGCGCAAAGTGCGGCTTTCGCTTGCCATGGGTGCTCCCGTCCACCACTTTGAGAGCCAATTCCTCATCCCAGGAGGTGACCATGCCAAGCACGAGCAACAGGCAGTTGCGGGACGGCGAACGAAGCATTGTTTGCAATGCAAGCTTGGTGGGTCAGAGGCATTTTCTGGTTGGGATCACCCGCGTTCGCAATGAAGCACTCGTTCTCAAAGACACGCTGGACTACGTCGGCAAGCACGTCGATGCCATCGTGGCGTATGATGACGCAAGTACGGATCAGACGCTGGAGATACTTGGCGCACACTCGAAAGTCGCTCTGATCGTAGCAAATCAGGCGTGGGAGGCTGACATCGAGGCACGCCGAATTGCCGAGGGTCGGCATCGCGCACTCTTGATGCAGACAGCGCGCGAACAATTACCATTCGACTGGATGTTCTGCTTCGACGCGGATGAGCGCATTTCTGGAAATTTACGGGAGTTTATAGAAACAGCGCACCCCACCGAGTGCGAGGGCGTGCGGGTTCAACTGTTCGATGCCTATATGACCCCTGATGATCATGACCCCTATCAAGCCGATCGGGAGCTGTTGGGTTTCCGCCGTTTCTTCGGCCCGGAGAGGAGAGACATCCTGATGTTATGGCGAAATCGACCAGAGGTCTTCTTCGCGGAGCAACAGGGACGCGAGCCAGGAGGCGTAGATCGCGTGGAGACTGCTCTTTATTGCCAACACTATGGCAAGTCGTTGTCAGTCGACCATTGGGAAGAGACCTGTGAATACTACCTACGACACTTTCCGTTTGATCCCTACGGTCGAAAATGGCGCGAGCGCAAAGGTCGGGCAATCCACATTCAATCCGATTTCATGCGCCCCCTGTATGAGTGGGGTGAGGCGCTATTCACAAATGCAGTAAAGATCTAACTTGTACGACATGCGCATGATGTCGCCGCACTGGGGTCCGCGAGGGCGAACTGAGGGCGGACTGCCGCGCCCTCTGCGACGGCCGTGCCACCACGCAGCGGCAGGTAGATTAGGACGCAGTATCTTTCTTTCAGCACGGATGGACGCCGGCGAAAGCAGGCGCAGAACGGCGAGGTTCACGACGGAGGATACCTCTCAAGCGCTTCGTCCTGTCGTTGCAATATCATTCCTGCTGCGAGACTAACGCTTATCACGTAGATCCAGCCTGGCACAAAATCGAATAGATGCGAGTTGAACAACGAGCTTACGATGTTCTGGACTACAGCGATGAAGCCAAGCCATGAATAGAAACCTGTCCCGCGAAAGAGCAGCAGGTGAGCTATCCACATAGCGAAGAGAATTATGCATCCGACGGCGCCCAACTGCACCGCTATACTGAGGGTCTGATTATGAGGGTTGCTGATCGTCTCTGTGGCCAAACCAGTTTGGCCCTGCGCGGCTCGATCGAACAGCATCTGAACTGATCCTGTGCCATGTCCTAAGATGGGCGCTTCTAGAAAGAAGCCGAACGATTTGCGCCAATACTCCAGCCGTAACCCGGCAGACGTTTTTTCATTGCTCGTGCCGTACTTCGAGTATTCGAGCATGATGCTGCTTGTGCGAGTTTGCAGATTGCTTGATGAGACCCAAGCGGTTGCTGCCAAAAGAATGGAACAAGCGATAGCGGCGTATGAAAATGAGCGCGGTAGGTGCAGAACAACAAAAAGAAAGAGCATTATGGGGACGTAAACGAGTGCTGTTCGCGCGAGAACGACAAACGACAAATTGGCCAGGAAGCCAATCGCAAGCACGAAAAGGCAAAACGCAAAAACGTATTGGCGAGATTGGCATAACCGAAGAATTGGCCAGGCCAGGACGACGGCACACAAGGCGAAGGACTGGCTTTGATCGATGTAGTTCTTGACGGGAACGCCGGGTAGCGATGCCGGGTTGCGAATAAGATTCGGATCCAGTGCGGTGGCCCAGGACAGAGCCATTAGGACCGTGCAAGAGAGGAGAAAAGCGAACAACGTCCAGATTGCGTGCGGCGACTTTCGATAATGGTGGACCAAAAATGGGATCGCAAGGAGTTTGAGCGCGGGATTCACTCCGCGCAGGCGAGCCGGCCATGATACTCCGGTTGCCCAGACGGTTCCGATCAGAACCAACAAAAACAGCAAGATGGGGAAGATGCTCTTCGATCTCGTGATCGAATCGCGGAATGCCTCAAGACGCAACGTTCGGGATATGTTGAGGATCAAGAGGACGCTGAAGATCGAGACAAGAGTCGTGGACCATGGGAGTGACGCCGCCGTCAAAACAGCAAGGACGTCGCTCGTTAGGACTGGGTCGGATCGAAATGAAAGCAACCAGTCGCGCTTCCAATTTGACGGCTCTTCAACCGCTTGTGCGTTCTGTAGGGGGGGCATTCGGTCCGGGCACCCTGGGCTAGCGCGAAAGTGACGCCGCCTGACTATCATGAGGCAAGTGAGCTGCGAGCGGAAACTTAGATAATCTTGGCTTGCCTCAAAGCTGCAATCTCACGAGAGGTGAAGCCAAATTCCTCCAAGACCTCTTCGGTCTGCTCGCCGAATTCCGGCGGCCGCGCCACCATCTTGCTCGGCGTGCGCGACAGCGTCACGGGCTGGCCGACCAGTCGGATGTGGCGGTCCTCGTCGTTCGGCACGTCCTGCGCGATGCCGAGATGTTTGACCTGCGCGTCCTCGAACATCTGGTCGATGGCGTAGATCGGTCCGCAGGGCACGCCGGCCTCATTGAACTCGCGGACCCAGGTCTCGGTCGACTTCGTCACCGTGCGCTCCTCGATCTCGGCGTTGAGCGCGTCGCGGTTCTTTGAGCGGGCCGGGGCGGTCGCATAATCAGGATGGCTGTAGAGCTCCGGCGCGCCGATCGCCTGCGCGCAACGCTCCCAGATCCGTCCGCCCGTGGTGGCGATGTTGATGTAGCCGTCCGAGGTCTTGAACACGCCGGTCGGGATGCTGGTCGGGTGGTTGTTGCCGGCCTGCTTGGCGACCTCCTTCTCCATCAGCCAGCGCGCGGCCTGGAAGTCGAGCATGAAGATCTGGGCCTGGAGCAGCGAGGTCTGCACCCACTGGCCCTTGCCGGACACCTCGCGCTCGAGCAGCGCGGTGAGGATGCCCATGGCGCAGAACAGACCGGCCGTGAGGTCGGCGACAGGAATGCCGACCCGCATCGGCCCTTCGCCCGGCGCGCCGGTAATCGACATCAGTCCGCCCATGCCCTGCGCGATCTGATCGAAGCCCGGCCGCTTGTGATAGGGGCCGTCCTGTCCGAAGCCGGAGATGCTGCCATAGACGATGCGCGGATTGATCTCGCGCAGGCTCTCATAGTCGATGCCGAGCTTCTTCTTCACGTCGGGACGGAAATTCTCGACCACGACGTCGGCCTTGGCGGCGAGGCGCTTGAACACGGCGAGCCCGCGCTCGTCCTTCAGGTTCAGCGTCATCGCCCGCTTGTTACGGTGCAAATTCTGGAAGTCGGAACCCCGCCGCGGCCCGCCCGGCTGCTCGCCGCCGGCATCCTCGGTCAGCGCGTCGATCTTGACGACATTGGCGCCCCAGTCCGCGAGCTGCCGCACGCAGGTGGGGCCGGACCGGACACGGGTCAGATCGAGCACGGTGAAGCGCGACAGGGCTTCCGAGGCATGCGGGAAAGGCATCTTGAGCGGCTCCAGGACCGGTTAACGGGGGCTACCATAGTGTGGAAGCTTCCGACGGCAAGTCAGTCCTGGCGCCGATGCCGTCAATTAGGATTCGTCCTGGAGGCCGTGGTGTTCTCGGCAGTGGAACCGCTTCGCACGGCGCCGCCGCTCGGCTACGAGCCAGCCCTTATTGACCTGCTGCTTGCATGCCGAGTATCGCTTAGCAAGTTTTGCCAATGCGGAAGGATCCGAGGTCGTGATGCTGCTGGTGATCTTAGGGATGGTCCTTACCGTCTTGTTGGTGGCGACTATCCTCCTGCTTACAGTGAATGTGAAGGTAATAAAATACCGCGACGGAGGCGTGGATTAATGCTTTTGAGGCCTCCTCGTAGAAATCAAAAAGGAGATCCGATGGTCTATTTGCTTTTGGCGGTTTGGTCGGTCGCTCTTGCTGTCTATTCTTATCGCATCGGCTTCAGGAATGGGGAGTTTAGTGGGATGACCCAAATGGCTGAAGTCTGGCCTATTGACCTCAGCGGCAAAGCATCGTCGGACTCCATGCGGAGCAGTTAGCCGACTAGCTTGCCGAGTCGGTACCGGGTCGCTGGTTCATCGCCAAGCTGGCGCGTTGTAGTTGGGAGGCAACCAACCAGGAGAGCGGCAACCTTCTTGCACTCGATTGGTGCGGCAACAGGTTAGATCAGCACCGCCGATCTTCACCCGCCCTGAAGCCGTGGGCAGCACGATCGAACGGGTCTTCGATGCGGTCGCGCTTAAGCAGGTGTCTAGCCGTGCGAATCCCCACATCATGCATCGCCAGTGATCTCAAAGCTTGCAAACCAGGCTCCTGTTGAGACGGTGGCAAAGCCCTGCCATTCGGGTTAGAAGCGGAAAGAGCCTGGGGAGGTTCTATCGCACTTTGGGGCCGTAATCTAATGACGCCTTTATCGAGTCTCACGTATCGTAATTTTTTGATCGCGGTGCATGATGCTCTTGCTACCGTTGCGGCGGTGCTCGCCAGCTTCTATTTGCGGTTCGAAAGCGATCTGTTCATTGAACGGTTGCCGCTGCTTGTTCGCGTGCTGCCGTTCTTTGTCGCTTTGAGCGTCGTCGTTTGTTATGCGTTCAATTTGACCACGACGAAATGGCGTTTCTTCTCCTTGCCTGACGCCCTGAATCTTTTCCGCGCAGCATCGGTTCTAACTATCGCGCTTGTTGCCCTGGACTATATTTTCCTGGCCCCGAACGTCTACGGAACATATTTTCTGGGGAAGGTGACCATCATTCTTTACTGGTTCCTTCAAGTCTTCTTTCTCGGCGCCTCTCGTTTTGCATACCGCTATTTCCGCTATACGCGCACGCTGCATCATGCTCGTGAACTGAGTGCCACCCCCACACTCATGGTGGGCAGGGCCGCCGATTTGGAAGTTCTTCTGCGCGCGATTGAGAATGGCTCTGTAAAGGCGATTTGGCCGGCTGGTCTGCTGTCGCCGTCGCACGCTGATTGGGGGCAGCTGTTGCGCAATATTCCGGTGTTGGGTGGAGTGGACGACCTAGAGGACGTCGTTCGCGACTTGGCAAGTCGCAAGCGGCCAATTGCTCGGCTCGTGATGGGTCCGTCAGCATTTGAGGTTGACGCGCATCCGGAAAAGATCCTCAGTCAAGCAAGGAAGCTCGGCCTTGTCGTTAGCCGTTTGCCGTCGTTGGATGGAGATGAAGCTCCCAGGCTGAAGCCGATTGCCGTAGAAGATCTGTTGCTTCGACCGACCCAACCGATTGATCATGGGCGGATTGAGCAATTAGTAAAACAGAAGGCGATTGTCGTTACGGGAGGAGCGGGATCAATTGGCTCCGAGATATGTGAGCGCCTTCTTCGGCACGGAGCCAGCCGACTGCTCATAATCGATAATTCGGAGCCCGCACTATATGCTGTGATGGAGGAGCTTTCGACCCGCCATCCCGGAGCAATGGTTGAGGGAAGAATAGCCGACGTCCGCGATCGGAACCGCATTTTCCAGCTGATGCGTGGGTTTGGGCCGGAGATGGTTTTCCACGCTGCGGCACTCAAACATGTTCCAATCTTGGAGCGTGATTGGAGCGAGGGCGTCAAGACCAATGTGTTTGGGTCGATCAATGTTGCCGATGCAGCTGTGGCTTCCGGGGCCAAGGCTATGGTGCTCATATCGACCGACAAAGCGATTGAGCCCGTCTCGATGCTGGGTCTCACAAAGAGATTCGCTGAAATGTATTGTCAGGCTCTCGATCACGACCCTCAGAAGGGAGAACACCAAGCTACGCGGCTTATTTCGGTGCGCTTCGGGAACGTATTAGCATCCAAAGGATCGGTCGTTCCAAAGTTTAAGCTGCAGATCGAGGCGGGAGGGCCGGTGACGGTCACCCATCCGGATATGGTGCGCTATTTTATGACCATTCGAGAGGCGTGTGATCTCGTCATAACGGCGGCGTCTCATGCCGTTGCGTCCTGTCCCGACAATGCTTCTGTCTATGTGCTGAACATGGGACAGCCAGTCAGAATAGTCGAATTGGCCGAACGCATGATACGATTGTCAGGCCTCGAACCGGGGCGTGACATTGAGATATCGTTTAGCGGAATGAGGCCTGGTGAACGACTGAACGAAAAACTCTTTGCGCGCGAGGAGCCGCCCGTCGAGATCGGCATTCCAGGCGTTATGGCGGCAAAGCCAAATGAGCCGTCGATTTTGCAGATGAAACGTTGGTTGGATGCACTGGAACGTGCTACCGCAAAGATCGATCGGAGCACCATTCTCGCCATCTTGCATGAAGCGATCCCGGAATGCGGCTCCGATGCCGCCTAGTAAGTTTGGTTAGCCTCTGTGCATGCCGTACGAGGCGCTGTTCATCCCAAAATCGGCAGATAAAATGGTAGGAAGCCCATCCATGAGGTCTGCGAATGATTTGAGCGGCACTAATCACTTCAACAAGAAATCGAGGAAACAGATTGTCCCGTACGAAGACGGGGCGCAAATGCACGTCATCTGAGTATTTCGGATCGCCTGCGCCGAAGAATGGAGAAGAGCCGTCGCTCGCCACTACCTGCCCCGCGTTTCTTGGAGCTCTTGGCCGGGCAGGTCTGGCCTGGCTACGCCAGATTGCCTGTTCGCTCAACGTCCGATCATGGATTTCCTTTGTGGGCTTAGGCGCCATTATGATGTCGACGGCGTTCCTCACGCCTGACATGCCCTTCCCAAGGTGGCTCGCGCTGCTGCCGGTGCCATGATCTCTGGCTGAAGACTAAGAGATCGATCTCGGTGTTCAGAACACCAATCGAGGCAAAGTTTCTCAGCTTCAACATCAGGGCGCGTTTCTGCCAAGCTGCCGCGATCTGATCCGGCAGGCTTTACATGCGGACGGTAACTATTTTCCGTCGCCGGTCCGTGGCAACTTTGCAACTATCCGAGACGAAAACGTCGACCGCATTTTTTCGACTCGGATTCGAGGGCGGTGATTGTTACGAGTGCGGCGCGTCATTTTTTTGCCGCTCTAAGTACACATTGCTATGGCTTGGCGTGCACGAACTTCGCTGCTGGCGGGCTTTGTTCGACCGGGAAAAACTGTTGTCGCAAACATGCGATCTGCGGGCAGGGGCAAAAATGAATGGATCAGCGTCCCCAATCTTGGTGCGACGACGCGCGGAGCAAAAAAACGCCGTAGAGCTACTGAGAACTTAGACGAGGAACAATGGCGGAACTGTCAATTAACAAGCAGGGCATTTCGCAATATGGCTTGCGCTCGCTGGACGCTCCGCTGCTTGCTGCTAGCCCAATGACTCTTGACCGGACTTTAGAGCACTACCGTCCAGACATCGACGTTCTCAGATCTATAGCTGTTCTCGGAGTTGTATTCTTCCACGCCGGTTTTCATACAGCGCTCGGTGGATACGTCGGCGTCGATGTATTTTTTGTGATCAGCGGATATTTGATCACAAGAAAAATCCAAGAGGAGATTGCACTAGGGGTCTTCTCCTTCCGAGATTTCTACATAAACCGGGCGAGAAGGCTATTCCCCGCTCTGTTTGTGACAGTCCTGGTCACGTTCTTTGTTTCCTCAGTGTTGCTCGCCGCAGACCACTTCAAGCAGTTTGCTCAATCAGCCGTGTGGACTGCTCTATCTGCTTCAAACATCTTCTTTTGGATTGATTCGGGGTATTGGGCACCGGACAACTACCTTAGACCGCTCTTGCACACATGGTCATTGTCGGTCGAAGAGCAATTTTACCTCTTTTGGCCCCTTGCCCTCTACTTTCTTTCGAAGTTTTCGAACAAATTTGTCCCGACAACACTGACTTTGACTGGTGCTCTGAGCTTTATCGCTGCGGTCGCATACTTCAAGATTGACCAAGATGCCGTGTTTTTCCTGACACCGTTTCGTGTCTTCGAGTTCGTAGTTGGGGCGCTCCTGGTCTGGCTGGAGCGCACACCAAAACGTCAAATATTGAGCAATGCGCTTTCATCCATCGCCCTCTGTCTGGTGATCTCGAGCATAATCACGTTCCGACCGCACACGCCAACCGCACTCGTAGTTATTCCCTGTATAGGCGCAGCATTTATGATCTATGGGGGAGTGGTTCCTTCCCTTGAGAAAATTTGGAACAATCCAGTCGCCGTGTACATAGGCCGGATTTCTTACTCTATCTACCTGGTCCACTGGCCCATCATAGTTTTTTACCAGTATTGGCGTTTCAATGAGATACAGCAATCTGAAAAGATAGGACTGGTCATTGCATCCGTTCTGGCAGCTGTCCCCCTTCATCACTTCGTTGAGCAGAAATTCCGGCGTGGGCTTGCTGGTACGCGTCTGCGCTTTGCGTTGGCGTGGGGTTCTTTATCTGCGCTTCTTGTCGTGGCAGGCGCGTTCGCATCGACAATGATCAGACCGGAAATTCCACCGCTTTCGGATCCATGGATCATGGAGCGAGTAGCGCGGCCTGCTTGCGAAGGAGGCTTCGGACTTTGCGTCACTAGTCGCCCGGATATCGTCCTTGTCGGCGACAGCCACGCCACTCATTATGCCCCGGCAATTGCAGAGACCTTGAAACAGACGCACCTGCGTGGAAGCCAGTATCCAATGGTGCCCGGTTGTCCGTTTGTAGTAGGCATCAGTCCCGCCGATGCTTCGGCTAAAAGCGATGATTGCATCGGGGGAAAATACGACTGGCTCTCACGTGTGGCGCACGACAACCCTCGCGTCGTGATACTCGCCGGCCTCTGGGAAGTCGGAATGGGGAGAGGTTTTGGTAGGCGATATAAACTTGATGGAGAACCGCGCGAACTGACCCAAGAGGAGGCGCAGCTCCTGTGGTCCACGAAAATGAAGGAGACGGTCGATCTCCTTTTGACGAATGGTCGCAAAGTCATCTTGATGGGCAATGGACCCTTGGTCGCCAATCCGCCCTCGGCGTGTTTTGATCGCCCCACCTTCCTAGGCCGCTTTGATTGTTCCAAGATGAACGTCATCGTTGATCCTGACACTCATGCATTCACAAGAAAAGTTCTTAGGCAGATCGAGACCAGCCATCCATCGCAAGTGTTTTTCTTTGATGCATGGCCGTACCTTTGCAATGGCAATTTTTGCCCGCTAAGCGATGGCGCGCAAACCTTTTACAAAGATCAACATCATCTGACTCCTTACGGGGCTTTGTGGCTACAGCATTACGCCTTTCAGGACCTCTCGCGTTTTCTTCTAGGGGGCGTTCAAGAACCTGTTCTGCCGCATGTCGAGTACCAAAAAGGTAAAGCCGGTGAAGAGATTCCCCTCAGTGTTGATGCCAGACATTAATTAGTCGTCCAATTGACCGGAAACATAAAAGGCCGGCGCTGTTATGCGCCGGGGCTCCATTGTGTTTCCGACTAGCTTAAGACCCGGCGTTAGCGTATCACATCCTAAGGGCAATCACAGGTTGATACTTGTCGAATATGAGGTGCCTTTCGCGGTTCACCCAAGCCATGCTGAGGCTTGAATTCGGGCAAGCTTGGCCGTAACCAGCGGAAGGCGATTGGGCGCAAGGCAGATAGACCGATAAAGACATCCTGATCGCGTTGTTCGCCGCCGCGCCGCCGCAGTGAGTTGATTGGGATGCAGAGTTTCGTTGTGGGCGCCACCGGGATCGTCGGAGGCTACATCGTCGAGCATCTGGCCAGGTCCGGTGAAACCCCGCTGGCGTTATCCCGGGCGCAACACCGCAGTTGCGGAGTAGTGTGGCTCCAGGGGGATCTCGCCACGCCCGAAACATTGAAGCTGCCTTCGTTCGAGACCTTGTATTGCACTGCGGAGGTTGGTCTGCTCGCGGATGCGCTGCCGCACATCTATACGACGACCCTGAAGCGCGTCGTCGCCTTCACCTCAACCAGCATCGTCACCAAGATAGATTCCGAAGTCGCGTCGGAGCGCGAGCTGATGCAGCGGCTTGCGGAGGGGGAGAGGCGGCTGATTGCTACATGCAAGCGCTACAATGTCGGTTGGACCATCCTGCGTCCGACCCTCGTCTATGCAGAGGGTCGCGACGGCAACGTCTCGCGGCTAGCGCGGTTCATTCGACGGTTCGGAGTGCTACCTTTGATGGGCAGCGGCGCCGGGTTGCGGCAGCCCGTGCATGCGGAGGACCTTGCGATCGGCGCCATTGCCGCGGCAACAAGCGACACGGCAATCGGCAAAACCTATGCGCTGCCGGGCGGGGAGACGATTAGCTATCGTGAGATGGTCGGTCGGATTTTCGACGCGCTTGGCAAGCCGCGCCGGATCATATCCGCGCCGCCATTTGTCTGGCGGCTGGCATTTGCCCTAGCAAAGCCTTTGCTTCCCAATGCGAATGCCGCGATGGGCGCCCGGATGGCGAAGGACATGGTGTTCGATCCTGCGCCGGCGGTCCGCGATCTTGGCTGGAATCCGCGGGGGTTTCATCCGCGAATTGAAAAATAAAATGGATAGTCTAAGAGACGATCGAGTCTATTTCGAGTGTCGCCGCAGTGACCGCTGCGAGAGGCTCAATCAGGAATCATCCCAGTTGCCATTAGCAAGCCCTAAAGTCGTCATTCTGCTCGCGACCAGAAACGGCGCCGCATTTATTCAGGAGCAAATCGACTCCTATAAGGCGCAAACCTATCGCAACTGGGATTTGCTGGTGTCCGACGATGGCTCCACGGATGATACGATTCAGATCATCGAGGAGTTTGCCAAGCAGGTTCCCCAGCGGGTGGTGGTGCGGCGAGGGCCGCAGATGGGTTTCTGGCAGAATTTCGCGTCGCTGGTCCGATCTGACGATATCGACGGCGACCTGTTCGCCTACAGCGACCAAGACGACGTCTGGTTTCCGGAGAAACTTGCTAAGGCGGTGAGCTGGTTCGAAGCGCGTCCGAGCGATCGTCCGGCTCTGTATTTTACGCGAACCGAGTTGATCGAAGAGGACGGTACCCCGATTGGCTTCTCACCTCTTTTCTTACGCGAGCCAACTTTTCAGAATGCCCTGGTGCAGAACATCGGCGGCGGCAACACGATGGTGTTCGATCGCGCGGCGCGGCTGGCGCTTCGGGCCACGCCGGCAGACGTTGCACTGGTGTCGCACGATTGGTGGACCTATCAAATCGTGACGGGAATAGGTGGCACCGCACACTACGATCCCTGGCCCAGCCTCCGATACAGGCAGCATGGGCTAAATCTAGTTGGCGCGAACAAAGGTTTTCGAGCCCGACTCGTTCGGTTATCAGCATTCGCGTCCGGTCGCATGGTGATGTGGAACGACGTCAATCTCAATGTGCTGGGCAGCATGCGAAACCTGCTGACGCCGCACAATGCACTCGTCCTCGACCGCTACGCCAGGATCCGTCAGGCCGCATGGCCGATGCGGCTGTGGCTGGTCTGGAAGTCCGGTGTCTACCGGCAAAGCTTGGTCGACAATCTTGGCCTTTTCGTCGGGGCGTTACTTGGTCGGTTGTAGCGGTAGTTATGCTACTTTTACGCGGTCTTTTTGCGTCTCCGCGTACATTTCGACGATCTCCTCAAGGGAATCTCCGGCTTTGATAATTCCCCGCCATCCAGAGAGCCTTGTTGCAGAACTGGCGGCAGGTCTCGGCCCTGTGGGAAGTGCGCACTAGGATGCTCGCTTTCGCGACGAAATATCTATGCGATGCCTCGCCTTGGCGATGAAGCTGTCGTCGCCCGCCATGATCCACTCTTTCCGCTCAACAGGGATTCGGAGTCATGCGGAAGGGGCGGCTTGAAAGGCTCCGGGACAGATTGCGGGCCTACCATAGAGCCGGAACATCATGCGGCAAGTCTGAGCTGACCCGGATGCCGTGTCAAAATGCAATGCCTGACGGTTGGCCTGACGGGCTTGCTGCGATGCGCGCAGGATCAGCGCGACAGGCGCTTCAGCTCGGCACGCGCCTGCTGGGCCATAGGATCATCGCCGTGGCGCGCGATGAAGAGCTCGAACGCCTCCCGCGTGCCCTGCCGACGGGCGAATTCGTATTCCTCGGCGACCGCCGCCGAAGGGTCGCGGGCGGGCGGAACCGAGCGCGAGCGCCCCGCCTTGCCGTTGTCGTCCGCGTTGGCTTTCTCGACCATGACAGGCAGTTCTCCGAAGGGTGGATGATCCGGCCCGGCCAGCGCCACCAGGGCGCCGAACAGACCTGCCGAGAGTGGACGTCGTTTCATGATTTCCCCTTGCAAATCACGCGGGCGGCCGGAACTGGCGTTCTTGCCTTGCCTTCCCGTAGGTTAGGGGATTTGATGGCTAACCTGCCTTATGAAAGAGGTCCGGATGTGGTCGCCAATTTAAACCAAACGTATAACCTTCAAGCTAGAATAGGCCGCCCGCGCCCCGAATCAAACGGGGCTTGCTGCTTCGGAGGTTCCCTTGGCCACCGCTGTCACCGTCAGTAGGACCAACAACGCAGACATCGACGGCATGCTGTCGGGCTCCAAATGGTCCGGCGCGATTACCTACAGTTTTCCCGACTCGCCGAGCGACTACGCCAATCCCTACTCCGGCGGAAGCAGTGAGCCGACCAAGTCGGGTTTTGCCTCGGCGCCGAGCCAGATGCAGGCAGCGATCAATTACGCGATCGGACTGATCCTCGACTACACCAACGCCAGCATCCAGTACGCAGGGACCAACGGCGCCGACATCATGGTCGCGCAATCGCCGGCGGCCAATCCAACCTCCTACGCCTATTACCCCGGCAACTACGCTTCCGGCGGCGATGTGTGGTTCGGGACTGCGTACAACTATTCGCTGGCCGCGCTCGGCAATTACTATTTCACGACCGCGCTGCACGAGCTCGGCCATGCCCTCGGCCTCAAGCACAGCCAGGAGACGGGCGGCGTCGCCAACGTCGCGGTGCCAAGCGCGCATGACGACAGCGAATACACCGTCATGAGCTATCGCAGCTATGTCGGCGGGCCCCTGACCGGCTACACCAACGAGGCCTACGGATATCCGCAAACTTATATGGCGAACGATATCCTCGCGCTGCAGACGCTGTACGGCGCGAACTTCTCGACCCATAGCGAAAACACGGTCTACTCCTGGAGTCCGACGACCGGTCAGGAATTCATCAACGGCGCGGCCCAGCTCGCGCCGGGCGGCGGTGCGGGCGGTTCGGCCAACCGCGTTTACGAGACAATCTGGGACGGCGGCGGTGTCGATACCTACGACCTGTCGAACTACACGACCAACCTCACGATCAATCTCAATCCCGGTGCGTCATCGGTGTTCTCGACTACGCAATTGGCCTATCTCGGAAACGGCCATTACGCGTCCGGCAACGTCTACAGCGCATATCTGTACAACAGCGATTCGCGCTCCTACATCGAAAATGCCATCGGCGGTATCGGCAATGATGCGCTGATCGGCAACACGATTGCGAACGTGCTGAACGGCGGCGGTGGTAACGACACGATCACTGGTGGCGGCGGCAACGACACGATTATCGGCGGATCGGGTACGGATACCGCGGTCTATTCGGGCAACGAGGTCAATTACGCTGTCTCGTACAACGCAAGCTCTCAGACTTTCACGCTCATCGACCAGCGCTCCGGTTCGCCTGATGGCACCGACACCGTCATCGGCGTTGAGAATTTCCACTTTGCGGACGGCACGATCACCAACTCGGCACTCCTAGGCTTGCTCACGCCCGTTGTGATTGAGGCGATCGGCGCGACCACTCTGATGCAGTTCGGCAGCAACTATTACCTCTATGGGAACGGTACGTCATCGGGACCCTCGCTCAAGGTCTCTGGGGCCAATGTTGTGGCGGGTCAGTTCGGCGCCTGGTTGCCGGTCGGTGCGGAGCAGACGGCGAGCGGGTATGAGGTCGCCTGGAAGGTCACGGGGGCCGACATGTATTCGGTCTGGACCACCGACAGCAGCGGCAACTACATCTCGTCGACGGCGGCTTTGTCAGGAAATGACTATGCATTGCAATCGGCGGAGGCCAGTTTTTACCAGGATCTGAACGGCGACGGGCATATCGGCCTGACCACCACGGTCATCGAGACGAATGGATCAACCCATCTGACCGAGGGCGGCAACCACTTCTTCCTTTACGACAGCGCCGGGTTGGGCCCGTCGCTAAAAACCTCTGGAGCCGATGTTGTGGCGGGGCAGTTCGGCAACTGGTTGCCGATCAGCGCGGAGCAGACGGCGGGCGGATATGAGGTCGCGTGGAAGGTCACGGGGTCCGACATGTATTCGGTCTGGACCACCGACCGTAGCGGCAACTTCATGTCATCAACGGCGGGTTTGCCGGGAGCCGACTATGCATTGCAAACGGCGGAGTCCAGTTTTTCCCAGGATCTGAACGGCGATGGACATATCGGTCTGACCACCACGGTCATCGAAGCGAATGGATCAACCCATCTGACCGAGGGCGGCAACCACTTCTTCCTTTACGACAGCGCCGGGGTGGGCCCGTCGCTAAAAACTTCTGGGGCCGATTTTGTGGCGGGTCAGTTCGGCAACTGGTTGCCGATCAGCGCGGAGCAGACGGCGGGCGGGTATGAGGTCGCCTGGAAGGTCACGGGGTCCGACATGTATTCGATGTGGACCACCGACCGCAGCGGCAACTTCATGTCATCGACGGCGGGTTTGCCGGGAAATGACTACGCATTGCAAACGGCGGAGTCCAGTTTTTCCCAGGACCTGAACGGCGATGGACATATCGGTCTGACCACTACGGTCATCGAAGCGAATGGATCAACCCATCTGACCGAGGGCGGCAACCACTTCTTCCTTTACGACAGCGCCGGGTTGGGCCCGTCGCTAAAAACTTCTGGGGCCGATTTTGTGGCGGGTCAGTTCGGCGCTTGGTTGCCGGTCAGTGCGGAGCAGACGGCGGGCGGGTATGAGGTCGCCTGGAAGGTCGCGGGGGCCGACATGTATTCGGTCTGGACCACCGACCGCAGCGGCAACTACATCTCGTCGACGGCGGCTTTGTCGGGAAATGACTATGCATTGCAATCGGCGGAGGCCAGTTTTTACCAGGATCTGAACGGCGACGGGCATATCGGCCTGACCACCACGGTCATCGCGAGTTCGAACGCGAACGAGGCTACGTCCAACAATGTTTACCTCGGCGACGAGAACAGCAACTTGATGATCGGCACTACTGGCCGCGATACATTTGCGTTCGACCCGAATTTCGGCCAAGACACCATCGTCAATTTCCAACCCGGAGCGGATACTATTCAATTCCGCCACACGATTTTCGCCGACGTCGCCTCCATTGCTTCTCACATGGTAGATGATGGGCACGGAAACTCAATCATAACTACCGATTGCAATGATATCGTGATACTTCAAAACATCACGACGGCTACACTGCAGCAATACTTAAGCGACTTTCACGTTCTTTGATTCATGCTTGAAAAGGTCTTCGCACTCGTTATGGCGCCGCCATCCACAAGACGGCGAAGGCGAGAACCCAGTTGGAACGGCGCATGAGGTCGCGACATGACGCCGGTCCGGGATTCGAAGATCAGGATTGATGGTCTAAGAGACGCCGTGTCTATTTCCAGCGTCACGGCAGTGACGGCTGCGAGAGGCTCAATCAGGAATCATCCCAGTTGCCATTAGCAAGCCCTAAAGTCGTCATTCTGCTCGCGACCAGAAACGCGCAGCATTTATTCAGGAGCAAATCGACTCCTATAAGGCGCAAACCTATCGCAACTGGGAATTGCTGGTGTCCGACGACGGCTGCACGGATGATACGATTGAGATCATCGAGGAGTTTGCCAAGCAGATTCCACAGCGGGTGGTGGTGCGGCGAGGGCCGCAGATGGGTTTCTGGCAAAACTTTGTGTCGTTAGTCCGATCTGACGATATCGACGGTGACCTGTTCGCCTACAGCGACCAGGACGACGTATGGTTTCCGGAGAAGCTGGCGAAAGCCGTGCGTGGTTCGAAGCGCGTCCGTCAGATCAGCCAGCTGTGTATTTTACGCGAACCGAGTTGATCGAAGAGGGCGGCGCGCCGATTGGCTTCTCGCCGCTGTTCGTGCGCGCGCCGACCTTTCAAAATGCCCTGGTGCAGAACATCGGCGGCGGCAACACGATGGTGTTCAATCGCGCGGCGCGGCTGGAGCTTCAGGCGACGCCGGGCGACGTTGCTCTGGTATCGCACGATTGGTGGACCTATCAGGTCGTGACGGGGATCGGCGGCACCGCGCATTACGATCCTAGGCCCAGCCTCCGATACAGTTGGCGCGAATAAAGGTCTGCGGGCGCGGCTTGTTCGACTATCGGCATTTGCGTCCGGCCGGATGGTGATGTGGAACGACGTCAACCTCAACGTGCTGGGCAGGATGCGAAAGCTGCTAACGCCGCACAACGCACTCGCTCTCCACCGTTACGCCAGGATCCGTCAGGCCGCATGGCCGATCCGGCTGTGGCTGGTCTGGAAGTCCGGTGTCTACCGGCAGAGCTTCATCGCTTCATCGACAATCTCGGGCTGTTCGTCGGGGCGTTACTTGGCCGGCTGTAGCGGCAATTCACGCCACTTCGACCTCGCTGTTCAGATCCTCGAAGGCGCGAATTCGCCTGCGAAGGAACCTGTCGACAGCATTCCGCTTTCGGGGGGCTTGCGTTCGTCATGGCGCGCTGGCCCGCCTCTGGGCCGCTCAAGCAGGACTGATCACGCTCAGCCTATATTTGTCGCCGAATGTGTTGTGACAATTCCTCTTGCCTTCGGGTTTCGGACGCTCCGAAGGAGTGGTAACTCCAGATAATTGAAGCTCAGCACGCCCCAGATGTTCGCTGCAATTATGCACAAACCTGCGAATAAAATCTGGGCGACTAAGCCGTGATGTTGGGTTGAGAAAAGGCGGGTCAAAAGTGCAAGTAACAGAAAGTGGCTGAGGTAAGTGGAGTACGAAGCATCACCCAGTTTGATCGCCCACCGAGGGGGCGCCCCCCAGCCAGTGCTTTCAAGCGAAATCGCTCCATATACCACCAACATGTAGGGTGAGCCGATGAGCAACATCCGCAACCATTGCTGATCGGGATCAAGTAATCCGCACAAGGTTTGTCCAACGACGGCAAGGGCTGCGCCGGTCACGAGTATTGCCAATCCATGACGTCGTACATTCGCTAACGCGATGAATCCGCCAGCAATGAATTCAATCGTGTAGACGTGCGTCACGATCTGCAACACAGGATTCGTGGACGTCGCAAATAGCTGAGAGACGACGATCAGCATGGCCCAGCCTGCGAGAAGCCGCACCATAGAGAGCCCCAGCGCGAGCGCGAGCGCCACCACTGCGTAGAAATAGACCTCATGGACCAGCGACCATCCCACCGGTAAAAGTGGGGTCGTCACAGGCAGTAGAAAAACCGAATTGAGAAAGGCGGGAGCGGGATCGGGCCAGCCTTTGGCCAAATAAAACGCCGCCATCAGCGCCAAATAAACCCAATAAATCGGGTAGATCCTAACAACTCTCGAAAACAGAAATTGCTGCCAATTCTCACGCTGCGCGACAGTCGTAATCACGAACCCGCTGATAACGAAGAAGCAATGCACGCCCCCGATGCCCAGATTTGCAATGGCGGACTCGATTGCTCGGTACGACGGGTCGATCCTCGCGTTGAGCCCCACGAAATGGAATACGACCACCAAGGTGGCGGCTAAAGCGCGCAGCACTTGGATGGATTGGAATTTTTGCATGGTGCCGCAGCCTAGTAGCGCAACTTGACTGCGTAAAGACTTTCACCCGGGCACCAGCGTGGCATCGCTAATATCGCGCTTTTGCTCAAAAGTTTTAGAAAGGCCGTTTCACCCGTTATCCCATATCTTGTGAGCCAGCAACCGAAAGATGTCCGCCATCCATGTATAGTCACACCTCCATTGCTAGTGATCAGATCTCGGGCTTTTCGTGGGGGCATTGTACGGCCGCCTGTAACGTACGCTCACGCCGGTTCGACGCGGCCTCTTTGCGTCTCCGCGTACATTTCGAGGATCTCCTCGACGGAACCTGTCGCTTTGATGCTGCCCTGATCCATCCAAAGCGCCTTGTTGCAGAACTGGCGGCAGGTCTCGGCGCTGTGGGAAGCGAGCACCAGGATGCTCGCCTTCGCGACGAAATTGTCGATGCGATGCCTGGCCTTGGTGATGAAGCTATCGTCGCCGGCCATGATCCACTCGTCCATCAACAGGATTTCGGGGGCAAAGCTGGTCGCCACCGCAAAGGTCAATCGTGTCATCATACCGGAGGAATAGGTGCGCACCGGGATGTCCAGATATTCGCCAAGCTCCGTGAAGTCGGAAATATCCTGCATTTTGCTGGCGATATCATCGGGCGTCATGCCGAGGATCAGGCCGCGCATGCGGATATTCTCGTAGCCGCTGATGTCCTGGTCGATGCCAAGACCGATGTCGAGCATCGGAGAGATCATCCCGCGAGAGCGAACCGTGCCGACAGCCGGCTCATAGATGCCGGCCATCACGCGCAGCAAGGTGGTCTTGCCGGCGCCGTTTGATCCGATCAGCGCGACCCTATCGCCGGCGGTGATATGCGTCGAGACGTTTCGCAGTGCTTCGACGACGACGCGGTGGTTCGCGTCGGTTGCCAGATGGCCACCGGAACTACGGAATAGCAGGCTCTTCTTCAAGGACCGCGATCCGCCATGATAGATGGGAAACGACACGCTGACATTTTCCAGCGTCAGCTCTGACAGCATTTTGTCGTTATTCATCGTCTTCAGATCCAGTAGGCGATACGCGATCGAAAGCGTGTGAAGACCAGTCCGGCAAGCCCGAGATTGACCGCCGTGATCAACAGCACTGCAAGGTAGTTCTTGAGGTCGGGCACATTTCCCAGCAACGGCGTCCGCGCGATCTCAATCAGATGGAAAAACGGATTGATGTCGGCGATGTAGGCGCGGCGCTGGAGCAATTCCGGCTTCCACATGATCGGCGTAACAAAAAATATTAGCTGCACGACGGAGGCGATGAGCGGCGGGATGTCGCGGAATCGGACGGACAGGATGCCAATATAGACCGTCGCCAGCATGCCGTTCAACACCAGGAGGATTAGTCCGGGAATTGCCAGTAGGGCCGTGGCGCCGGGCCAGATCCCAAAATAGATCAGTACCCCAAAATAGATCACGAAGTTATGGGCGAAGATGATGATCTTGCTCCAGCTCGACCGATACACATAGATCGAATAGGGCAGCCGGACCTGCTTGATATAGGACTCGGCCGCCGTGAAGATCATGCCGCCTTCGCTGAGGAAGGTCGCGAGAAGATTCCAGACCAGTAGACCGGTGCAGAGAAAGGGCAGGAAATCGCGAATCGGGGTATTGAACAGTTCAGCGTAGAGAAATCCCAGCGCCACCACCATGATTGCCATGCTGGCGGTCAGCCAGAACGGTCCCAGCAGGGAGCGGCGATAGCGCTGAAGGATGTCGTTCCATCCCATCCGGCCCCACAGACGCCAGGCGGCTAAACCGTCCAGAAGGTCGGCAATAGCCATTTCGGCGGACTTTTGTCCGGCGCCCCAAGTAACGGTCGCCGGCGGGCGTCTTTCGCCGGTTCGTGTTTCGACAGTCGCTAACATCGATCGATTTCAACTTTGTGGTGGCTGCAGGCGAATCTCGGATCTCGATCCGAAAAAGCACAATGTTTTCAGTACCATGACGCCATCAAGGTACACGATTCCGTCAGTGCATAATGCAAGTTCCAGACAATGCCTTAGGCCATACAACGTCAGTCGCGTCTAGCGCGCAGATGCTTGAATAATTATAGATTGCGGCCGGTTTGGGAGCGAGCATCCACGTGACCAGTAGGTGCCCAACGAGGCATGCAGCCAGAGGAACCTGGCGCGAAGTAGAATTCTGTTGATCATGTTCTTCCAATTGGGGCATGCAGACGCAAGGATAGACCAACATCCGAAAGTGGATATGAAAATTGAACGGCTCGAGATTCCGGGCATTCTGCTGGTGACCGCAGCGAGGCATGGCGACCCCCGGGGATTTTTCTCGGAGACATTTCGTGCGGACGCGCTTCTTGCGAGTGGCGTCGAAGCGGCGTTCGTGCAGGACAATCACGTTTTATCGACGCAGAAAGGCGTGCTGCGCGGATTGCATTACCAGCTTCCGCCCCACGCGCAGGGTAAGTTGGTGCGGTGCTCGCGCGGAGCAATTCTCGATGTCGGCGTTGACATCAGGGCAGGCTCGCCGACCTTCGGCCGGCACGTTGCCGTCGAACTGTCGGCGGCGAACTGGTGTCAATTGTGGGTGCCGCCTGGCTTTGCTCATGGCTACGTCACCCTGACCGACGATTGCGAGGTCATCTACAAGGTGACCGATTACTACGCGCCGGACTGCGATCGTGGTATCGCATGGGATGATCCTGACCTGGCCATCGATTGGCGGATTTCGCCAGGTGACGTGGTCTTATCGGACAAGGACCGGAAGCAGCCGCGTTTGAAAGATGTCCCTCCGGGCTTTCAATTCGGCGGTTGAGGAGGTGGCGCAATGCGGGTGATCGTGACTGGAGGAGCCGGTTTTATCGGATCGGCGGTATGTCGTCATTTCATCGCCGATCTCGGCCATGACGTCGTCGTGGTCGATAAATTGACGTATGCCGGCAACATGGCATCGCTGGCGCTGGTTGCGTCCAGTCCGCATTTTGCGTTCGAAAAGCACGATATCTGCGACGGCGCCGCGATGGCTGCGATCTTCGAGAAATACCAGCCGGACGCGATAGTCCATCTCGCCGCTGAGAGCCACGTCGATCGTTCGATTTCCGGCTCCGACCTGTTCTTAAAAACCAATGTGGTTGGTACCTTCACGCTGCTCGAGACGGCTCGCCGCTACATCGCGTCGGCCAAGAAAAATGCGGATGATTTCCGTTTCGTGCACGTCTCGACGGACGAGGTTTACGGGTCGCTCGGAGAGGACGGGCTGTTCACAGAAACCACGGCCTACGATCCCAGTTCTCCCTATTCGGCCACCAAAGCTGCTTCCGACCATCTGGCGAAGGCCTGGCACCGAACCTATGACGTGCCTGTCATCGTCTCCAATTGTTCCAACAATTACGGGCCCTATCATTTTCCCGAAAAGCTGATTCCGCTGGTTATCCTCAACGCACTGGATCGCAAGTCGCTTCCGGTCTATGGCGACGGCTCCAACGTCCGGGATTGGCTGTTTGTCGACGACCACGCCCGGGCGCTTGGCATCATTCTCGCAACAGGAAGACCCGGCGAAACCTACAATATCGGCGGACGCAATGAGCGGACCAACATCGAAGTGGTTCGGCAGATCTGTTCGTGGATGGATCGCCTGCGCCCGAACGACGCCTCGCATCACGAGCTGATTTCGTTCGTTGCCGATCGCCCGGGGCACGATCAGCGTTACGCGATTGATGCCAGCAAGCTCGAAACCGATCTGGGATGGCGAGCGCGGGAAACGTTCGAAACCGGCATCGAAAAAACAGTGCAGTGGTATCTCGCGCGCGAAGATTGGTGGCAACCGTTGCGGAACAAGATCTATGGCGGCGAACGTCTCGGTCTGGTGGGGGCGTGAATCCACAGATGCGGATCTATGTGATTGGCGGCGAGGGCCAGGTCGCGCGGTCGCTCCGGGAGGCTGCGGCCGCCGACAAGGAGATTGAGTTCGGCTTTGGCCGACGACCGGACGTCGATCTGCTGAACGCAGTCTCGATCGAGCGAGCCATTGCCGCATTCCGTCCCGACGTGGTGGTCAATCCCGCGGCCTACACGGCGGTGGATAAGGCTGAGTCGGAACCCGATCTCGCATTTGCGCTCAATCGCGATGGCGCAGGCCTTGTAGCGGCGGCGGCCGCGGATCAAGGCATTCCGGTCATCCATCTGTCGACCGACTACGTCTTTGACGGGATGAAGACCGGCGCCTATGTCGAGAGCGATCCGGTCAACCCGCAAAGCGTCTATGGCCGCTCCAAGTTGGCGGGCGAGCTGGCTGTCGCCGCGGCGAACCCAAGGCACGTTATCTTGCGTACGTCATGGGTCTACGCGCCGTTTGGAAGTAATTTCTTGCGCACGATTCTTCGCCTTGCATCGGAACGCGACCGGCTGCGGGTAGTGAACGATCAGTTAGGTTGTCCCACATATGCGCCGGATATCGCCGACGCGATCCGCGTCATCGCCAAGCGGGTGGCGGGCGGCTGGCAGCCGCATCATGCGGGCGTCACGCATCTTGCTGGACCCGACGCGATGACTTGGTACACCTTCGCAAAACAGATCATCGATGCCGCCGCCCACCGGGGAGGCCGGTCCGTATCGCTTGACCCGATCTCGACCTCCGATTATCCGACAGCTGCGGTCCGGCCAGCAAACTCGCAGCTTTCGAGCGCGAAACTGGCGGTGGTGTTCGATGTTGGGCTGCCTCCGCTAGAGCAGTCCCTTACGGATTGCCTTGATCGTCTTCTTGGGATTTGAACGGGAGATCTGCTTTGAAGGGCATTATCCTCGCTGGCGGAAGCGGTACGCGCCTCTATCCTATGACGCTCGTGACGTCCAAGCAGTTGCTGCCCGTCTACGACAAGCCGATGATCTACTACCCGCTGACCACGCTGATGCTAGCCGGTATCCGCGACATCCTGATCATTTCGACGCCGCAGGACTTGCCGTTGTTCGAGGCGTTGTTGGGAGACGGCAATCAGTGGGGGCTGTCGCTGTCTTACGCGGTGCAGCCCAAACCTGAAGGTCTGGCGCAGGCGTTCGTGATCAGCGCCGATTTCATTGGCGGCGACGCCTCGGCGCTCATTCTCGGCGACAACATCTTCTTTGGCCATGGCCTGCCGAATTTGCTCGCCAGCGCCACGTCGCGGACCACCGGCGCAACGGTGTTTGCCTATCACGTCGCCGATCCGGAACGCTACGGCGTGGTCGCGTTCGACAGGAAGGGCAATGCGACCTCGATCGAGGAAAAGCCACTACAGCCGAAGTCGAACTTCGCCGTTACCGGACTCTATTTCTATGATAACCGAGTTGTCGATATTGCGGCCAACATCAAGCCGTCAGCACGCGGCGAACTCGAAATCACCGATGTGAACCGGGCCTATCTTGAGCGCGGAGAGCTCGCGGTTGAGCTGATGGGACGCGGCTTCGCCTGGCTGGACACCGGTACGCCGGACAGCCTGTTGGAAGCCGCCAACTTTGTCGCCACGCTCGAGCGGCGACAGGGATTTCGGATCGCCTGTCCCGAAGAGGTGGCTTTCGGCCAAGGATACATCGATCGCGATCAGTTGGCACGCCTGGGCGCGGCGCTGGGAAAGAGCGCCTATGCGCGCTACATCAGCGACCTCGCTGAAGCCCTGTGAGCCCCGTCTTTCCGATCATCGCCGCAGGTCTTCTAGTGCTTCGGTGATCCAGCAACAAGGACAACAACGTCGTGCCAGGCCAAGCTTCAACCTTCACCAGCGATCTCGCTGTTGTTTATCTGGCACGCCATGCCGAAGGAAAAGGACCGGTCACGAATTTCATTGAATCCTTCGAGCGTCATCCACCCGGGATTGCGCATGATTGCGTGGTGGTCCGAAAAGGCTTCCCGCCGGGGGAATCCACGCTCGACAAAGTCCTGAAGCGTGCATTCCCTCATTTCATTTCAGTGTCGGATGACGGCTTCGACATCAACGCCTATGCCAAGGCTGCTGCGCAGCTTCCGCACACGCGTGTGGTCTTCCTCAACACGTTCTCGGAAATCACGTCTGACAACTGGCTTCGCAAACTGCATTCGGCGTTTGCCGATCCGGCGGTCGGAATCGCTGGGGCCACCGGTTCCTATGAAAGCGTTCTCAGCAGCATGAAGCACGTCCAAAAGGGATGGTGGCTGTTTCAGAATGAGGGTATTCGAAAACCGGCCGGCCTCCGACGGTTGTTCCGAGCAATCAGGACGCGGTTGCCGAAGCGGCTGGCGACTAGAGTGGTGGCCACTGCGATTTCCTATTTCGCCGTGCGCTCGTCACGCCACGACTGCACACTGGACGACAAGTTTGAAGCGTATTGGGCCAACGAGATCGGGCCCGACGGCACGCTGGCGCGCCTGAACGACATGGCGCCTTTTCCGAACCCGCACATCAGAACGAATGCCTTCATGATCGAACGACAGGTCTTTCTCGATGTACTGCCCGAATCGATCGAAACCAAGAACGATTCATACTTGTTCGAGAGCGGGCCGGACGGGCTGACGCAGCGAATTCTTCAACGCGGCCTAAAAATCGTGGTGGTGGGTGCGGATGGACGCGTTTACGGGATGGAAGAATGGGCCGAAAGCGGCACATTTCGTCTTGGACGCCAGGATAATCTTCTCGTCAAGGACAACCAGACACGGGCGTTCCAAAACATGAATGCGGCCGGGCAGCGTGCTTTCACGAGGATGACCTGGGGCGACGACAAAGAAGGTACCATCTTCCGGTAGGTTATGAGCAGGGCAAATGCGCCGGAATCCGATCGCCGCGGGAGGGGTGAGGGGGAGGGGAGAATTGCCAACTGCGGAGCGCGGTTAGATTGTGCTGCGTGGCATAGGTTGGTACATAAGCCAGCGAAGGGTGGGGCCTCGCGGGGACGAGAACGGGGCACTTCCAACGGTTGAACCGAGATTCACAGTTCCTGGTAAAGAAGAATGCGCGTTGTCGAGAAAATTTGCCGTGTCCGATTGCTGTCGGATCCCACCGGTTCGCGGCACTCTAGCTGCTGGTCAGATTTGCTTCCCGAAGAAGAAGGGGCTCTGCGATCTGAAGCTGCAGCGGTTCTTGGTTGATGCAGGAGTTTTCGATTTCTCCGCTGAAAATGCTGGTGGACTTGTGGCGCAACCGCGGCCTGATACGCGCTCTGGTGCACCGGGAAGTGGTCGGACGCTATCGCGGATCCGTGCTCGGACTGTTCTGGTCATTCTTCAATCCGATTCTGATGCTAATCATCTACACACTAGTCTTCAGCGTGGTTTTCAAGATGCGCTGGAATGTCGGGAGTGACTCGAAGACTGAGTTTGCGATGGTGCTGTTTCCCGGCCTGATCGTATTCACGCTTTTCTCGGAATGCTTGAACCGCGCGCCCAGCCTGATCCTGAGCAACGTGAACTACGTCAAGAAGGTGGTTTTTCCGCTAGAGATACTTCCTTCCGTTGCGCTGGGTTCGGCGATCTTTCATGGCGCGGTGAGCATGTGCGTGTGGTTTATTGCGTATCTGTTCTTGTTTGGAATGCCGCACCTCACGGTAGTGCTGATCCCCCTGGTTTTGCTGCCGCTGCTGCTTTTCATTCTGGGGGTGAGCTGGTTCCTGGCCTCACTCGGCGTCTATTTGCGCGACGTCGCTCAGTTCATGGGCATGATCACCACGATCCTGATGTTCCTATCGCCGATCTTCTATCCGGTGAATGCATTTCCGGAGAAATATCGCAGCCTGCTGTTCCTCAATCCGATCACGCCCGCGATCGAGCAGGCGCGGGATGTGTTGTTCTGGGGGAAGGTGCCGGACTCGTCGATGTACCTGATCTATCTTTTAGGCGGCGCCTTGGTCGCATGGTGTGGTTTTGCCTGGTTTCAGAAGACCCGCCGGGGGTTCGCCGATGTCCTCTAGGGAAACTGCAATCAAGGTACAGAGCCTCAGCAAGTGCTACCAGATCTACAACAAGCCGCACGATCGTTTAAAGCAGTCCTTGTTTCCGCGACTTGGGGCGCTGATCGGCAAGACGCCGCAGCAGTATTTTCGGGAGTTCTGGGCGCTCAGAGACGTTTCCTTTGAGGTAAAGAAGGGCGAAACCGTTGGCATTATCGGGCGTAACGGCAGTGGAAAATCGACCCTATTGCAGATGATCTGCGGAACCCTCAATCCGAGCGGTGGCGCGATCAAGGTTAACGGTCGCGTGGCTGCGCTGCTGGAGCTCGGGGCTGGCTTCAATCCGGAATTCACTGGCCGCGAGAATGTCTACATGGCCGCCACCCTCTACGGGCTGACCCATGCGCAGATCGGCAGCCGTTTCGAGCGGATCGCTGCGTTCGCCGATATTGGCGAGTTCATCGAACAGCCGGTGAAGACCTATTCGAGCGGCATGTATGTCCGGCTGGCATTTGCGGTGATTGCGCATGTCGACGCCGATGTTCTGGTGGTCGACGAAGCGCTCGCGGTCGGGGATGCGGTGTTCACCCAAAAATGCATGCGCTTCATCCGAGAGTTTCAAAAGCACGGCACCTTGCTGTTTGTCAGCCACGATACCGCTGCCGTGCAGAACCTGTGCGAATCCGCGATCTGGCTGTCCCACGGCCAGATCCGGATGACCGGCACGTCGAGAGAGGTCTCCGAGACCTACCTTCAATTCACGCTGCAGGAAGTCTACGGCGAGGAAGCCAAGTTGATTTCGGTCGCGTCGGACCAGGCGGCGGGCGGGCTTGCGTCTGCGTCGCCGGTCGATCCGGACGCGGCGCCGGCCGTAGATTACGCCGCGGTGGCCAGCGTACGCGACAACACCGCCGTCGCCACGGGCTGGAAGACCGGCCATGCTGAAATCCAATCCGTTTCCTTAACGAAATTGTCCGCCGGTCCCGAGGGGATTTACGAAGGCGGCGAGCGCGTTCGCATGACCGTCCGCGCCAAGGCACATGGTCCACTCGACAAGCCCATCCTCGGATTTCTGATTCGCGATCGGTTGGGACAGGATCTGTTTGGAGAGAATACGCTTCCGTTCACCGATCGCATGCCGGTTCGCATCGGGCCGGGCACGACATTCGAGGGCGTGTTCGAGTTCCGTCTGCCGATGCTGCCGAACGGGCAATATGCGGTCATGGCGTCGGTCGCAGACGGCGATCGCTACGACAACATTCAGCATCATTGGATGCATGACGCGTTGATCGTCAACGTCGCCTCAAGCAAGATTCGTTACGGGCTCGTCGGCATTCCGTTCGAGCGGGTAGAGTTGCAGGTTACGAATGATTAAACGAACGCTCCACGAGCTCTACGCCAACCACACCGGAAAGATGTCCGACAAGTGGTCCCTCTATCTCGACGAATATGATCGCATGTTCGCGTCGATGTGGGATCGTCCTGTCCGGCTGCTCGAAATCGGTGTCCAGAACGGCGGTTCGCTCGAGATCTGGTCGCAATTCTTTCCGAAGGCGCAAGCCCTTGTCGGCTGTGACATCAATCCGGATTGCGAGCGCCTGACATATGATGATCCGCGCATCGGCGTCATCGTCGGCGACGCGAACGATCCGCAGACCCAGCAGCGCATCCTGCAGAGGTCCGGACAGTTCGACATCGTGATCGATGACGGGTCTCATCTGTCCAGCGACATCGTCAAGACTTTCGCGCTGTATTTTCCGCATCTTGCAGAGGGCGGAATCTTCGTCGCCGAGGACCTGCATTGCAGCTATTGGGACAAGTTCGAAGGCGGTCTCTACTATCCCTATTCCTCGATGACGTTTTTCAAGCGCCTTGCAGATGTCATCAACCATGAGCATTGGGGGATGCCCAAGGCCCGCGCCGAAATTCTGCGCGGCATCTTCGGTAAGTACGGTTGCGAGCTGCCCGAAGAAAATCTCGCGTTGGTTCATTCGGTTGAATTCATCAATTCGATGTGCGTGGTAAGGAAATCGCCCGCCGCAAAGAACGGCCTGGGTCAGCGCGTTATTTCCGGCACCTTGGAGTTGGTGGTTCCGGCCAACAAGGAATGGAGCGGTACTCCGTACAAACTGGATCCGATCTTCGACGAAACCAACAATGTCTGGGCCAATCGCTCAGCCTCGCCTGAAGAGATGTATATTGAGACAGTGCGCGACCTTGGCGCGTCGGTCGAACTCATTGTGGATCTGAAGCAGGGATTGAGTCGCAAGCTCGATGAAATTTTCGATCTGAAGGAGAGAAACGAACAGCTAAGTCGCAAGCTCGATGAAATTTTCGATCTGAAGGAGAGAAACGAACAGCTAAGTCGTGAGCTCGATGAAATTCGCAGATCGACCTGTTGGCGAATGACGGCGGTCCCGCGGCTTTTGGCAACGCGTATGCGGAGCCCGGCGTCCGATGCGCCCGGTACGGGCAGTCTGCTTCTGATACTCAGCGCAGCGGTGAAGTCGCTCCGGCGCTCCTTTTCGAGGAGCAATTGGACGACCGCCGAGCGCCTTCGTAAGTTCGTCTTGCGACACGGTTTCGATTTTTATCAAAATCGCATGAGGCACACCCAGTTGGGCCGCGCCATCGCGCAATATGTGCGCGATCGCGGGCTGATCAGGTCGTTCGACCTCCATTCGATCTCGCTCCCGCAAGGCAGCCTGGAGATCGTCGCGTCCGGACCTGCGCACGCCTTGGACGCCGCAGTCCATTCGCAGGTACCCGGCTATCACTTGAGCCCCCCGTTGAATTTCGAGGTGGCGGACGACCTCGCCGTTCGCCCCTGCGTCAATGTGCTGTTGCCGAGTCTCCGCCTCAAGAGCATGTCCGGCGGACCCAATACCGCGCTACTGCTCGCGTGCATGCTGGCGGAGCGCGGCGAGCGTATCCGACTAATCGCCAGCGATGCGCCGTTGGAGGGTGAAGAGGCAGCGTTATTCCCCTACATGGAGCGGCTATTGAACCGGCCGGTCGCCCGGGACCGCATTGAGATCGTCGATGGATTCGACCGCACCAGACCAATACCGATCGGCATCCGCGATGTATTTTTCGCGACTGCCTGGTGGACCGCCCAGATTGCGAAATACGCCGTCGCCAACACTGCCAACAAGACCTTCATTTACCTGATTCAGGATTTCGAACCGATTCTTCACGAGGGCTCCACTTTTCAGGCCCGTGCACTCGAAACCTATGGACTGCCGCATATCCCAGTGATCAATACCCAACTTCTGCTCGACCATTTGGTCAGGGAAGGTGCTGGGCGCTTTGCAGACCCGGCATTTGCAGCCGAGGCGCTATGGTTCAATCCCGCCCTGGATCGCACCCATTATTTTCCCGTCGCCTCTCAATCCAAAAAGAAGGTGCTGCTGTTCTACGCTCGCCCCAGCGTCGCCCGCCGCAACCTGTTCGAAATTGGCCTTGTCGCGCTGCGTCGCGCCGTCGCCTCCGGCGCGATCGACCGGGACAATTGGGAAGTCTATGGGATGGGCGAAAAGATTCCGCCGATTGCGCTCGGCGAAGGCGTCATGCTCAATCCGCTGCCGTGGATGAGCTTCGACGACTATGCCGGACGCGTGCGCACCGCCGATCTCATGCTGTCGTTGATGCTGTCGCCGCATCCAAGCTATCCGCCGTTGGAAATGGCTGCGTCGGGCAAGCCGGTCGTCACCAACAGCTTCTCGGTAAAGACGGCGGATCGCATGCGGGCGTTCTCGCCGAACATTATCGTTGCGGAGCCGAATGCCGAAAGCGTCGGACAGGCTATCGAGAACGCAGCAGGGCGGATCAATTGCGGGCTGCCGAGTTACGATTCCTCCGGCGCGATCGCATTGCCGACGAACTGGGATCAGAGCCTCAACGGAATCGTCACGGAATTGCTCGCGCGCCTGGAAGGGATGCGCGAGCCTGCGCTGGAAGCCGCGCAATCGGTGGCGCCGGGCCTGCCGTCGGTGGCGAAGTGCGACTACGAGGCCTACCGCAAGACGAGTCTCGCCCGTCGTCGACCGGATGGAATGTACCATCAGACGCCCGGCCTGCTTTCGTTCGTAACCACCGCCTACAACACGGATCCTCGGTTCCTCGAAGAGCTTGGCAACAGCGTTTTTCTTCAGGACGGGGGAATGCATTTCGAATGGCTAATCCTCGACAACGGCTCCACGGAGGAGGGAACCCGTCGCGCCCTTGCAAGGCTCGCACGCCATCCCGGCGTGCGGCTCGAGCGCGTCGAGAGCAATCTCGGTATTATCGGCGGAATGCGGTACTGCCTCGAGCGAGCGTCCGGCCGTTATATCTTGCCGCTTGATTCCGACGATCTGATCGAGCCCGATTGCGTCCACGTTCTCACTCGCTTCATCGAGTATAACAATTATCCTGCGCTGCTCTTTACCGACGAAGACAAGCTGGACTCGGGGCGGTTTCTTTCGCCGTATTTCAAGCCGGACTGGGATCCCGTGCTGTTCCTGCACTCGTGTTACATTGCGCATCTTTGCGCTATCGATCGCGAACTGGCAATCCAGCTTGGCTTATACAGCGACGGATCCGCCGAAGGCTGCCACGATTGGGACAGCTTTATCCGTTTCATGCTCGCTGGCAAAAAGCCGACGCATGTTCCGGAAGTGCTTTACAGTTGGCGCATGCATACCGCCTCGACGTCCGGAAACATCGAATCGAAGTCCTACATCACCGAGTCTCACCGGCGGACGCTGCAGAGATTTCTTGATCGCTCCGGCGCAACGAATATCGAGCTCGTGAGCAGCCCGCTGTTCCAGTACAATGTGGACTGGTGGTTCCGGCGAAAGCGATCGCATGGACAATCGATTCAGACGATCGTGATTGGCGCGACGGATGATGCCGCTGACGCGCTGCCGGACACAACGGCCATCGTGCTGGGACGCGGAAACGTTGCCGATCTCGCCGATGTAGTCGACAGAATCGGCACCGATCTCGTCCATCTGCAATCGTACGGCGTTTTGCTGCTCGACGACGAGTGGCGCTGGGACGCCATGGCGCTGCTTGAATTGTTCGCCGATGCGGTGATGGTTGGCGGCATGCTGGATGACGGCTCCGCGATCGTCGATGGTCCGCGCGTGTTCGGCTTCGGCGATGGCTGCGGTTGTCCGGATCAGGGACGCGCGCTGACCGATCCTGGCTATGGCGCGCGGATGTGGAAGGCGCATACGGTTTCGGCGGTTTCGACGGCGCATTGCGTCGTCAGGACATCGTTTCTGAAGGAGTGCTTGGGCGAACTGCGGCGCGAAGCCGTCGCGATGGAAATGCTCGGCCCTTGGCTTGGCGCGATGGCGGCGGAGGCGGGCAGGCGGGTGGTCTATTCGCCGTTCATGCGCGCGCGCGTCGAGAGTATCCAGGCGGCGGTTGCCTCCGGGGGCGGGATGGCGCGCTGGTTGTCGCGCTTCTGGTCACTGATCCCGGACCAGCGGGTCTATTCCCCGAGACTGGGGCTGGCGCGCGAACTCGCCTACCGGGAAGTCCACCCCGAAGCCAATCGCCAGCATCTGGCGCGCCTGCAAGCCGGGCTTCTCGGCTACTCCGCGTGGCTCGACATGCATATTGCCGGGCGGAAGGCGCGCTATCCGCTCCCGGCTGAGACGGTCTCGGTTTCGCTCATCACGACGGTCTATGAAGGCACGAGGATCGAACTACTCGACGCGTTGGCGGCCTCAGTTGTGGCGCAAACCTTAAAGCCGGCGGAATGGATCATTGTCGCGCACGGACCGATCGCGCCCGATGCGCTTAACCACATCGTACGCGGCGCCGATCATTGGCGGGCAACGGTCGTCGTTGAGCCGGAGCCGCTCGGCATCATGGGCGCGATGCGTCGCGGATTAGATAAGGCTCGGGGCGATTACATCGTGCCGGTAGATGCGGATGACCTGCTCACCGTGGATGCCGTTCAGATCCTGGCAAGTTCGATCACGCGATTGGACCAGCCGGACATGATCTTTTCCGACGAAGACGCGCTGGTCGAAGGCAATCCCGTATCGCCCTATCTCCGTGCTGCGTTCGATCCCGTGCTCAATCTCGACAGTTCGTATATTTGGCACCTCTGTGCTATCAATCGGCAGCGCGCCCTGTCGCTCGGCCTCTATACTGACCCCGGCGCCACATGGTGTCACGACTGGGACAGCGTGATGCGGATCGCCAATGGTGGCGGCCGCATCGAGCACGTTCCCGAGGTGCTTTATCACTGGCGGCAACATGCAGCTTCCACCACCCACAAGCCGGAAGGAGACGAGCGCTCGATAGGCTCGGTGAAGCATGTCCTCGAGCGTCAAATCGCCCGGTTGGCCGCACCCGACGGGTTCTGCGTTGCAAAATGGCCGGAATATCGCGGCGCGCGCGAGCTATATATTGCGCGGAAGATCGATCACCTACCTCAGCTGATCTGGGCGGGCGACGCGGCGCGGGTCGAGTCCGTCGATTCCGATGCGATTCTGGTGTTCGCCGCCAGCGGCGTGATAATTCAGTCCCAAGACGTCGCCGGCGAGGTGGCCCGTTTGCTTGAGTTGCATCCTGTGGTCGGCGCTATCGGAGGCGTCGTCGTCGGTCCAGACGATTTCGTGACGGACGGTTGCTGCATGGTCAATCGGGCCGGCTTGTTGGAATCGCCCTGGCTGGGCCGGAGCGCGGCGTGGCCTGGCCCCTATGCCCTAGCACTGAAGCCGCAGACCGTAACGACGACTGGCAATTCGCTCGCGTTCTTCAGGGTCGCGGCGTTGAAGCGGGCGGATCTCTGGCCGCTGGAAATAAACGAGCATTCGCCGAGCTCCGTCGGCGACATATGCCTTCTTCTCGCAAAGGACGGTTGGAGCACCGCGTTCTCACCGCTTGTGCGGGCGCGGAGCAGCCTCGCAGTTCAAAGCGACCCAGCCAGCGCTCGACCACTGCCTGATGTACGGCGCGAAAGCCAGGCGCTGGTCAGATATGGAACAGCTCTCGGTCACAGCGACTAACGGGTAACCCGGGCGTGTTTGAGTTGCAGGTACGCGGTGAGGTTGCGGCACTGAATTGCGGGTGAAAGTGGAGACTGCTCATGTCGTCGGGTGTTGCCGCCGCGGTCCAGCCACAAATCGCCGTCGTTTACCTTGCGAGGTTCGCGGAAGGCGTCGCGCCAGTTCGCAAGTTCATTGATTCCTATAAGCGCCGCCGGGTAGGCATCACCCATGACCTGGTGATCGTTTGGAAGGGCTTTCCCAATAACGATCCCGCCGGCTCTCCGCAGAAAGCGATTTGCGATCAGGTTGAGCATCGATCGATCGCGATGACCGATAAGGGCTTCGATATTACAGCTTACAAGCTGGCCGGCGAAACACTGTCGCACAACCACGTTTGCTTCTTGAACACTTTTTCCGAGATCGAATCCGACGACTGGCTTCGCAAGCTCTACGATCACGCATCACGGGCCAAGATCGGCATCGCCGGCGCAACCGCATCGTTGGAAAGCGTCCGCGACAGCATGAAGAGCATGTCAAAGGCCGTATGGCTTTGTGTCCAGGGCATCCCCTATGATCCGCTGATAGCCGAACAGTGGGGCCACGAGATCGTAAAGCACGCTCCGAACTGGTTGGCGCGGCGGCCGCCGTCGCTCTACAGGCGCGCCCGGCGGTTTGCCCGACGGGCCCTGGCGCTAAGATGGGGTGCATTGCAACCGCCGAGCCGCCAAGAGATGGAAGATCTCTTCGAGACCGTATGGGCGAAGCAAGGCGCTATCTATGCTGAATTGCCTCCATTTCCCAACCATCACATTCGCAGCAACGCCTTCATGATGCGGCGGCCGGTGTTTCTGGATGCGCTTCCGCCGAGGCTTGCTACGAAAGAAGACTGCTTTGAGTTCGAAAGCGGTCATGCGAGCGTGACGAACAGGGTTGTGCGGCAGGGTCTGTACGCTGTTGTCGTTGGTGATGATGGTAAGGCATACCATTCCTCCGAATGGTCGAGCAGCAAGACTTTCCGATCTGGCGCGCAAGAGAACATCCTCGTATCAGATAACCAAACACGCGCTTTCGAGGCGATGTCGCCGGAGTTGAAGAAACTGTACGAGCATTGGACGTGGCACGGACCCAAGGCAGATGTGATTGAAAGCGTGCTATA
The DNA here is from genome assembly GCF_059512345.1 of Bradyrhizobium sp. Unk1. Lineage (NCBI taxonomy): Bacteria > Pseudomonadati > Pseudomonadota > Alphaproteobacteria > Hyphomicrobiales > Nitrobacteraceae > Bradyrhizobium > Bradyrhizobium sp. Unk1. The sequence continues at coordinate 75,150 of NZ_JCAMOP010000033.1, forward strand.
TAAAGAATCGAGATCATAAGGACCTGATGAACGGAAGAACGACGAGTCTTGCGATCGCGCAGGGCCTCTTTAGGCCGCCGTCCAACGTCAATGTCACCCTCGAGCGTGTGATTACGAGCTTCAGATCGGCACACTGAATGCTTCAAACTTTGGTTCCAGCACGCCAAACGTCCATTGGGACGGGGAGGTAAGGATCACTGTTCGTAAGCTCGCAAATCAAGGTCGGTGGCGCTCTCAGAAGTTCTCCAGGCGGCTATCATTCCTTGGCCGACAGCCTCATAGGACAATCTCAGCACGACCTTGCCGCCATTGAGTTGAATGATCGGACCGAAAGCGAACATTGCGTAACCGTTGTCTCGCACGAGCGCGGCATCCATCTGTGATTGGCCCAGAACGGTCCCGTTACCGTCGACGACCGCAAGGGTCAAAAGCCCTTTGTTGAGTAGTCCATAAGTGGATAGCCGAACGTCAATTGCTCGGATCGTCTGAGCCGGAACAGGAAGTTCCGCGACGATCGTCGGCCGAATGAGGGAAGGGATACCCTTCTTTCCATTGGTGAACGTCGAAACAAATCGCGAATATGTCGGCTGGCAGGGCGTAGCCTCCTTACAATCGATCTTCTCCCAGGACAGCGAAAAGGGCTCGCCGTAGTCAGTGGGATTCTCGCTCTCGAAGCGAATGGCAACAACTTTCGGTCCTGCCCACTCGACGCCACCGAGAAAGCTATAGAGGGAGGAATAATTCTCAAAAAGCGGAGTGATCCAGACCCCGCTCGATAGGTGCGGCGGCATCAGCCGATACTTTTGCTCGGTGCCATCGGCAAGGATGTAGACGAGGTATATAGGGCTGAGGCGGAACACAGCTTCCTCGATCTTCGACGACAGAGGTTTTGTGAGGTCAACTTTGACGCGCAGAATTGTTGAGGGCGATGTCGGAGGCAAAGGAATTGCCTTGTTCCAGCGCGCCAGGTCCGTCTTGAAAGTCGTTGGCTCGCTAAACCGCCTCTCCGCGTCCGAGGAGCGCTCCAACAAGCCAATTTGAGGTTTCGAAGGGTCATTTTCCACAAACGCGGTTCGATAGTGTTGGATGACCTGCAGAAAGGCGATTGGATCATCGAAAAGTTGGTGCCGGCCATCGACTCCGCCGATCGAGTCGTTTGGATGATGCATGATCAGAAAGGCGGGCGCGTCTGGGCCTCGAAGAAAGTCGGCATTGAGCTTGTCGAGATGCTCCGTGAACGCATTGAAATGCTGGAATATGGGCTTCAGGTGCCAGTTTAATTGCGGATTGGCCGCGACGAAGGCGAGCTCATAGGAGTAGACGTCAACTGTCTTTTTGCCGATGTGGTTGAGGATATCTGGCTCGAGCCGAGAGCTCGCCAATTGTGAATCAGAGACCCGTCGGACGTGCAACCGGTACTGCGAATAATGACGGAGGTGCGCAAGCGGTTCCAGCCCGCTTGCAACTTTGGACGTGAATTGGATATCAGCGCTTGCAAGCGCTGTCGCGATCAAAGATGTGATTGCCGCCGCGCCGAGGATGCCAATCGCTGGAGGATAGAAGGCAAGGGTGAGCCATTTGCTTCGCGTCTTATCTGACGAAGATGATGGTTCGCTCAGATGCAAGATCAAGATGCAAAATGTCGAGAATGCCAGGATGATAACGAGCGCGAAAACGTGCCCGTCGTATCGAACGACGCCATGTTTCCAGGCAATGGCGACTGAGGGAATGACGATCACTAGCGCATGCAGATTGCGCCAGCGCGGCAGCATTCCCGCAAAGATCGCGAGCAAGGCCATGGCCAACAAATAAAGGCTCAGGCTCAAACTCTCGTTTGATCGAGAGACGCTCATCGAGGCTGTATATCCGGCGGACAGTTGTAGGGAGTTATAGAAGTAGGGGGCTATGCCTCCGGGTGAACCGCTGAGCGCAAGCCAGGCGAGGCAGAAAGTCGCCGCGCTCGATATCGCTGCGACCATGGCGCGCTGAAAGATTTCGCGGACTGAGGTGAAAGGAACCAGGGTGCTTGCGAGTATGGCGCCGAGGCAGCCAATACCAATCGTCACCTTCATCAAGAGCCCGAGGGCAGCCAAAAATCCGCAGCATGCGATGATCGGGTATCTAAACCGAGTTTCTTCGTACCCCAGAAATAGCAACAATGTGACAAAGCACGACGGCAGTCTGTCGACATCAATAAAGCCGGAGACGGCTGCGCCGACGGCAAGTCCTAAAATTGCGCGCCATCCTCCTGTACGGCTAATCACGAAGTAGGACATGGCGGCAGCGAAAGCCGCGTACACTATGGTCCAGAACACGAATCCTGTCGTGAAATTGATTCCGACGTCTTCTATCGCAAGGAGAAAGCCTAACGGGCCATAGGTGTAGACGATGTCGGTTCCAAATTTTGTCCCGGTGGAAGCACCGAGATTTAAGATGTGAGGGAATGAGGCGTCCAGTCCTGCGCCCATCGGTACGAACGGCACCCTGTAGGCCTGCAAAAATATGATCAGTGTCCCGATCCAAAAGAGAACAGGGGGCCGGTAGAGCTTAAGGCTGCTGATCAAGACGAACTCTATGCTTTGGCTGGATTGGCTCGCATGGAAGTCTGATGCGGCTGAGGTGTGAAAGGTTGTGGACCGTTCTTTCTGAATGGGGCGCAAGCTACCGTCACAGCCAGCCCGAGTAAAGCCAACCCCTTTCGGGGATTTTTCATGGGAAAAATGCTCGACCTGCGTGGAATTTCGCGCGCGTCGTTTGATCTGATTGTCGCGGAGGTGGTCACCCGTCGGGCGGGTAGGCGCTATCGCCATCGAGTGGCCCGGCGAACAGTCCGGCGTGACCGGCGGCACTGGGGTATGATTTCGGCCAAAAGTCGCGGGCACAGATCCTCGCCGATTGGACCGGCAAGATTGCGGACGCGATGTGAAAGCGCTGGCGAGCACCGCCGGCGTCACCGGACCGAAGGCAAAGGCCGCGGTATAGCCCACTGATAGTTGAAAAGAGTGGTCGGTGTTAATAAAGCCGACTACGAGCGCGCCAACGAAGAAACTGCTGGCGAGAAACCGACCTTTCGTCCGGCTGATGATGAAATAGGACGTCGGGGCAGCTAAAACGGCATGCCAAAGGTCCAGAACGGATATCCGAGTGGGAGGTTGGTTCCGACGTCCTCGATGACCAAAGGAAAGGTAAGCGGGCCATATGTATTGACGGTGTCCTGACCGAACGTGGCCGGCGTGAAGGCGGGCAGGTCGGCTGCATCGCTAGGCATGGAGAATCGATTTACCCACCCGGCGCAAATCCAGAGGCCAGACCATAGAGCCGCTGCTGGCCAATCGGTGGCGTCGGAACCAAGGCAGCCACTTTACACTTTTCGGCAGATCACGTAGAAACCAACCTGGGTAGCGGTAACGGTGCTGCTGGCCCGCTGATTGCGAGACTGAGGCGCAGCGCAGCCTTGAACGACGATCGACAGTTTTCGCGCATCACCATTGTTTGTCCTGTTTATAACGAGGAAAAGGTCGTTCCGCTGTTCTTCGAGCGGGCGCTGCCGGTGATCGAGCTGCTTTCCGCGCGTTACCGCGTCGAGCTGCTGTTCCTCAATAACGCCTCCACAGATGGGACCTATGCCGAAATCGGCAAGCTGCGCGCGCAATATGATTTCGTCTATGTGATCACGCTAAGCGCCAATGCCGGCTACCAGCGCTCGTTGGAATGTGGACTGCGCAACGCGCAGGGCGACGTCATCGCCTTTATCGACGTCGATTGCGAAGACCCGCCGGAGATGCTGCTGGATTTCGTCGGCTATTACGAGAAGGGCTTCGACATCGTTTATGGTGCGCGCGTGGATCGCGAGGAAGCGCGGCCAGTCAAGACGCTGCGCAAGTTGTTCTACCATGTCGTCCGATCGCTGGCGGACGAGGACATCATCCTGTACATGGCCGAGTTCTCGCTGCTTACTTCCGAAGTGCGCGATGCCATTGTAAACGACCACAACTCGTTCCCGTTCATCCGTGCGTCGATCTCGCGGGTCGGCTTCAAGCGGATCGGTCTGCCTTACAAGCGGCAACGCCGCGTCGCGGGGAAGACAAACTACAATCTCGTTGGAATGACGATCTTCGCCATCGCTGGCATCCTGTCGTCGACCACGCTGCCCCTACGCCTGCCAATCTACGTGCTGCCTTTGTGGCTGCTGCTCACGGCTGTATTGGGAGCTGCGTACATATTGGCCGAAAGCCCGTGGCTGTTGCTGCTGAACCTTCTGTGCGGCTGCACGTATTTTGGATTTACGGCGGCGTTCACAGCGCTCTACGTGGCCCGCTCCTACAAGAATGGCCTTGGGCGACCAAACTATGTGGTGAACCGCCGCTACACGCACGCCCAGCGTTCCACCGTGGCGTCGTGAGCGAAACCGGCGCCCAGATTTCCTTGATTTTCGCCAAGCCTGTCGGTATGGGGTTCTGAGCATTTTCCTGATAAAAGCGGGGGCTTTTCTGGTCCATGCATCCGGGCGCGCGTCGCTCCCGAGCTGCCGAGCCGAAACGGCAATTCCGTTCTCGAATTGAGTGAGAGACAAGATGAAAGCGATCATTCTCGCCGGTGGTTTGGGCACCCGTATCAGCGAAGAATCCCACCTCAAGCCGAAGCCGATGATTGAAATCGGCGGGAAGCCGATTCTTTGGCACATCATGAAAATGTACTCGCATCACGGGATCAATGATTTCGTGGTTTGTCTTGGCTACAAAGGCTACATCATCAAAGAGTACTTCTCCAATTACTTCCTGCACATGTCCAATGTCACGTTTAGCATGCGTGAGAATAGCATGGAGATCCATGAGAAGTTCGCCGAGCCCTGGCGCGTGACGCTGGTTGATACCGGCGAACTTACCATGACCGGCGGTCGGCTGAAACGGGTCGCACCGTATATCGGCAATGAATCGTTCTGCTTCACCTATGGCGATGGTGTCGCGGACCTTGATATTTCGGCTCTCATCGCCCAGCATCACGACGCTGGACGGCTGGCGACCGTGACCGCGATCCAGCCCCCCGGTCGCTACGGCGCGCTGCACATTGAGAACGAAGCGGTCCACCATTTCCAGGAAAAGCCGGCGGGCGACGGCGCCTGGATCAATGGCGGGTTTTTCGTGCTCGAGCCCGGCGTGCTGTCCTATCTCGACGGCGACGAAACGGTATGGGAGCAGCAGCCATTGCAGCGACTTGCCGCCGAGGGCCAGTTATCCGCCTATCGCCACGGGGGGTTCTGGCAGGCGATGGACACGCTTCGTGACAAAAATCATCTCGAGGAATTGTGGTCGTCAGGGAAGGCCCCCTGGAAGAGTTGGTGATGATGTTCGGCGATATCTACAAGGGCCGCCATGTGCTAGTGACCGGACACACCGGCTTTAAGGGAAGCTGGCTGGCACTATGGCTCAAGGAGCTGGGCGCGAAGGTGACGGGAATAGCACTTCCGCCGGAGACCGATCCCCACCATTTCGGCCTGCTGAAGCTCGATATCGATTCGCTCTTCATCGATATTCGCGATGAAAAACAGCTGCGCGACCAGATCCGCCAGACCGATCCAGATATCGTGTTCCACATGGCTGCCCAACCATTGGTGCGGCGCTCCTACCGCAGTCCGCTGGAGACTTGGGCCGTCAACGTGATGGGCACGGCCAATGTGCTCGACGCATGCCGCGAGGCGGAGCGCCTTGCTGCGATTGTCGTCGTGACCACCGACAAGTGCTACGAAAACAACGAGTGGGTCTGGGGCTATCGCGAGACCGATCGTCTAGGAGGGCATGATCCCTACAGTGCGTCCAAGGCCGGGTGCGAACTGGTTGCAGCCAGCTACCGGAAATCATTCTTCAACTCGCCGGACGCGCCACTGCTGGCCACGGCGCGCGCCGGTAATGTGATCGGCGGCGGCGACTGGTCCGAAGATCGTCTGATTCCGGATCTGGTGCGCTCGATCCGGCACGGCAGGCCAGTGGAGATCAGATCGCCGACGGCGACGCGACCCTGGCAGCATGTTCTCGAATGCCTCTCGGGTTATCTCATGCTCGGACAGAAATTGATCGAACGCGATTCCACCTTTGCCGAGGCCTGGAATTTCGGGCCCGATCGGGAAAGCAACCGCCAGGTTCGACAGGTCCTCGACGCGATCAAGCGGCACTGGCCGGCTGCGGAATGGTACGACGCCGGTCAGATCCAGGCCCACGAAGCGCATCTGCTTCAGGTCGATAGCGACAAGGCCCGTCAGCGCATGCACTGGCAGCCGGTATGGACCTTCGACGAAGGTGTAACAGCCACCGCCGAGTGGTATCAGGCCTGGCTCGAACGAAGCGACGTCATCAGCTGTGCGCAGCTCGATCGCTATGTCGCGCGCGCCAGTGCCCGGAAGCTGGCGTGGGCCGAAGGTTCGGCTTCATGAAGCTCGAGCAGACCGGCATCGAGGGGGTCTGGGTTGCGGAGAGCGTGGCCCACCAAGACTCGCGTGGGGCATTTTCCCGGCTCTTCTGCTCGCGCGAGCAACAGGACATCATCGGATCACGATCGATCGTTCAGATCAATCATTCGATCACTCGTCGCGTCGGCGCGCTCCGGGGACTGCACTATCAAAACGCGCCACATGCGGAAATGAAGATCGTCCGCTGCCTCCGCGGTCGCGTGTTCGACGTGGCCGTCGATTTGCGCAAGGGGTCGGCGACGTTCCGGAAATGGACGTCGCTGGAACTCTCGCCGGGCAATCGCCGCGCCTTGGTCATCCCCGAAGGATGTGCGCATGGCTTCCAGGTGCTAGAGCCGGATTCCGAACTGCTCTATCTGCATACCGCGTTCTACGCCTCTAAAGCAGAAGGCGCCGTCCGTTTTGACGATCCGACCATTGGCGTGGATTGGCCACTGGCGCCGACCGACCTGTCCGACAGGGACCTCCATCATCCGCTTCTCGACAGGAATTTCGAAGGTATCGTCGTATGAAATGCCGTCATTGCCATCATGAGCTCGAACACGTCTTTCTCGATCTCGGTCACGCGCCCCCATCGAACGCCTATCTCTCGGCCAGCCAGCTGCGCGCGCCGGAGACGACGTTTCCACTGCGGCTCTATGTTTGCGACAAATGTTGGTTGGTCCAGACCGAGGACTATGCGGCGGCCGACGAATTGTTTTCGCGCGATTATGCGTATTTTTCCTCAACCTCCCGCAGTTGGCTGCAGCATGCGGCGCGTTATGTGGAGAAGATCACTGAAATCCTGAAGCTGAACCGCGACAGTTTCGTGATCGAGGTCGCTTCCAATGACGGGTACCTGCTGAAGAACTTCGTTGCGGCGGACATCCCATGTCTAGGGGTTGAGCCGACCAGCAGTACCGCCGACGCTGCAGAAAAAATCGGCGTGCCGGTGCTGCGCAAGTTCTTCGGAGAGGCGACCGCGACGGAGCTGGCGGAAGGGGGCAAGCGCGCCGACCTGATCTGCGGTAATAACGTCTACGCGCACGTGCCTGCCATCAATGACTTCACGGACGGCCTTCGGATCGCGCTGAAGCAGGGGGGCACCATCAACCTCGAGTTCCCGCATCTGATGAACCTGATCAGGCTCAATCAATTCGATACGGTCTATCATGAACATTTTTCTTATCTCTCGCTGACCGCCGTCGTCCACATATTTGCAAGGTCAGGACTGCGCATTTTCGATCTGGAAGAACTGCCCACGCACGGCGGAAGCCTGCGCATCTACGGATGCCACGAAAGCGATCCGCGAAAAAACCAGCCTGTTGTGATGGATATGCTGGAAAAAGAGAAGGCCTATGGCTTGCGTGACCTGGCCATCTACAAAGGATTTCAGCGCAAGGCGGACAAGGTCAAGGATGACTTCCTTGAATTCCTGATTACCCAAAAGCGCGCAGGCAAATCGGTGGCTGCGTATGGTGCCGCGGCGAAGGGCAATACGCTGATGAACTATGCGGGGGTCAAACATGATCTCGTGAGTTTCGTGTGCGATGCCGCGGCCTCCAAGCAGGGCAGCTACATGCCGGGCAATCACCTCGCGATCCTGCCGCCGTCCGAGCTTGCGAAGGTCAAGCCCGATTGGGTGGTCATCTTCCCCTGGAACATCGCCGACGAGGTGGTGCAGCAGCAGCAGCAGCTTCTGGCGTCAGGCAGCAAGTTCGTCATAGCCGTTCCGGAACTCAAGGTTATTCCGTGAAGATCCTGGTGACAGGCGCGACGGGATTTGTCGGGCGGCACGTTGTTAGCACGCTGCTTGGCCGAGGTCATTCTGTTGTCGCTGTCGCCCGCAACGGCGAGAAGGCCCGATCGCTGCCGTGGTTCACGCAGCTCGAATTTATCTCCTGCGACCTTCACCAGGACTTCCGGCCGGCGCTTTCGGGTGGATCTCAGCCGGATGCGCTGATCCATCTGGCCTGGCCCGGTCTGCCGAACTATCGCGACTTCTTTCACCTCGGCCGCAATCTTCCTGCTGACCTGTCGTTTCTGGAAGCAGCCGTGGATTCGGGTGTCTCGCAAATCATGGTGGCGGGGACCTGCCTTGAATATGGCATGGAGTATGGGCCGCTGACCGAACAAGGCGCTACGGAGCCGATCACGGCCTATGGTCTTGCCAAGGACGCCTTGCGGAAATCCCTGGAGTTCTTGCAGCAGCAAAAGCCGTTCACTCTGCAGTGGATGCGGCTGTTCTATATGTATGGCGAGGGGCAAAACCCAAGTAGTCTGCTCGCGCAACTCGATCGCGCAATTGACGAAGACGCTCCATTTTTCAACATGTCGGCGGGCGATCAGCTGCGCGACTATTTGCCGATCAACGATGTTGCCGCGAATTTCGCATTGGCTCTTGAGAATCCACTAGCCTGCAATGGGGTCATCAACTGCTGCAGCGGCGCGCCGATATCAGTATTGGATCTTGTGTCGCAACGCCGACGCTCACGATCAAGTGGGATTGAACTCCGCCGCGGTCACTTCCCGTATCCCGACTACGAGCCGATGGCCTTCTGGGGCGTGCCCTCCAAGCTCAACGCGCTGAAGCTGTCGTCGCAGTGACTATCGTGGGCGGCCAGGTCTCGTCCATGCCATCCGCCGCTCCGGAGGCGAACTCAGATTTCGTCAGTTTCGACGGCCGCATCCGTGCCCGAGGGCAACTGCAGCAGCCCGATCGGTATCGCTATTGGCGAACCGACTTGACGGAAACACCGCGCATTTCGCGAGGCTCCGGGCTTTCTTACGCGGCAGCAAGCTTCCTGCAGGATGGTTTGTCTGTCTCGCACCGATCGTTCGATCGCGTCACGGATTTCGATTCAGCATGCCATGTCGTTGAGGTCGAGACGGGCATCTCGCTGTTCGCGCTGCACCGCTTCTTGTCTTCGCGCGGGCTTTATCTGCCCATACAGCCGGGGCATGGCCGAATTTCGGTAGGAGGATGTATTGCCGCCGATGTTCATGGCAAGAACCAAAGTCGCGATGGTACGTTTATCAACCAGGTCGAGTCGATTGATTTATTGCATCCGTCTCACGGGATATTAGAGCTGTCGCCACAGAAAAATCCGGACCTGTTTCGATTGACCTGTGGCGGTTACGGTCTGACCGGACACATCATCCGCGCACGGCTGCGCGCCTCACCAGTGCCGACGGCCTGGGTCCAGATGCGCGGCGTGCCGTTCGCGGATGCCGCAGAAGGATTCGAGCGCCTGCGGCTCGCCACCGGCGGCACCGATTTCGCCTATACGTGGCACGACATGGCATCATCAAGGCCCGGGTTCGGAAGCGGCTATCTATTTCAGGGCAGGTTCGTCGACGAAGGCGCATCGACGGCGTCGGATGCGGAACCGCCAGTGCTATCCTCCGAGAGCCGCGGCCGCTGGCCGGTTCCCCTGATGAATGCGATCTCATCGCGTGCCCTCAATCTGGAGTTTCGGCGCCGACAAAAAAGGACACAGCGGGGCCAGGTCGTGTCCTTGCAGGATGCGCTGTTTCCGGCTCACAAGACGCAGTTGTACTTTCAGCTGTTCGGCGCCGCAGGTTTTCGCGAGTATCAGGCCATTCTGCCTGACGAGGCGATTGAGGACTATGTCGAGACGGTCCGCGCTTATGTCCGTGCCAAGCCTCTGCCGATCACACTGTCATCCGCAAAGGCATTTGCCGGGAGGCGGGAGTTACTGCGATTCACCGGGGCAGGCATTTGTCTCGCCCTCGATGTGCCGGCTGGTGCAGCCGCTGATCGGTTCATGGCTTTTCTCGACGAACGGGTGATGGCGCTTGGCGGCCTGCCCAACATCATTAAGGATTCCCGCTTGCCCCGCCCTGTGGTCGACTTCTGCTATGACGAAGCGGATCGTTTCCGGGACGCGCTCCACGCCTTCGATCCGAAACGCCTGTTTCGTTCCGATCTATCCGAAAGGCTCGGCCTTTGAGAGCGCTGGTGATTGGAGCATCGGCGGGCGTGGGACGCGCGCTATGCGAAGCACTTGCGGCGCGTGGTACGGCGCTGCTTCTGGTGGCACGCGATGCACAGGACCTTGATGCGCTCGCCGCCCATCTTCGATTGGTCCACGGCGTCGAGGTGCGAGGGGTCGCCACCGATGCCAGTGTCCCCTCGGTCTGTGTGGAGCAGATCGCAGCGGCCGCTTCGCAGTTCGGCCAGATCGATGGGCTTTATTTTCCGATTGGGGCATCGCAGCCGGATGACCTGGGGCTGTTGAACGCGCAGGACACCCTTCGGATAGTGAATTCCAACCTCACCGTCGTGATCGCAGTCACGGCGCACTTACTGCCGCAGCTTCTGCATCAAAAGCGAGCGCGCATTGTCGGTTTCGGTTCGATCGCCGCCGTTCGCGGCAGGAGAGCCAACGTGGTATATTCCGCTGCAAAACGGGGATTGGAGAGCTACTTTGAAAGTCTGCGCCATCTCACCGTCGGCAGCGGCGTGCTGGTTCAGTTCTTTCGACTTGGCTATGTCGAAACCCAGCAGTCGTTTGGCAAGCGTCTGCTTTTCCCCATCGTATCGCCTGCGCGAGTTGCAGATTATGTAATGGCGAACGCCGATAACGACATCGGATCGCGTTTTTTTCCGAGGTTTTGGGCGGGAGTCGCCCTCGCGATTTCGTGGCTACCCTGGCTAATTTTCAAAAAACTGAATTTCTAACGTAACGCGTTGAGCCGATCTGTTCTTATAGTTGCAAGAGAAGTGTCAAGCGACGTGCGGACTTAATCCCGTGGCGATATGAGGAAGGGACCCCTTGTTGTTTGCGAACTAAATTAAAGCAAGCCGCTCGCGAAGTGCGCCTTCGAGCGCCGCTTCCTCCTTGGCTTGAGCCAGACCGAGCTGTTGCGAAAAATCCTCACCTCCAAGGATTGTGCGCCGCCGCGGCCCTGGAATGCGGGACGGAGTAGAAGAAAATTGGTAACAGTCCGCAAATGGAGTCCATTCTGCTCAAGATCGCCGACACTTGGTATCGCCGCACCGTGCTGGTCAAGCTTTTCAGCTTTGCCTCGATTGGGGTTGTGAACGTTGCGGTTGACGTCGGCGCCTTTACGGCAGCCTTTCATGTTCTCCATCTGCCGCTGATCTTGTCGAATATTGTTGCATGGCTAATTGCCGTCACTGGCTCTTATGCCATGAATAGCAAGATCACCTTCGGCCGTGAAACCGGGGGCGTTTTGAATCTTGGAAAGTATCTTCGCTTTGCCGCGTCCGGCATCCTCGGCGTGACAGTTGCAACAACGGTACTGGTCGTGCTCTCGCAGTATTCCAATGTTCCCAGTGCCAAGCTCGCCTCAATTATCGCCGCGTTCGGGGTGAATTTTTGTATGTCACATTTCCTCGTTTTCCGGACCTCTGAACCTGAAATAGGGCGCATCTAAGCGGGTTGGCGCGGGGTGGCCAACGATTGTCTGGTTTGATTCCATGTAAGCAACCGCGCATAAACCGAAATCAACCAGCGCATTGCTATGAGCTGAGCCCCTAAAACTGGACCGTTTTTGGCTAGAGTTTTCCGCGCCAGATTCCCTGGCTGGGAGGAGCGGAGCACGATGAAGGCTTCGAAGTTTTCGGACGCTCAGAAGGCGTTTATTTTGAAGCAGGGCGCGGACGGTGTGCCGGTGGTCGATGTCTGCCGCAAGGCCGGGATCAGCCAGGCGACCTACTTCAACTGGAAGAAGAAATATGACGGCTTGCTGTCGACGCGATGCGGCGGCTGAAGCAGCTTGAGGACGAGAACAACAAGCTGAAGCGGATCGTGGCGGACCTGTCGCTGGACAAGGAGATGCTGCAGGACGTCATCCGCCAAAGCTCTATAGTTTCCCCAATAGGCAAATCATCAAACGATATGGCATCTGCGGAACAAAAGGTCATTGGCCTTTCCGCCGGGCCTGCCAAGATCGGTTCAGGCCAGCGGGTTTTCATTGCCGTTTTCTGGCTTGAAAGATTTTCGCCTCCGTGCCCACTAATCGGGCCGCCAATAGGCGCCGGGCCGGGGCTCAACTCGAGAAAGTCTAAGGCCGCTCGCCCAGGGTCCTCCGCGGTCGACCAAGCTTCGGACGAGGTGGCCTGACCTTGGGCTCAGTCGACGGCACGACCTCCAGCCTGACCCGGAAAGTCTCGAAGAGACTTAGGACGCGGCTTAGCTGCGGATCGACTGTTCCTCCGAAAGTCTTGTAGACTGTCGTTCGCAGGATCCCGAGTTCGAGCGCGAGCGAGCTGACGTTCTGCGATTTGACGACAGCGCTTAGCGCTCGGATGGCTTCGCGAGGATCGCTAAGTGTGAGGGCTTGGTCGAGACGCGCTGCGACGTCGTAGGGGATCCCGGCGATAGACGTTACCCGAGGCTTTACGTCCATGGCTTGGAACAGCTTTAGAACCCTGCCGAGCTGGGGATCGATTCTCCCGCCAAACGTTCTGTAGAGTGTGTCTCGTCGCAATCCGACGGCTCGCGCCAAGAACTGCACATTTTGAGCTCTCATGACCAACGCAAGCGCTGCCGTTGCTCGGCTGGTGTCATTTTCTTGAAATTCTTCAGTTAGATAGGCGGATATCGCCGCGGGACTATCGCGGAGATGATCTGCCAAAACTGCCTTCTTCTCAGCCAGCATCGCCAGAGCTTTGTCAGTAACTGTGGCAGCGGAGCTACAGTATTTTCAGCCGGTATGTCTACATTGCCTATCAGCAAGACATCGACCGCTGCCACTGGGGACTTTTTGAAATGAAGAAGATTTTGCTCGCTTTGACCGCAGTTGCGGCTATGACCGGTTCGGCTTCGGCCGCTGACCTGGCTGCCCGTCCCTACGTGAAAGCTCCGATGCCGGCGCCGGTTGCCAACTGGACCGGCTTCTACATCTTCGGCGGTGGCGGCGGTGGCCTCTCCGCGGCTGACCAACACATTAACGACACCGGAACGGGCACTCCGCTGACCATCGACCAGCGCCAGGGCGGTTCGGGCTGGTTCGGCACCGCCGGTCTCGGCTACGACTGGCAGTTCAACAGCACCTGGGTCGCCGGCGTGTTCGCCGACGGTCAGTTCGGCAGCATCCGCGCCACCATCCAGGATCCGATTTTCGACATCACCGGCACCCAGAAACTGGAAACCTCCTGGGCCGCGGGTATCCGTCTCGGCTGGCTGGCCGCCCCGAACGTTCTCACCTACGTCAACGGCGGTTACTCGGGTGCCCACTTCGGCCGCACAAACTTTATGGACTTGGCAGGTGTTGACGCTGGAGTTCATCTCAACGGCTACAACCGTAACGGCTGGTTTATCGGTGGCGGCGTCGAGAACAGCCTGAACTTCTTCGGCATCTCCTCGCCCGGCTGGTTCATGAAGACCGAGTATCGTTCGGCTTTCTACGACACTAAGAGCCAGACCCAGCTCGACAATGTCACCAACCTTCCGTTTGTGGGCGGGCACGATATCCGCGCCAACAGCTGGAACCAGACGATCTCGACCTCGCTGGTCTACCGCTTCAACTGGACCGGTCCGGTCGTCGCGAAGTACTAATCTGAACTGAATTCAACTTCAGACGTCAAAGCCCCGGTATCGCCGGGGCTTTTCTTTTGTCCTGAAAGCTGGTGCAACACGAAGTGCGATGAGAATCCAAGCAAACGCCTAGCGCTTTAATCTGCAAGGATATCGACCTGCAAATCACATTGAATGCTGAACTACACCTGCCCGGACATCCGCGACGGGGTCTTCGTTTGTGAAATGGCAAAACGCCGCATCAAGCTGCGCTCAGCACGAGTAATTCTTAATCTCTAACGGAGAGGGCGATCAGAAGCCCTAGACCGATGGCAGCACCAGAAAGGTTGAGCACGACGATTTGTCGCCAGCTCCGCCCATTGATTGGAGGTCGACATATCGACGGCCTTGATTGCCTCGAGTCTTGGCCGAGGTGTCTCTATGTTGAAGAGAACCGGCGGCTCGGCTTCGCCAACTCGGCTCGCGAACGAGCGAGGCCTCAACCGCCTCGGAGTTGCTGGTTCTTCGCAGTTTTCACATCTCGCTCCAAGTATCTTTGCATTGCCAGGCTGGTAACGTGAGCCTCCGATGAAATGAAGCCGTTTTCTGAGCCGGGGCAGATAAATCCATCTACAATGTGCCGCCCCACCATGCTAAAGCTCTGTAATAGGACCCAAGCCGATTTTTTTTGTACGAGGAGTTATCCTTGGCACCAACGGCTGATCGGAAGCTCACAGCAATCCTTGCAGCCGATGTTGCCGGCTACAGTCGATTAATGGCTGCCGATGAGCCGGCAACGATTGAAGCGCTTACCCGCCACCGTTCGATATTTGACTCGTTGATACAAGATCATAGGGGCCGCATAGCAAACACGGCGGGTGACAGCGTCATCGCCGACTTTCAGAGTGCGGCCGATGCAGTCAGCTGTGCAGTCTTAGCGCAAACGAGGCTCGCTGCTGAAAATGAACATGTCCCTGCGGATCGGCAGGTTCGATTTCGAATGGGCGTTCATTTGGGAGATGTTGTAGTTCAGGGGAACGATATACTCGGCGATGGGGTCAACATTGCTGCTCGTATCGAGGCCATGGCGCAAGCCGGCACAGTTCTCATATCAGGTCCTCTATATGACGTTGTAGACGGCAAGGTACCGTTCCAATTCGTCGACCTTGGTTTCAAGCAGCTGAAGAATATCGATCGACCTATTCGAACCTACCAGGTCTTGACGCAAGAAGGCCAAGGCGTGTCTGGTCGACTTTGGTCCGTCAGTACCGATCGTGGGCGTCCCTCTATCGCTGTCCTTCCTTTTGAAAATCTAACGGGCGATGCGGAGCAAGACTACTTCGCAGATGGTCTGGTTGAAGACATTATTACGGCCCTTTCGCATAATCCAATGTTGGTGGTGATCGCGCGTCATTCGAGCTTCGCCTACAAGGGACGCTCACCCAACATACAGCAAGTTGGTCGAGAACTCGGCGTCCGCTATGCCCTTGAAGGCAGTGTTCGCACGTGGGGGAGAAAGGTTCGGATCACAGGCCAGCTCAATGATACGGAAACAGGTGCTCACGTGTGGGCGGACCGTTTTGATGGTGTTGCGGAGGACGTTTTCGACCTGCAAGACACGATCACTGAGCGAGTAGTGGGCGCGCTCGATGGCGAGGTGCGTGCCTCAGAGATAAAGCGGCAAAGACGGAGAACAACGACCGACCTCACCGCATATGACTGTCTGGTTCGCGGACTCGGCTGCTTCTATGAGCACACGCCGGAGAGCACGGCGCAAGCGCTTGTTCACTTTCGGCGCACGATCGAGCTAGATCCCGCGTGTGCAGTCGCTTGGGGCTATGGTGGTGCGACACTACTGCTTAGACGCACATTAGGTTGTATCCAGAATATCGCCGAAAATGCGCGGGAATGCGTCGAGCATTGCGAGCAAGCCACGTTGCGAGGAAGTGACGACGCTGAAGCGCTAAGTCTATCGGCGCTTGTGCAGGTATGTCTCGGTCATGAACTCGCGAGAAGCACCGAACTAGCCGAAAGATCGATCGCGCTGAACTCCAATTCTCCGTTCAGTTGGTACGCCATCGGGCTAGCTAAGCTCGCGGCTGGGAATGCACCAGAAGCCGTCAAGGCAATCGGGCGAGGGATCCGATTGAATCCTCGCGATCCCGCCGGATATGCCTATCTTGGATCTTACGCTTTGGCGCAATTTGTGCTGAATGATTACGCGGAAGCCGTCAAACACTCTGAACGAGCGTTGGCTGTACGTCCAACTTGGGCGCCGGCCTTGCGGATCAAGGCTGCTTCGTTGGCCAAGTTGGGCATGATTGAACCGGCCAAGATAGCCTTGCTCCATGCCCGCAAAATCGATCCTCACGGCTCTAGCTCTCTTATGGCGAGAATGATCCAACTTCGACCGTGTGATCTCGAAAATTACATTGAAGCTCTCAAGCTCGCGGGTTTGGATGAGTAGTGGTGGGATCTTTGCGAACGCCTTCAGGCTCGATGCCAAATAGACGCAGTCACCAGGTCGGTTAAGGGGCAAGACCAGGACGCCGCGCGAGCGCTTGGCAAAGCCAGATCCTGCCTGCGCGCGCGATGTATTGAAATCAAGTGGTGATTGTCGGAAGATGTCGGGTACGTTCGGTGCAAGTTGAGCCAGTCAGTCGTATGCGTCCCGCAGTCTTTTTTGATCGCGACGGTGTCCTCAATGAGGATGATGGCTATACTTTTGACCCGAACAGGGTCCGGTGGGTAGAAGGAGCCCGGCAGGCCGTCAAAGCAGTCAATGACGCCGGATATTTCGCGTTCGTCGTGACGAACCAATCAGGGATTGCGAGAGGGTTTTACGAGGAGCGGGATGTTCTGGTCTTGCACCAATGGATGTCGCGTGAGTTCGCCATAGTCGGGGCTCATATCGATGCGTATGAATTTTGCCCACATCATCCCGATGGTCGGATAGCGCAGTACCGGGTCGTCTGTGGCTGCCGCAAGCCCCAACCTGGAATGATCAAAGCTCTGCTCACACGGTATCCGGTGAGCGTGAGCGATAGCTTCATGATAGGTGACAAGCAGAGCGATCTTGATGCTGCGAAAGCGGCCGGTATTAAGGCCTATATGTTTGATGGGGCAAACCTCCAATCCTTCATTACCCCGCTGCTGGCAAAGCGATGCCATTCTCATCTCACAACGAAAAAGAGCGAATAGCGGCAGGAATAACCAGGGGCCGCCACGTCCTCTCAGCAAGATTTTTTTCTCGTTGACCGAGGGGATGCGATCGGCCCTAGCGATGGCTACGCTGTAGCGAGGTCGTGATCTTCCGCAGCAACAGTCGGCGGTTCAGGTCGGCCTCGGGCGCCCGGCTGTGTACCTCCAGCCGCCTCTTTCCCAGAACTCCTCTCAGCCGGTCTGTTCTCGGGGGTCTGGAGCCGATCCCGGGTGTCGCCAGTGGCTCTCAACTCATCTGCTCTGTCCGAGCGGCTCCCATGATGGTACGTTGGAGCATGATCATCTTCAGGAATCCACGAGCCGCCTTGACGTTGATGGGCATCTGGGCTGGTTTCGCGCTTATGCTGTGGCTACTTGCGAAGCTTTGGCCGGTTTTGCTTGTTCTCGGGGGTTGACCTCTCTGCGGCGCGCGGGGGCACAATTTGATCACGTCTCCAAAGCCACCATCTTTTCGTCGCTGCTGTTCGAGCTCGCTGATCGCACGCGGCTTCGCGCGATCGAGGTCATCCCCCGATTTGCTGCTCGTGCAGCAGTCCGGGCTGGACGAGGACCCGGTCGGTCTGCAAATGTTTGCGCTGTCCGCGGCCCAGAATGCCCTGATCCGCTCTGACTCTTCAGTGCTGAAACACCTTGTTTTCAGGCCGCTTCTCTGCGTGATTGACGCCGAGCGCGGCTCAAGCGCTGGGCTTTCCCTGCAGAATTCCCTGTAAGTAGGGAAGTGGACTTTCAGGTTCTACCGCTCGTCCGCGATCACCTTGCCGTCGTTCGGCAGCGCGCCCGGGCTGACCAGCTCGACATTGCCGCCGAGTTTCGTCACCGCGCGCAAGGTGCCTGCAATTTCCTCGCGCAGGGCGTCGCTCGCGGCCGCAGTTTCCGCGCGCAGCGTCATGGCATCGGCCTCGCCCTGGCGCATGACGACGAGGCGCAGGCGGCCGAGCGCGGCATGGCGTTTGCCGATCTCGGCGACCTGCTCGGGGCGGACGAACATGCCCTTGACCTTGGTGGTCTGGTCGGCGCGGCCCATCCAGCCCTTGATGCGCATGTTGGTGCGGCCGCATTTGCTCGGGCCCGGCAGCGCTGCCGTGAGGTCGCCGAGCGCGAGACGAATCCAGGGATGGTGCGGATCGAGCGAGGTCACCACGATCTCGCCGACGTCGCCCGGCGCGACGGGATCGCCGGTGCCGGGTTTGACGATCTCCATGATCAGATCCTCGTTCACGACCATGCCCTCACGCGCCTCGGTCTCGAAGGCAATGAGGCCGAGGTCGGCGGTGCCGAAGGCCTGGTAGGCGTCGATACCGCGTGCCTTGATTTCAGCCTGGAGCGAGGGCGGGAAGGCCGCACCCGAGACCAGCGCGCGCTTGATCGATGAGACGTCGCGCCCCGAGCTTGCTGCGGCATCGAGCAATATCTTCAGGAAGTCGGGCGTGCCGCTGTAGCCGACAGGACGGTAGGCCTCGATCAGCTCGAACTGCTGCTCGGTGTTGCCAGGCCCGGCCGGGATCACGGCGCAGCCGAGCGCGCGCGCCGAGGCGTCGAAGATGAAGCCGCCGGGGGTGAGGTGGTAGCTGAAGGTGTTGAGCACGATGTCATCGGGGCGGAACCCGGCCGCGAACAGCGCCCGCGCACCGCGCCAGGGATCGGCCTGCCGCCCTTCAGGCTCGAAGATCGGACCGGGAGAGGTGAACAGGCGGGCGAACGATCCCGGGGCTGTCGGCACGAAGCCGCCGAAGGGCGCTGAGGCCTTGTGCAGGGCCGGCAGCTCCGACTTGCGCAGCACCGGCAGGCCCGCCAGCGCCGCCCTGGAGGTCACGGCGGCCGAATCTATGCCCTTCAGCCGCTCGGCGTAGGCGGACGCGGCTATCGCGCCGCGCAGGACGTCCGGCAGGCGGGAGAACAGCTCCGCCTCGCGCACGGCCGGTTCACGCGTCTCGCGGGCGTCGTAATGGGAGGTCATGGCTGGTCTTTCCGGGTTGGCATCCGTTGCACGCCGCCGCCGGCATGGGTATCAGACGGCCAAGGTCGAGGCGTGGAGAGGACGCGATGGCGGACGAAGGCATCATTGCGGCGGACGAGGCGGCGGACGTCGTCGCGCGCCTGAAGCGCCGCATGATCGACGAGGCGCTGCCGCTGTGGTCGTCCGTCGGCTGGGACGATGCGGCAGGCGGTTTCATCGACCGGCTGCAGCTTGACGGCACGGCCGACGCGGCCGCGCCGCGGCGCGTGTTCGTGCAGGCGCGCCAGATCTGGTGCTACGCCAAGGCGGCGCAGATGGGCTGGTATCCTGAGGGGCGCGCCATCGCACTGAAGGGACTGGAGCATCTGCTCAGCAAAGCGAAGGCGCCCGACGGCCGGCCCGGCTATGTGCACCGGCTGACGCCGGACGGCGCCGTGCTGGACGGCCGGCGCGATGCCTACGACCACGCCTTCATCCTGTTTGCGCTCGCGGCCGTCTACGGGCTCGACCAGGATGCGCAAATTCGCGCCGAGATCGACGCGCTGCTCGCCTTCGTCGACGGCGATCTGCGTTCGCCGCATGGCGGCGTGCATGAAAGCTTGCCGGTCTCGCTGCCGCGCCGGCAGAACCCGCACATGCATCTGTTCGAGGCGATGATCGCATGCTTCGATGCGACCCACGATCTGTCGTTCCAGAATCGCGCCGGCGAGTTCTTCGCGCTGTTCCTCGCCAACCTCTACGACAAGCAGAAGCGCATCCTGACGGAGTATTTCGAGGAGGACTGGTCGAAGATCGAGCCGGTCAGCGTCGAGCCGGGCCATCAGGCCGAATGGGTCTGGCTGCTGAAGGGGTTTGAACGCATCACGGGCTGCCCGACCGGCCAGCGCCGCGCCGAGCTGCTCGCGACCGCGTTGCGCTATCGCGACGAGGCCACGGGGTGTCTGGTCGACGAGGGCGATGCCAGCGGCAACATCCGTCGCAGCACGCGCCGGCTGTGGCCACAGACCGAGATGGCGAAGGCGTGGATTGCGCAGGCCGAGTCCGGCGAGGCCGGCGCGGCCGACGAGGCGCGCGCGGCGCTGGTGCGGCTCGAACGGCATTATCTCAGCCATCCCGTGAAGGGCGGCTGGTACGACCAGTTCGATCGCGACGGCAAATCGCTGGTCGACACCATTCCTGCGTCGTCGTTCTATCATGTTCTCTGCGCAGTCACGGAAGCGGAGCAGGTGCTGAGCTGAGACTCTGTTTCTTTGACGCGTTTTCTTCACGCAAACCGGTTCCCACTTCGCTCGAAAACGCTATGCCTAAAGCCACCGTTTGCGCCGCTTGAAACTCTTGAGGTTCTTGAAGCTCTTGCGCTGATCGCCGGCGCCGCCGAGGTAGAACTCCTTGACGTCCTCATTGTCGCGCAGCTCGTCCGCGGTGCCGTCGAGCACGACCTTGCCCTGCTCCATGATGTAGCCGTGGCTTGCCACGGACAGCGCGGCGCGGGCGTTCTGCTCGACCAGCAGGATGGTGACGCCGAGGTCGCGGTTGATCTTCTGGATGATCGAGAACACCTCTTTCACCAGCAGCGGCGACAGGCCCATCGAAGGCTCGTCCATCAGGATCATCTTCGGGCGCGCCATCAGCGCGCGGCCGATCGCAAGCATCTGCTGCTCGCCGCCGGAGAGATAGCCGGCAAGGCCGGTGCGCTCCTTCAGGCGTGGGAAATAGTTGAACACCATGTCGAGATCGGCATCGACCTCGCGATCCCTGCGGGTGAAGGCGCCGAGCTTGAGGTTTTCGAGCGACGTCATGTCGGCGACGATGCGACGGCCCTCCATCACCTGGAAGATGCCGCGACGCACGATCTTGTCGGGATCGATGCCGGCGATGGCGGAGCCCTCGAACAGGATCTCGCCACGCGTGACCTCGCCGTCCTCGGTCTTGAGCAGCCCCGAGATCGCCTTCAGCGTCGTCGACTTGCCGGCGCCGTTGGCGCCCAACAACGCCACGATCGCGCCCTTGGGCACGTCGAGGCTGAGGCCGCGCAGCACAAGGATGACGTCGTCATAGACGACCTCGATGTTGCGGACGCTGAGGAGCGCGGCGGGCGCCACGGCGGTGGGAGTGGGGCGGGTTGCTTCAATGGTTTGGGACATGCGTCTTCATTCTCCGCTGTCGTCACCCGCGAAGGCGGGTGACCCAGTATTCCAGAGACGCCTGAGATTCACGGAGAAGCCGCGGCGTGCTGGATCCCCCGCCTTCGCGGGGGATGACAGTTGTGTGTGGGACGATGGTGGCGCTCACCACCCCAGCAGTTCCGGCTTGCGCGGCAGCTCGACGGTCTTGACCTTCTCGAGCTTGATCGTGCCCTTGGCCATGAGGTCGTTGAGGTCGCCGTCGGTCGCGCCCGAGATCTTGGTGCGATAGAGGTCGACCTTCAGCGTGCCGCGGTGGTCCTTGTCGGTCCAGGTCGAGGCATTGCAGACGCCTTCCATGCCAGCCGGCACCCAGTCCTTCTTCTGGTAGAAGCCCTTGGCGACGTTGTCGCCGGTGGCGCCGCCGTTCTTGACGGCCCAGTCGAGCGCTTCCTTCATGTAGAGCGCCGAGCAGACCGCCGCGACGTAATGCACCGGGCGATAGACCTTGCCGGTGGGGTCGGACATCTTCGAGATCTCCATCACCGTCTTCATGCCGGGCGCATCGCCGCCCCAGCTCACAGCGGTGCGCAGCGGGAAGATCACGCCGTTGGCGGCATCGCCGGCGGTCTTGGCGGCGTTCTCGTCCATGCCCCAGACATTGCCGAGGAACTGGATCTCGACGCCGGCGGTCTTGCAGGCCTTCATCACCGAGATGTTGGAAGCGGCGGTGTTGCCGAGATAAGCGTAGTTGGCGCCCGAGGATTTCAGGCTCAGGCACTGCGCGCTGTAGTCACCCGGGGCGAGCGCGAACACCAGCGGCGGCAGCACCTCGAAGCCGAGCTCCTGCGCCATGGCCTCGCCTGCGGCCTTCGGCGCGTTCGGATAGGGGTGGTTGGCGCCCATGTGCACGAACTTCGGCTTGCCGGCCTTGCCCTTGGCCTTCCAGTCCTCGGCCGCCCACATCAGCATCGCGCGCAGCGAGTCCGAATAGCTCGGGCCGTAGAAGAAATTGTAGGGCGCGGGCTTGGCCTTGCCGCTGACGCCTTCGGGATCGGTGAGGGCTGCTGCATAGGAGCCGGAGAGGTCGGGGATCTTGTCCTGGGCGAGGAAGCCGGTCAGCGCTTCGGTGTCCGCGGTGCCCCAGCCCATGATCGCGGCGACCTTGGAGTCCGGCGCCGACCATTTCTTGTAGAGCGCGATCGCGCGCGGCACCTGGTAGCCGTAGTCGTTGGTATCGACATTGAGCTGCTTGCCGCCGACGCCGCCGTTCTTGTTGACCCAGGCGAAAGTGTCGGCGACGGCCTGGCCGTAGGGCGTGCCGACGTCGGAGGTGCCGCCGGAATAATCGGCGAGATGGCCGATCGCGATCTGCGCCTGCGCGCCGGCCGAGAATGCGGCGATTACCAGCGCGAGCGATGCAGTGCTCAAAAGGGATTTTGTCTTCATTGGTTGCCTCCTCCTGTTTTTTCGTTGGTTAGAGAGTTGCCCGCGCTCAATGCGAGAACGGGTAGAGTTTCCAGTAGGCCTTGATCTGCCGCCAGCGATGCGCGAGCCCGTCCGGCTCGAACATCAGGAACGCGATGATGATCACCCCGATTGCGATCTCGCGCAGGAAGGTGATGTTGGTGTTGAGCGACAGTGCCTTGTCGATTGCGCCGCCCTTGAGATAGTGGCTGATGAATTCCATCGCCTCCGGCAGCAGCACCACGAAAGCGGTGCCCATCAGCGTGCCCATGATCGAGCCGGTGCCGCCGATGATGATCATGGCGAGGAACAGGATCGAGCGCTCGATGCCGAAACCCTCCTGCGAGACCACGAGTTGGTAATGCGCATAGAGCGCGCCGGCGATGCCGGCGAAGAAGGCGGCGAGGCCGAACGACAGCGTGCGGTATTTGGTGAGGTTGATGCCCATGATCTCGGCGGAGAGATAATGGTCGCGGATCGCCACCAATGCGCGGCCGTCGCGCGTGCGCATCAGATTGGTGACGAGGACGTAGCTCGCCAGCACATAGGCCAGCACGACGTAGAAATACTGCTTGTCGCCGCGCAAGGTGAAGCCGAAGATCGAGAACGGATTGGCGCTGGCCGGCACCGAGCCGCCGGTGAACCACTCCGCGCGGGAGAAGAAGTCGAGCAGGATGTATTGCGCCGCCAGCGTCGCGATGACGAGGTAGAGCCCCTTCAGTCGCGCCGCCGGGATGCCGAAGATCAGCCCGACCAGCGCGGTGACGACGCCCGCGAGCGGGATCGCGAAGAACACCGGGATCGCCGCCTTGTTGGAGATGTAGGCCGAGGTGAAGGCGCCAAGCAGGAAAAAGGCGGCATGACCGATCGAGATCTGGCCGGTGAAGCCGACCAGGATGTTGAGGCCGAGCGCCGCGATCGAGAAGATGCCGATCTGGATCAGGATGCTGAGCCAGTACCCGCCAAGGAATTGCGGCACGAGGCAGAGCAACAGCACGCCGATGATCGCAAAGTTGCGGCTGGTCGTCGTCGGGAAGATCGTGGTGTCCGCCGCGTAGGAGGTGCGGAAATCACCAGCAGGGATGAGGGCAGGGCCGGCCATGGATCAGATCCGCTCGATGTCGTGGGTGCCGAACAGGCCGTAGGGCTTGATCATCAGCACGATGATGAGGACGTAGAACGGTGCGATCTCGTAGAGATTGCCCCAGTGCAGATACTCGCTGTCGACATACTGTGCGATGTTCTCGAGCAAGCCGATGATGATGCCGCCGAGCACGGCGCCGCCGACGGAATCGAGCCCGCCGAGGATCGCCGCCGGGAACACCTTGATGCCGTAGGCGGCGAGGCCTGAGGACACGCCGTTGACGACGGCGACCACCACGCCCGCGACCGCCGACACCGTCGCGGAGATCGCCCAGGCCATCGCGAACACGCTCTTGACGGAGATGCCGAGCGATTGCGCGACCTGCTGGTTGAACGCGGTGGCGCGCATGGCGAGGCCGTACTTGGAGGCGCGGAAGAACCAGGCCATGCCGATCATCATCGCGACCGAGACCACCAGGCTCATGACATAGACGGTCTGGATCTGAAGCCCGAACAGGCTGACCGACTGGCTCTCGAACACGCGCGGGAACGGTTGCGGGTTGACGCCGAACATCCATTTCAGCGTGGCCTGGAGCACGGTCGAGAGGCCGATCGTCACCATGATCACCGAGATGATGGGTTCACCGATCATCGGTCTCAGGATCAGCACCTGGATCGCGATGCCGAATACGAACATGAACACCAGCGTCATCGGCATGCCGATCCAGAACGGCACCTGGTACTTCGCAAGCAGCGCCCAGCACACCCAGGCGCCGACCAGCAGCAGTTCGCCTTGCGCGAAGTTGACGACCTGCGTCGCCTTGTAGATCAGCACGAACGACATCGCGACCACGCCATAGAGCGTGCCGACCACGAGGCCGTTGACCAGGAGCTGGATGAGGAAGGCGGTGTTCATGTCGATGTCCGCGCAAAATGCAGAAGCGATGACGGTACGCCCTCTCCCCCTGCGGGAGAGGGTGGCTTCGCGAAGCGAAGCCGGGTGAGGGGTTCTCTCGGCAGCGACGGTGCGGAGAGAGGACCCCTCACCCGAGGGAGGGGGTGGCGAACGGCGGAGATGCCCTCTCCCTCAAGGGGAGAGGGCGCATCGGCCGGCATCGCGGTCTCGGTTCGAAGCAGGCTCACTCCGCGGCCTCCGCCATATGCCCATGCCCGCCCAGATCCACCACGCGCAGCGTCGTTCGCACGCGCTGCGTGGTGCCGTCCTGGAAGCGGATCACGGTGTCGACGGGGATGTCGGCGTCGCCGCGGTAGATCGCGTTGATGATGCCTTCGTATTTCTCGTTGATGACGCTGCGGCGCACCTTTCGGGTGCGGGTGAGCTCGCCGTCGTCGGCGTCCAGCTCCTTGTAGAGCAGCAGGAAGCGCGAGATGCGTTGCGCCGGCGGCAATGTGGCGTTGACGGTCTCGACTTCCTTCTTGAGTAGCGCGTAGACCTCCGGCCGTGAAGCTAGGTCGCTGTAGGTCGTGAACGAGAGGCGGCTCTTCTCCGCCCATTTCGAGATGATGGAGTAACGGATGCAGATCATCGCCGCGAGCGTGTCGCGGCCGGCCCCTAACACCACGGCTTCGGCGATATAGGGCGAGAACTTCAGCTTGTTCTCGATGAACTGCGGCGAGAAGCGCTCGCCGCGCGAGGTCTCGGCCAGGTCCTTGATGCGGTCGATGACGACGAGCTGGCGGTTCGCGTTGAAGTAGCCGGCGTCACCGGACAGCATCCAGCCGTCCTTGATGTCGGCGACGCTCGCCTCGGGGTTCTTGTAGTAGCCGAGGAACATGTTGGGATGCCGCACCACGATCTCGCCGACGCCGTGGACGTCGGCATTGTCGATGCGGATCTCCACGCTGTCGGCCATCGGCACGCCTGTCGTGTCGGGGTCGACCTTGCCCTCGGGATGCAGCGTGTAGGCCCCTAACAGTTCGGTCTGGCCGTAGAGCGTGCGCAGCGGCACGCCCATGGCCTGGAAGAACTTGAAGGTATCAGGGCCGAGCGCTGCGCCGCCGGTCGCGGCTGAACGCAGACGGGTAAAGCCGAGACGATCGCGGAGCGCACGGAACAGGATTGCGTCGGCAAAGCTCGAACGTTTGCCGTCTGCGAGCGCGGCGAGGCCGCTTTTCATGCCGACGTCGAACAGGCGTTGCTTGAAAGGCGTTGCGTCCATCACCTTGGCGCGGACGTCGGCGGCGATGGATTCCCAGACGCGCGGCGCAAACAGCACGAACGTCGGCGCGATTTCGCGCAGATCGTTCATCATCGTATCAGGCTCTTCGACGAAGTTGATCTTCATCCGGCACAAGAGGCCTTTGCCGAGCACATAGACCTGCTCCATGATCCACGGTAGCGGCAGCACGGAGACGTATTCGTCGTCCGGCCCCTTCGGATCGAAGGCGAGATAGGTCGCGCAATGGCCGAGCACGCGGCCGGCGGCGAGCATGGCGAGCTTCGGGTGCGAGGTGGTGCCCGACGTGGTGCAGAGAATTGCGACATCCTCGCCCTTGGTGGCATCGACGAGGCGATCGTAGAGCTTCGGCTCACGCGTGGCGCGGCCGCGGCCGAGTTCGGCGAACGCTTCCGCCGACATCAGTCTGGGATCGTCGTATTTCCGCATGCCGCGCGGATCGGAATAGATGATGTGCTTCAGCCGCGGGACCCGCTCGGCAAGCACGAGCAGCTTGTCGACCTGCTCTTCGTCCTCGGCGAAAACGACCTGCGCCTCGCCATAGTTGAGGAGGTAGGAGGCTTCCTCGTCCAGCACGTCGCGATAGAGGCCGAGGCTCAATCCACCGATGGCGTGGGTCGCCACTTCCGCCGCGACCCAGTCCGGCCGGTTGTCGCCGATGATGCCGATGACGTCCTCGCGCCCCAAGCCCAATTCGATGAGGCCGAGCGCAAAGTCGCGTACGCGGGTGTGGTAGTCATTCCAGGTGAAGACGCGCCAGAGCCCGAGATCCTTTTCGCGCAACGCGATCTCGTTGCCGTGCTCCCTGGCATTGAGCCGCAGCATCTTCGGATAGGTGTCGGCCTGCGCGACGCGGCCCGCGTAATCCATCATGCCGCACTCTCCTGCGCCGGCGGAGCATCGTCCGGATCGACCAGCACCTCGTCCTCCTCGCCGAGATAGGCGCGCCTGACGTGGGGATCGGCGAGCACGGCGGCCGGATCGCCCTCGGCGATCTTGCGGCCGAAATCGAGCACCATGACGCGGTGGGAGATGTCCATCACCACGCCCATGTCGTGCTCGATCATCACCACCGTCATCCCGAACTCCTCGTTGAGGTCGACGATGTAGCGGGCCATGTCCTCCTTCTCCTCGAAGTTCATGCCGGCCATCGGCTCGTCGAGGAGAATGAGGCGCGGCTCCAGCGCCATGGCACGGGCGAGCTCGACGCGTTTGCGCAGGCCGTAGGAGAGGGTGCCGGCTTGCGCCTTTCGCACCGACTGGAGATCGAGGAAGTCGATGATCTCCTCGACCTTGCGGCGGTGCTCGAGTTCTTCCTTGCGCGCGCCGGTGAGCCAGTACAGCGATCCCGTGAGGAAATTGTTCTTCAGGAGGTGATGGCGCCCGACCATGATGTTGTCGAGCACGCTCATGTGGTGGAACAGGGCCAGATTCTGGAAGGTGCGGCCGATGCCGAGCGTGGGGCGCGCGTTCGGCGTCAGCCCTGTGATGTCGCGGCCCCGGTAGAACAGCTGGCCCTCGGTCGGCTTGTAGCGACCGGAAATACAATTCACGATCGAAGTCTTGCCGGCGCCGTTGGGGCCGATGATCGAGAACAGCTCGCCGTCATTGATGGCAAAGCTGACATCGGTCAGCGCACGGACGCCGCCGAATCGCAAGGACACGCCGCGCACTTCGAGACTGGTAGCCACCAAACAAATCCCTCCCGGTGATGGCGCATTCAGCGGCGCTCTTCGTCCGTTCCTGTCGGGCGATCCTAGTACGGCCGTGCCGGTGAGGCCATGCAGCTATTGGTCTCGACCGGCGCCGCGCCACTCTTGCTCCCGATCGGGATCAAAAGCCGCATCGCCCAAGGTGGTCCTCAATAGGGGAAAGCGCTATTTTGAAATGTCTCCGGCCTGACAATTCTGCGACAAAGTTTTTTCGGGCGGGAGTGGCCTTCATCTTTCGTCGGATGGTGGTCGAAGCGATCGTGTTGCAGTGCAACAGAGAGATTGGGTAGCGAACGGTGCGGCTGGCTTCGGCATCATGATTTCAGAGGATCAACTGAAGCGGATCGCGGCCTGGTCGCGCGAGCTCACGGACGCGGAGATCGAGGTCGCCCGTACCGGAATCACGGAACGGTCCTACCGCACCGGCGAGACCGTGTTCATGCGCGGCGATACGTTCAGCTATTGGGCGGGCATGGTGAGCGGCCTGGCACGGATGGGCGGGGTCTCGCGCGACGGCAAGGAGACGAGCCTTGCGGGGCTGACGGCCGGAGCCTGGTTCGGCGAGGGCAGCGTGCTCAAGAACGAGCCGCGCCGCTACGACGTGGTCGCGCTGCGCGACAGCCGCGTCGCGCTGATGGAACGCAGCGCCTTCATGTGGCTGTTCGAGAACAGCGTCGGCTTCAACCGCTTCCTGGTGCGCCAGCTCAACGAGCGGCTCGGCCAGTTCATCGGCATGCTCGAGGTCAACCGCACGCTGGATGCCACCGCACGCCTCGCGCGCAGCATCGCCTCGCTGTTCAATCCGATCCTCTATCCCGAATCCACCGCGCATCTGGAGATCACCCAGGAGGAGATCGGGGCGCTCTCCGGCATGTCCCGGCAGAACGCCAACCGCGCGCTGAACCGGCTGGAGAAGGAGGGGCTGCTGCGGCTCGAATATGGCGGCGTCACCATTCTCGATGTCGAGCGGCTGCGTGGCTACGGGGATTAGCGCGTACTCATCTGTGGACGCCCCGCCAGATGCAAGCGGTTTTTGAGGAAGATTGGCACGTAGTCGGATGCTGCCATC
>NZ_JCAMOP010000034.1:0-101701 GCF_059512345.1 Bradyrhizobium sp. Unk1
GGACAGATGGCAGCATCCGACTACGTGCCAATCTTCCTCAAAAACCGCTTGCATCTGGCGGGGCGTCCACAGATGAGGACAGGCCCTAGCGCGCGTTTGCGGGGGCGTGGACCGGCCAGAGGTCGGCGCGCCAGCGGACCGCGATCGCCAGCATCGCGATGAAGCCCGCGACGGCATAGAGCGAACCCGTCGCGGAGTAGCCGATGATGTCGATCAGGCTGCCGGCCGCGAGCAATCCGAGCGGCAGGCCGTAGATCACCATCATGCGGACGCCCATCACGCGGCCGCGCAGGTGCGCGCTCGCCGTCCGCATCAGGATCACGGCAGCTGATATCATCGACATGCTCTGGGCGATGCCGGCGAGAACGAGGCAGGCCATCGCCACCGGCATGGTCCTGATCTCGACGAACACCAGCAGCATGGCGTACCAGGCCAGCGTCGCGCCGATGAGAAGCCGGGCAATGCGCAGTCCGCTGACCAGGCTGAGCGTGATGGAGCCGATCAGCGAGCCCACGGCGAAGCTCGCCGAGAGATAGCCGAGGCCGGTCTGGTCGGTATGAAAGATGTCCCGCGCGATGTAGGGCAATAGTCCGCCGGTGAAGGGAAAGGCGGTGAGATTGGCCAGAAAGGCGACGCACAGCGCCGCGCGCATTCCCGGGCCGTTCCAGGCATAGACGATCCCTTCCTTGAGGTCGCCCAGCAATCGCGAAACCGCGTGGCTGTTCGCCGGAAGATCGCTCGTCGTGACGGTCCTTTTCGGCCGGGTCAGGCAGAGCATGAGAAGTGCAGCCGCGAGATACAGACAGGCGATCGCCACGTAAACGAGCCCGATGCCGAGGACGGCGAACAGGCCTGCACCCGTCAACGCTCCGGCGATGCGGGCGCTGTCCTGGGTCGTGCGCGCAACGCTGATGGCGCCCACCAGTTGCTCGGCCGGCATGATCTCGGCAAGCAGCGCGCCGCGAACGCCGAGATCCGAGGGGCGGATCAGGCCCATGAGCGCGACGATGATCATCACGCTCAGCGGCGACAAATGACCGGTCAGCGCCAGAACCATGATGGTCGACGAGAGCGCCGTATAGGCCAGGCGCATCACGACCAGGAGATCGCGATGACCCATCCGGTCGCCGATCATGCCGAGCACCGGCGCGACCAAGGTCCCGACGAACTGCAGCGACGCAAGCACGGTGAGCAGCAGCACGGAGCCCGTCTCGACCATGATGTACCAGCCGAGCACCAGCGTCTCCACTTCGAACGCCCACGAGGTGAGCAGATCGGACGGCCACTGGAAGCGATAGTTGCGGATGCGGAATGGCGCGAGTGCGGAAGGTCGTGCGGATGTGCTCAAGATGCGATGACGGGTTTCACGGCGATTCCCCCTTATTTTTGTTCTTCTGTTCGGCAGGGTAGCCCCGGCCATGCCCCTGTCAATTGGCGCTACCGCATGCCGCCATGCTTGCCGACGACGTGCGGTGCGCGAGTGCGCCCGCAGCATCGCTTCGTTGCCCAGCCGATACGGAGAGGTAGACTAGCCGCCGCTTGCTCTTCCGGCGCGCAGAGCCCATTCTGGTCTGCGTCCTGGACCCATCCGGACGGGTCCAGCAGATCGCGCCGTCGCGGCTTCCGCGAGGTCTTGACCCATGAACTGCTCTTGCTGTGGTTTAGAGGTCCAGAGCGGCTTTGCCTTCTGCCCGAAGTGCGGCACGAAGCAGCCGAACGCGTGCCCCGGCTGCGGTTTTCCATGCGCGCCGGATTTCGCCTATTGCCCGAAATGCGGTGCCTTCGTCTCTGAGGTCCTCACAGGCGGGCAGGCATCGGCGCGGACGAGCCCGACGACGCTCCCGATCCGGTCCTCGTCTCCGCCGCTCGTGCCGGCGGAGGAGGCTCAAGCCGCATTTCGACTTCCGTCGGACCAGATCGACAGCGAGGCGAACCGCCGCACCATCACCGTGCTGTTTGCCGACCTCAGCGGCTTCACTGCGATGAGCGAGCGGCTCGACCCCGAGGTCATGCAGACGCTTCAAAACGAATTGTTCGAGGAGTTGACGGCCGCGGTGCAAAGCTTTGGCGGCTTCGTGGACAAATTCATCGGCGATGCGCTGCTGGCTCTGTTTGGTGCCCCGGCGGCGCACGAGGACGACCCGGAGCGGGCGGTACGCGCTGCCCTCGACATGATCGGCCGGACGGCGCGCCTCAGCGAACGCGCGAAGGCGTATGCCGGTTCGCCGCTGCTGCTCCATGTCGGCATCAACACCGGGCACGTCGTCGCGGGCGGGCTCGGTGCGGGTGTTTCCAAATCCTATTCGGTGACCGGTGACACGGTGAATACCGCCCAGCGACTACAATCGATGGCGGCTCCGGGCGAGGTGCTGGTCGGGCCGTTGACCCACCGTCTGACGCGGCATGCGTTCTCCTATGACTCGCTTGGCGAGGTCTCGCTCAAGGGCAAGATGGGCAGCGTGCTGGTCCACCGTCTGAAGGAGCCGCTCGACACGCCCCGTGCGGCGCGCGGTCTCGACACGCTGGGCCTCAATGCGCCGTTGATCGGGCGCGACGCCGAGCTTGCGCGCATGATCGGCAGCCTTGATCGCGCGTGCGGCGGCGCGGCTCAACTGGTGCGGCTGGTCGGCGAAGCCGGCATCGGGAAAACGCGCCTGGTCGGCGAATTCGTCGCGCGCATCCGCGACCAAGATCGATTCGCCGGCGTGGCGATCCGGCAGGCGGCGTGCTCGCCGCTCGGCGAACAATCCTACGGCACTCTCGCCGCCGTGCTGCGCAGCGCCTATGGCATCGCGCAGAAGGCGGGCGCCGCGGAGGCGGAGGCGAAGGTCGCCGCCGCGCTGTCGGAGCTTGGCCTCGCGACCGACGAGGCCGACCGCCTGATGCCCCTCTATCTGCACGTGCTCGGCCTCGGCGACCCCAACGCCGTGCTCAGGCATGTCGAGCCCGAACAGCTCCGTCGGCAGATATTTTTCGCGATACGCACCGTCTTCGAACGCCGCCTGGCACTGTCGCCACTGTTGATCATCGTCGAGGATCTGCACTGGGCCGACGCGGTGTCGCTTGAAGCGTTGCGGTTCCTGATGGACCGACTGGAGCGGACGCGGCTGATGCTGCTGTTTACGCATCGGCCGATGCTGGAGCTGGATCAGTTCGGTTCGAGCAGGATCAGCCACACGACGCTTCGGCTGCCCCCGCTTGGCGACGCCGACGGACAAGAGCTGCTCGCGGCCTATTTCAGTCACGGTTGGCGTGAACCGCCGGGAGGCCTGTTCGGTCGAATCCTCGATCGCGCCGGCGGCAATCCGCTTTTCCTCGAGGAGATCATACGCGGCCTCATCGAAGCCGGCACCCTGGAGCGCGACGGCGCGCAGTGGCGGATGAAATCGGATGAAGCCTCCGCCGATATTCCGGCAAGCATTCAGGCGTTGTTGCTGGCGCGTCTCGACCGGTTGCCGCATCAGGTGCGCCGCCTGGCACAGGAAGCCGCCGTGATCGGCCCGCGTTTTGATGCGGCTGCTCTCGGTGCGGCGGCAACCGAGCCGGCGAGGGTTGAAGCTGGGCTCGAGCTTCTGTGCGACGCGGAGATCATCGAGGAGATCGCGGGCGCGAACTCGATTTCGCTGCGGACCTACCGCTTCACGCAAACCATGCTTCAGGACGTGATCTATCAAAACCTGCTTCTGCAGCGCCGGATCGAGCTTCATGGACGGATTGGCGGGGTGCTCGAGAGGCTCTATGGCCATGAGCCCGAGCGCCTCGAAGATCTCATACGGCTCGGACATCACTTCAGTCTGAGCGCGAGCAAGCCGAAAGGCGCGCGCTATCTACGCGCGGCCGGCGATCGCGCACGCGCCAGCTATGCCAACGACGATGCCATCCGTCTCTACCAACAGGCCCTCGCCGTGCTGTTGACCGGCGGTGAACGGGAGCCGGAACGTCTGGTCCTGTACGAGCGGATTGCGAACCTCTGTGGCGCGGCTGGCCGCCGGAACACGGCCGAGGAGCACTATCAGAGCGCGTTGGAGGGGCACCGCGCCTTACAGGACGTGATCGGCGAAGCACGAATTCTTCGCAAGCTTGGCCGATTGCTGTGGGACGCCGGCAAGCGGATCAAGGCTGAGACGCATTACGCCGAGGCGGCCAACCTCCTTGGAGGGACCGACGCGCCCATCGAGTGGGCGCATCTCCTGCAGGAGCGCGGCCGTCTCGCGTTTCGGACCGGCGATCACGTCGCCGCCGCAAGATGGGCAGACGAGGCGCTCGGCTATGCACGGTCCGCACCGGTGGACGCGGACGAGCAGGCCGGGCTCGAGGCGGCACGTGCCATTGCGGAGGCCCTCAACACCAAGGGCGTTGCGCTGGCGCGGCTTGGACGACACGAGGAGGCGGTGCGCGAAGTGGAGCAAAGCGTAGCAGCCGCCGAAACCGCCGGCCTCCTCAACGTCGCCTGCCGCAGCTACACCAATCTCAGTGTGCTCTACACGATTGTCGACCCGGCGAAAGCCATGGAGGTCTGCCGGCGTGGACTCGATGTCGCGCGCCGGATCGGGGATCTCGGCTTCCAGGCGCGCCTCCTTGCCAATTTTGCCGTTGCCTGTTGCACCTTCACGGACAGATGCACCGAGGAAGGGGTGCCGGCTGCCGAAAGGGCGATCGAAATCGACCGTGCGCTCGATCAGCGCGAGCATCTCTCCGTGCCCTTGATCGTGCTCGGGCAAATCCATCAATGCCATTTCCGCCCCGATCTGGCCGCCCTCTGCTACAATGAGGCAATCGAGGTGGCGAACGAAACCGGCGAACCGCAGCAGCTCTTTCCATGCTATGATGGTCTCGCCACGCTGAGCCTTGATCGAGGCGACATGCCCGAGGCCGACCGATATTTCGCGCTGGCCCATGATGTCTGCACCCGCCACGGGCTCGATCCCGCCGGGCTGATCGTACTGCCATTTCTTGACTAGGTCATATGAAGGAGTTCAACCATGTCAGAACTTCATGTCGACGGGCCGCTTCAACCGGGTGATCGCGCACCGAACATCGTGCTGGATGCCATCACACGCGATGGAACGATCGCGCTCCAGGATTTTCGCGGGCATAGTCCGATATTGATCGGCTTGTTTCGAGGGCTGCACTGCCCGTTCTGTCGGCGCCATATCGCGGCACAGGCGCAACTTGACGCAGCGCTGCGCGACAAGGGCGTCGAAAGTCTCACGGTCGTGAATACGCCCATCGAGCGCGCGCGGCTCTACTTCCGCTATCATCCCTTGCCCAATCTGCTCGCCGCGTCCGACCCCGAGCGGGTCTCGCACCGCGCGTTCGGCCTGCCCAATATCGAATTTACGGAGAACGAGACCGAGTGGCCGCGCAAGGTCGGTATGGACGTCGTCAAGAGCATGCAGGTGGATGTGCCCGGCGAAACGTCGGGGCCGATGAATCGGTTGGCGGCTTCCGAGTACCTCAACAACAAGGACGGTTACGAGATGATGGAGGCCGATCAGCGCATGGCGGCAACCGGCCAGGGCCAGCTGTTCGGCCAGTTCCTGCTTGATCGCGAGGGGATCGTGCGCTGGACCTTTACCGAGGTTCCTGAAGGCGGCCACCGCATGTTCGGGGCTCCGAGCCCTCAGGAGTTGATGTCGGCCGCCTCGCAGGTGGCAAGCTAGGCATCGGCGCCTGGTGATTAACCCGCCACCTTCGGCCGCTTCTCGGCGAGCGCCGCCGCCATCGCCGAGATCAGCGGGCGCATGAAATAGTGGTCTTCCGCCGGTGCGATGTCCGTGCGCAGGCCATGCGCGGCGAGCTCTCCCGACACCGCAGGGCCCACTGACGCAATCAGCGTCCGCTCCAAGCCTGCGCGCAACTTCGCCTCACTGCCGTGTGCGTTCGCGGCTTCTACGAGGCGGCGGACCTGGCCAAGATTGGTCAGCGCGATGGAATCGATCCGCCCCTCGGCCATCTCGTCGATGGCGGCGACGATGTTGGCATCCGCTGCCTTGGAATCGTAGGCATAAGGCAGCACGGTATCGACATCGGCGCCTTGCGCGGCAAGTGCGCCGGTCAGTACGCTGTGGTCCTTGTCCGGATAAAGCTGAAGGCCGACGCGTCGCCCGTTCAAGTCGAGCCTGCCCAGCATTTCGATCACGCCCTCGGTGGTCGGCTTCTCCGTGGTCTGCTGCGCATCGAGGGAGATCTCGCGCAACGCCTTGCCGGGCTTCGGGCCGCGGGTGAATTTTCGCGATTTGGCGAGGGCTGCGACCAGAGCCTGGTCGAGACCACGGCTCCGCGCGAGCTTCATGATCCGCCGCAGGCCTTCGCCCGTCATCAGCACGAGATCGTCAAAGGGCTGGTCGATGGCGCGGCGGATCCAGGCCTCGACCGGGGCGGAATCGGGCGCGTCGTGAATGGTGAACATCGGGCACTGCACGACATCGGCGCCTTGCTCCGCCAGAAGCTTTGAGAACTGCGCCTCCTCGCGCGTCTCCAGGATCAGGATGCGGTAGCCGTTCAAGCGGTCGGCCATGGGTGTGCTCCGGTGGTAAATTTCAATGGTCCGTTCATCCTGACTCCGCGCTTTATGTAGAAGCAAGTCTTGGGATCAAGTCTTGGGATTGGCGCGAGGGCGGGGTCGGTGATAGAGCAGGGCGCAAATCGCGGGTCGTTCCGCAGTCGCTGCCCAAACCTTCATCAAGAGCCATGCCCGATCATCAATATGTCCTGACCCTGTCCTGTCCGGATCGTCCCGGCATCGTCTCGGCGGTGTCGACCTTTCTGGCCCACAACGGACAGAACATTCTCGATGCCCAGCAGTTCGACGACGTCGAGACCAAGAAGTTCTTCATGCGCGTGGTGTTCACCGCGGCCGATCTCGCCGTGGAGCTGTCGGCGCTCCAGACCGGCTTTGCCGCGATCGCGGAGCGTTTCGGCATGGAGTGGCAGATGCGCGACCGTGCCGCGCATCGCAAGGTGATGCTGCTGGTGTCGAAATCCGACCATTGCCTGGTTGACATCCTTTATCGCTGGCGCACCGGCGAGCTGCCGATGGTCCCGACCGCAATCGTCTCCAACCATCCGCGCGAGGTCTATGCCGGGCTCGATTTCGGCGGCATCCCGTTCCACCATCTGCCTGTCACCAAGGAGACCAAGCGCGAGCAGGAGGCGCAGATCCTCGATCTCGTCGCCGAGACGGGCACCGATCTCGTCGTGCTCGCCCGCTACATGCAGATCCTGTCGGATGATCTTTCTGCCAAGCTTTCCGGCCGCTGCATCAACATCCACCACTCGTTCCTGCCGGGCTTCAAGGGCGCAAAGCCCTATCACCAGGCCCATGAGCGCGGCGTCAAGCTGATCGGCGCCACCGCCCATTACGTCACGCGCGACCTCGACGAAGGCCCGATCGTTGATCAGGACGTCGAGCGCATCAGCCACCGCGACACTCCGGAGGATCTCGTCCGCAAGGGCCGCGATATCGAGCGGCGCGTGCTGGCCCGCGCGATCCGCTACCACCTCGACGACCGCGTCATCCTCAACGGCCGCAAGACCGTGGTGTTCATGGATTAGCGAATAGTGAGTGGCGAGTAGCGAATGGAGAGGGTGGCGATATTCGCCACTCCCTATTCGCCATTCGCTCCCCTAGCGCACCGCGCCGCCCGACGTGGAGCCCGTCGCACCCTTCTGCGCCTGCTCTTCCTTCTCGCGATCCGCCGCCGGCAGCAGCCGCTTGCGTTCGCGCTCCTTCATGTAGGCGTCGTATTGCGGCGTGCCGGGCCGCGGCGGTGCGTCGGCCGGCAGGCCGCCGGCCCATTGCGGGACGTAGTCGCCCATGCCGGCGGACAGCTTTTCGTTGACGGTGCCGCAGCCGGACAGCCCCGCGGCGAGCGCAACGAGGGTGAGGACGGAGCGGAAGGGCTTGAGCATTGTGCGCGCGCGAATTCGGTCAGGTTGGACGCCGGGTTAGGCTGGCGCGGGAAGAGTAGTCTTCAACAAGGTAAAATAGACTTATTCGAGATAGGTAATTAGTTACCGATTTGCGTTGAACCGAAACCTCGCCGGTGTCCGCATTCTGCAAAAGAAAGACGAAATCCTCCATCCACGCGCCCGGTCGCTTTCTAGACTGTGGCAAGGGGCTCGCGAGAAACTGGCTTGGTCGGCGGCGGGGCTTTTTCGTTGACAGGTCCATTTTATTTGTACAATCGTACAAATAGGAGCGGCCGGGATGGGGATGCTCGGGTTACCCCGACGTAACCACGGCATCGCTCCCGTCGTCGGCAATCGGGACGCGCGGCTTGCGCCGAATGGTCGCCAAACGTCCGATTGACAATAAGGGCGCGAAAGACGCCATGTGGCGCGACATCGCGCGTGCGTGAGCCAAGGTTGAGCCAAGGACCGGGCACTCGGTCCGGCGCACAAGAGGTCAGGATTGAAGGGGAGGGACATCTGATGTTCGAACGGAAGACGTTTTCTTATAAGGTCTCTTGGACCGCAGCAGCGGCCGCCATCGCCGGCCTCGCGGCCATCGTGCCGGCCAAGGCCGAGGATACCGTCAAGGTCGGCCTGATCCTGCCGATGACCGGCGGCCAGGCCTCGACCGGCAAGCAGATCGAGAATGCGATCAAGCTCTACATGCAGCAGAAGGGCGACACCGTCGCCGGCAAGAAGATCGAGATCATCCTCAAGGACGACGCCGCGATTCCGGACAAGACCAAGACGGCCGCGCAGGAGCTGATCGTCAACGACAAGGTCAATTTCATCGCCGGCTTCGGCGTGACCCCGGCAGCGCTCGCGGCCGCGCCGCTCGCAACCCAGGCCAAGATCCCGGAAGTCGTGATGGCGGCCGGCACTTCCATCATCACCGAGCGCTCGCCCTACATCGTGCGCACCAGCTTCACGCTGGCGCAGTCCTCGACCATCATCGCCGACTGGGCGGTGAAGAACGGCATCAAGAAGGTGGCGACGCTCACCTCCGACTACGCGCCGGGCAACGACGCGCTGAACTTCTTCAAGCAGAATTTCACCGCCGGCGGCGGTGAGGTGGTCGAAGAGGTGAAGACGCCGCTCGCAAATCCCGATTTCGCGCCGTTCCTCCAGCGCATGAAGGACGCCAAGCCCGACGCGATCTTCGTTTTCGTGCCGGCCGGCCAGGGTGGCAACTTCATGAAGCAATATGCCGAGCGTGGCCTCGACAAGGCCGGCATCAAGGTGATCGGACCGGGCGACGTCACCGACGACGACCTGCTCAACAACATGGGCGATGCCGTGCTCGGCACGGTCACCGCGCATCTGTATTCCGCGGCGCATCCCTCGCAGATGAACAAGGATTTCGTCGCAGCCTACAAGAAGGCCTACGGCACCCGTCCGGGCTTCATGGCGGTAAGCGGCTATGACGGCATCCACCTCATCTACGAGGCGCTGAAGAAGACCAATGGCGACACCGACGGCACCAAGCTGGTCGAAGCCATGAAGGGCCAGAAATGGGAAAGCCCGCGGGGCCCGATCTCGATCGACCCCGAGACCCGCGACATCGTGCAGAACATCTACATCCGCAAGGTCGAGAAGGTCGACGGCGAGCTCTACAATGTCGAGTTCGCGACCTTCGAAGCCGTCAAGGATCTCGGCAAGACCAAGAAGTGACGCGCGAAAGCGCGTCATCCCCGAGCGCGCTTAGCGCGCATCGGGGATCTCGACGTGATGGAAATGGATTCCGGGTTCAGCGCTGCGCGCTGCCCCGGAATGACGAGTGATTACCAGGGTTCACCCGCTTCCGATGACCTCTATCCTCACCAACCTGTTCGATGGCGTTGCCTACGGCATGCTGCTGTTCGTGCTCGCTTGCGGGCTTGCGGTCACGCTCGGCCTGATGAACTTCGTCAATCTTGCCCACGGCGCCTTCGCCATGGCCGGCGGCTATGTCTGCATGGTCCTGGTCAACCGGATGGGCTGGCCGTTCTTCGCCGCACTGCCGCTCGCCTTCGTCTCGTCGGCTGCGATCGGCATCGTGCTCGAGCGAACGCTCTACCGCCATCTCTATGCGCGCAGCCATCTCGACCAGGTGCTGTTCACGATCGGTCTGACGTTCATGTCGGTCGCGGCCGTCGACTACATCCAGGGGTCGTCGCGCGTCTTCATCAATTTGCCGGCTGCGCTCCAGGGCCAATTCGACGTGTTCGGCGTCGGCATCGGCCGCTACCGGTTGATGATCATCGTGATCTGCGGCCTGCTCACCATTGCTCTCCAGATGGTGCTGGCCAAGACCCGGTTCGGCAGCCGGCTGCGCGCCGCGGTCGATGATCCCCGTGCCGCGAGCGGCCTCGGCATCAACGTGCCGCAGGTGTTCGCCTTCACCTTCGCTTTCGGTTGCGGGCTCGCCGGTCTCGGCGGCGCGCTGAGCGCCGAGATCCTCGGCCTCGATCCGTATTTCCCGCTGAAGTTCATGATCTACTTCCTGATCGTGGTCACCGTCGGCGGCTCGTCCTCGATCACCGGGCCGTTCCTGGCCTCGCTCCTGCTCGGCATCGGCGACGTCGCCGGCAAATATTACGTGCCGAAGATGGGCCCCTTCGTGATCTACACCATGATGATCGTGATCCTGATCTGGCGCCCGAACGGCCTGTTCGGCCGCACGGCCGCGCGTTGAGGCCGCCGATGAGCGCTTCCTCCGACGTCGGTTATCACGCCCAGCGCCAGGCGCGCTGGCACTATGGCGAAGTCGCCTTCTGGCTGGTCGTGCTGGCCTGCGGCTTCGCATTCCCCACGCGCTATCTGATCATGACCGACATCCTGCGGCTGGCGCTGTTTGCGATGTCGCTCGATCTCATCCTCGGTTATGCCGGCATCGTCTCGCTCGGCCACGCCGCCTTCTTCGGCGTCGGCGCCTACGCCGCGGGGCTTCTCGCCTTGCATGGGATCATCAACGAGCCCGTGCTCGCGCTGATCGTAGCCGGCCTTGCCGCGATGGTGCTGGGTTTCGCCACCAGCTTCCTGGTGATCCGCGGCGTCGATCTGACCCGGCTGATGGTCACGCTCGGCATCGCGCTGCTGCTGGAGGCACTCGCTGAGCGCTTCTCCAACATCACGGGCGGCACCGACGGCCTTCAGGGCATCGAGATGCAGCCGATCTTCGGCGAGATCCCGTTCGACATGTTCGGCAAGACCGGCTTCTTCTACTCGCTGGCGGTGCTGTTCCTGTTGTTCCTGTTCGCCCGCCGCGTCGTGCATTCGCCGTTCGGCCTGTCGCTGCGCGCGATCAAGAACAATCCGCTGCGCGCTGCTGCCATCGGCATCCCCGTCGACCGCCGCCTGATCGCGATCTACACGCTCGCGGCGTTCTATGCCGGCATCGCGGGCGCGCTGTTCACCCAGACCACAGCGATCGCCTCGCTCGACGTGTTCGCCTTCGAGCGTTCGGCCGATTTGATGCTGGTGCTCGTCATCGGCGGGACCGGCTATCTCTATGGCGGGCTGGTCGGCGCGGTCATCTTCCGCATGCTCCAGGAATTGTTCTCCACCATCACCCCGCAATATTGGCAGTTCTGGATCGGTCTGGTGCTGGTCGTGATCGTGCTGGTCGGCCGCCAGCGCCTGCATCGCTGGGTGCTGTACGTGCCGAACCTGGTCATCAAGCAGGTTGCCGGACGCAAGGCCGTCGTTGCCGTGCCGGAGAGCGACGCATGACCATCGCGCTCGAAACCCAGAACCTCGAAAAGCAGTTCGGCGGCCTGCGCGTGACGCGGGACCTGTCGCTCAAGATCGAGCAGGGCGCCCGCCACGCGCTGATCGGCCCGAACGGCGCCGGCAAGACCACGGTCATCAACCAGCTCACCGGCGTGCTCAAGCCGAACTCGGGCCGGATCCTGCTCGAAGGCCAGGACATTGCCGATCTGCCCGTGCACAAGCGCGTGCTGCGCGGCCTGTCGCGCACCTTCCAGATCAACCAGCTCTATCCCGACCTGACCCCGCTCGAGACCATCGGCCTCGCCGTCTCCGAGCGCCTCGGCCATGGCGGCGACTGGTGGCGGCGGATGGGCACGCGGAGCGACGTCAATGGCGAGATCGCCGATCTCCTGAGGCGCTTCCATCTGCTCGACGTCATGAACGAAGAGACCGTGACGCTGCCTTACGGCAAGCAGCGCCTGCTCGAGATCGCGGTCGCGATCGCTGCCAAGCCGCGGGTGCTGCTGCTCGACGAGCCCGCCGCCGGCGTGCCCGAGAGCGAACGCCACGACATTCTCGCGGTCGTCGGCAGCCTGCCGCGCGACGTCACCGTGCTGCTGATCGAGCACGACATGGACCTCGTCTTTTCCTTCGCCGATCGCATCTCGGTCCTGGTCTCGGGCGCTCTGCTCACCGAGGGGCCGCCCGAAATGGTCGCGCGCGACCCGCAGGTCAAGGCCGTCTATCTCGGCGAGGAGGCGGTCAATGTCTGACCTGCTCGCGATCGACGCCCTGCGCGCCGGCTATGGCGAGGCGGTGGTGCTGCCCAACATGTCCCTGTGCCTCGCCGAGGGACAGGTGCTTGCGCTGCTGGGCCGCAACGGGACCGGCAAGACCACGCTGATCAACTCCATCGTCGGTGTCACCCGCCGCTTCTCCGGCTCGGTCGCGCTGGCCGGGACCGATGTCACGAGCTTGCGGCCCGATCAGCGGGCGCGGGCCGGCATTGGCTGGGTGCCGCAGGAGCGCAACATCTTCCGCTCGCTGACGGTGGAAGAGAACATGACCGCGGTGGCGCAGCCCGGCCCCTGGACGGTCGAGAGGGTCTACGAGATGTTCCCGCGGCTGAAGGAGCGGCGGAGCAATTTTGGCAACCAGCTCTCCGGCGGCGAGCAGCAGATGCTGGCGATCGGCCGGGCGCTGACCCTCAACCCGAAGGTCCTGCTGCTGGACGAGCCGACGGAGGGCCTCGCCCCCATCATCGTCGAGGAGCTGCTGAAGGCGATCGGCACCATCACCCGGGCGGGCGGCATCTGCTCGATCATCGTCGAGCAGAACGCGCAAAAGATTCTGGGGCTCGCCGACCGTGTTGTGATATTGGAGCGCGGAACGATCGTCCACGACGCCCCGAGCGCCGCGCTGAAGGCCGACCCGTCGGTCCTCGAGCGCCACCTCGGCGTCGCAGGGGCGGCGGCCCACTAAAATATTCTGGGAGTAGAAAATGCAGCGAACCAAAGCCCCCTTCCGCGCCGACGAGGTCGGCAGCCTCTTGCGTCCCGCGAAGATCAAGGAAGCCCGCGTCAGGCTCGAGAAGGGCGAGATCTCGGCCGACGATCTGCGCAAGATCGAGGACATGGAGATCGAGAAGGTCGTGCACAAGCAGGCCTCGATCGGCTTGAAGCTCGCGACCGACGGCGAATTCCGCCGCTCCTGGTGGCATTTCGATTTCCTGGCCAAGCTCACCGGCTGCGAAATGTTTCATCCGGACACGGGCATCCAGTTCGCGGGTGTCGAGACGCGGCATGACGCGGTCCGCGTGATCGGCAAGCTCGATTTCCCCGACGACCATCCGATGCTGGATCACTTCCGCTTCCTGAAGAAGTCCGCCGACCAGGCCCACGTCACCGCCAAGATGACGATTCCCTCGCCGGCCGTGCTGCACTTCCGCGGCGGCCGCAAGGCGATCTCCAAGGACGTCTATCCCGATCTCGACGCCTTCTACGAAGACCTCGGCAAGACCTACCGCAAGGCTGTGAAGGCTTTCTACGACGCCGGCTGCCGCTATCTCCAGTTCGACGACACGGTGTGGGCCTATCTCTGCTCGCAGGACGAGTTGCAGAAGGCGCGCGAGCGCGGCGACAATCCCGAGGGTCTCCAGCAGATCTATGCGCGCGTCATCAACTACGCGCTTGCCGAGAAGCCGGCCGACATGGTGGTGACGACGCATGTCTGCCGCGGCAATTTCCGCTCGACCTGGATTTCTTCGGGCGGCTACGAGCCCGTGGCCGAGACCATGCTCGCCGGCACCAATTATGACGGCTACTTCCTCGAATACGATTCTGACCGCGCCGGCGGCTTCGAGCCGCTGCGCTTCCTGCCCAAGGGCAACAAGGTCGTCGTGGTCGGCGTCATCACCTCGAAGTTCGGCGAGCTCGAGAAAAAGGATGACATCAAGCGTCGTCTCGAAGAGGCCGCCAAATTCGCGCCGCTGGAGCAGCTCGCGCTGTCCCCGCAGTGCGGCTTTGCCTCGACCGAGGAAGGCAACATCCTCTCCGAGGAAGAGCAGTGGGCCAA
The DNA here is from genome assembly GCF_059512345.1 of Bradyrhizobium sp. Unk1. Lineage (NCBI taxonomy): Bacteria > Pseudomonadati > Pseudomonadota > Alphaproteobacteria > Hyphomicrobiales > Nitrobacteraceae > Bradyrhizobium > Bradyrhizobium sp. Unk1. The sequence goes on from NZ_JCAMOP010000034.1 coordinate 14,221, forward strand.
GCTCGGCCTCGCGGTCGAGATCGCGAACGAAGTGTGGGGCAATTGAGCTCACGCGGTCCGGCGCGTGAGTGGCGGCGAGGCTTCACCACTCACTCACTGTCATTCCCCGCGAAAGCGGGGAATCCAGTACGCCGCGGCCCATCGATTCAACCACAACTGCCCCGGAGTACTGGATCGCCCGGTCACGCCGGGCGATGACACCTGAGTGTTGGGCGAACAGCGGGGTATTCAAAACCAGTCCGCAAACCCGCCCTCACTGCGCCGCCAGATAGACCTCGCCCAGCAGCGAGGAGTTCGACCACGGCACCTGCTTGTTCTTCGTGCTCGAGACCACCTCCGCCCGCACCCGCGTCAGCATCTGCTGCACCTCCAGCCCCGGCGTGCCGAGATGGCGGGAGAGGGCGGCGGAGAACGGCGAGTTGGCGCCTTCGCCATCGAGCGCGACCTGGCCCGGCGCGGTGGCGAACGCGATCAGCGTGCCCGCGCCCAGCGTTGCGCCGGCGCCCAGGCTCGTTAGCGCTGCGAGGCCCGAAGCGCCCTCGATGCCTCGGTTGGTGCCGGCGGCTGCGACCTGCTGCGCCATCGGATTGTTGCGGCAGGCATCGAAGATCAGAATGTTGGTGCGGACCTGGTCGTCGAGGCCGGCCATGATCGTGTCCATATCGATCATCGCCTCAGTCATGCCCGCGCCCGGCTTGAGTTCGACGTCGACGGGAATGAGATAGTTGCGGCCGTCGACCTGCACGCCGTGGCCGGCATAGTAGACCAACGCGACCTGCGCCCGCGCCGCCTCGCGCAGGAAGTCGCGCGTCACTTTCTGCATCGCTGCGCGGTCGAGATCGATGCCCTCCGACACCGTAAAGCCGATGTTGCGCAGGCTCCTGGCGACGGCGCGCGCATCGTTGGCCGGATTGGGCAGCGCTTTCACATGCGCATAGGCGCCGTTGCCGATCACCAGTGCCAGGCGCTTGCCAGGCGTCGCCGGGGCGGGCGAGGGCCCAGGCGCCGCGCCCGTTTGCTGCGGGGCCGGCTGCGTCACCGGTGACGGTGCATCGTGCGGGATGGGTGTGAGCGCATCCGTCACCAGCGACAGCCGCACCTTGGCGGTGGCCTGGTTGGCCTTGCTGCCAGCATCGGACGCCACGACCGCCAGCGTCGCCTTGTAGTCGTCGCGCGCATGGGCGTAGTCGCCCTTCGCCTCATAGGCCAGCGCGCGGTGGATATAGCCGGAGATCAGCACGCTGTTCGGCGGCGTCATGATGTTGACGGGCGGCTTCTCTTTCGCAAGCCGGATCGCCTCACTGCCATCGGCGATGGCGCGATCGAGATCGCCCCGCACGCGCCAGATCGCGGTGCGGTTGATCAGCGGCTGCGGCAGCGTCGGGTCGAGCCGGATCGCCCGGTTGATGTCGGCCAGCGCGCCGTCGAGCTCGCCGAGCGCCTCCTTCGCGATGCCACGGTTCTGAAACGAGAACGTCGATTTCGGCTGCAGCTTGATCGTGGCATCGTAGTCGGCAATCGCTTTGGCGTAGTCGCCTTTTCCGCGCCAGGCATTGCCGCGATTGTGGAAGATGGTGCCATCAGGCGGTCCGAGCTTCAGCGCATCGTCGAAATCGGCGATCGCGATGTCGTAGTCGCCCTTGTCGTAATAGGCCGATCCCCTGAGATTGTAGACCGCCTGGCTCGGCTGGAGCCGGATCGCCTCTGTGGTGTCGGCGATCACCTTCGAATAGTCGCCCTTCTTGTTCCAGCCCACCGCGCGCCAGAAATAGATCGTCGCGAGCTGCTCGCCTTTGAACACCTTCAGCGCGACGATCTTGTTGCAGGCATCGATCATCTGGTCCGGCGGCGTGGTGTCGGTCGTACAGAGCGGCCCGAGCTGGCTGCGCCCCTGCGCGAAGGCGGGCGCGGCCCACAGGGGTGCTGTGAGCAGGCAGAGCGCGACGAGCAGGCGGCGCATGGCGGTGATCCCTTTGAAGGAGAAGCGCTTGTTTGTTGCCCGGCGGTGCGCCGGGGTTCACGCGCTCGTCATTGGACGTGGGGTAAAGCGGGGGAGGGTATTCCCTCAGTGGGCAGATTTTGCTACGACGCTGGTCCCAACATTCCTGCCCACCGCGTTCCCACTCATGAAGAACGACGAAATCCTCAGCCAAATCACGGAGTTCTGCCGCAAGGCGGACATGGCGGAATCGACGTTTGGTCGGCGCGCGGTGAACGATGGGAAGCTGGTCCATCGCCTGCGTGAGGGAAAGCGCATCACGATCGACACGCTGGAGCGGATCCAGGCCTATATCGCCGCGTCGACGACGGGTGGCCTGCCGCCGCCGCGGGGACTCCAGGTGCCCCCGGAAAAACGCGATCCGCGCGGCAATTTCCGTTTCTTCGAGAACCGGCAAAAATACCTGCTGTTCGTCCATACCTGCAGCGAGAAGCGGGTGGTCGCCGAGCGCGTCGCGCTGGAGCTCGCCAGCATCCATCCGCGCCCGCCGGCGCTGCGCATCTTCGATGCGGGGGTCGGCGACGGCACGGTGCTGGCCCGGGTGCTGCGCGCAACGCATCAGCGCTACCCGCACATGCCGTTCTACGTCGCCGGCAAGGAGCTCAGCCTCGAGGACCTGCGGCTGACGCTGGAGAGGGTGCCGGACCGCATTTTCGAGCATCCGGCGTCGGTGTTCGTGTTCACCAACATGTTCTACTCCGAGGCGCCCTGGCTCACGCCGGCATCGCCTGCGGCGGCTGCGGCCACCGTCTGGCACGAGGTTCCGCTACGGGGCTCCTCATCAGGCGAGTTCGAGCAGCAGATCGCCGAGTTGAGACCGTTTTTGGAGCAGAACTGGCGTGCCGCGATCAGCCCACGCACGGCCATGCCGCTCTACGAGCGCCCCGTTGTCCTGGTGCTCTACCGCGAGGACCACAGGTTCCTGCTGGATTCGACCATTCCGCGGCCGGGCCAGACCGAGGCCAATTTCGACCTGGTCATTGCGTCCCAGCCCTACCGCGCCCTGTCCTCGGTCAATTTCCGGGCAAAGCGGATCATTGCACCGCTTGCGCGGGCGCTTCGGCCGGGCGGGCGGCTGATCGGTATTCACTCCCACGGTCACGATCCCGGCATGGAAATGATCCAGGCGATCTGGCCCGGAGAAAATCCTTTCGCGGTCAGTCGTCATGAGCTATTGCGCGCGGTGAAGTACGAGCTCGGATCGTTGGGCCGGGACCTAAATTTTAATGCTTATGCGGACAACCGTTCGATCTTCAGGTATGATATGGAAGCGCTGCCCAACGAGGTGACGGGTACCATCGGAACCTCGACGGCCTTTGCAGCGTGGAATGCGGCGGTGTATGTGGCGCAGATCGAGGACGACCGATTGACAGAAATGACTCAAAACGGCCGCACTCTGGATGCCGCCCGGGACGTGCTGCGGAAGTACAACGGGCTCTGGTTTCTCGACGAGTCCTACGTCATCTCGCGACGGCGTGATTGACATAATCCAAGGTTAAACATCGCAAACGCCCGCCAGGTTAACGGCGGAACAAGGGGTTACTGATGCGCGCGTCCTATCTCTTCACCAGCGAGTCCGTGTCCGAGGGCCATCCCGACAAGGTCTGTGACCGGATCTCCGATGAAATCGTCGATCTGTTCTACCGCGAAGGGCCGAAAGCCGGCATCGATCCGTGGCAGATCCGTGCGGCCTGCGAGACGCTCGCGACCACCAACAAGGTGGTGATCGCCGGCGAGACCCGCGGTCCCGCATCCGTCACCAACGAGCAGATCGAAGGCGTCGTGCGCGCCGCGATCAAGGACATCGGCTACGAGCAGGACGGCTTCCACTGGGAGAAGGCCGATATCGAGATCCTGCTGCACCCGCAGTCGGCCGACATCGCGCAGGGCGTCGATGCGCTGCAGCCGGGCGAGGTCAAGGAAGAGGGCGCAGGCGACCAGGGCATCATGTTCGGTTACGCCACCAACGAGACGCCGGACCTGATGCCGGCGCCGATCTTCTACGCCCACAAGATCCTGCGCCTCATCTCGGAAGCGCGTCACTCCGGCCGCGAGAAGGTGCTGGGTCCGGACTCCAAGAGCCAGGTCACCGTGCAGTATGAGAACGGCAAGCCGGTCGGCGTGCGCGAGATCGTGGTGTCGCACCAGCATCTGGTCGAGGACATCTCGTCGAAGCAGATCCGCGACATCGTCGAGCCCTATGTCCGCGAGGCGCTGCCGAAGGACTGGATCACGCCGAAGACCATCTGGCACATCAACCCGACCGGCAAGTTCTACATCGGCGGTCCCGACGGCGATTCCGGCCTGACCGGCCGCAAGATCATCGTCGACACCTATGGTGGCGCGGCTCCGCATGGCGGTGGTGCGTTCTCGGGCAAGGATCCGACCAAGGTCGACCGCTCGGCGGCTTACGCGGCGCGCTACGTCGCCAAGAACATCGTTGCCGCCGGTCTCGCCGATCGCTGCACCCTCCAGCTCGCCTATGCCATCGGCGTCGCGCGTCCGCTGTCGATCTACATTGACACCCACGGCACCGGTAAGGTGTCGGAGGACCAGCTCGAGAAGGCCGCCGCCAAGGCGATGGATCTCACCCCGCGCGGCATCCGCAGCCATCTCGACCTCAACCGTCCGATTTATGCGCGCACCTCGGCCTACGGCCATTTCGGCCGTACGCCCGACAACGAGGGCGGCTTCTCCTGGGAGAAGACCGACCTGGTCGAAGCGCTCAAGCGCGCAGTCTAAGTACCAACGTCATTCCGGGGCGCCGCGACGGCGGCGAACCCGGGATCCTTATCCATCATGTCGAGATTCCGGGGTCGCCTTTCCAGGGCGACCCGGAATGACCAATTCAACAACAGGACCTCCGCTATGAATGCGAAGCCCGGCTTCACCGACTACATCGTCAAGGACATTTCGCTCGCCGATTTCGGCCGCAAGGAACTCTCGCTGGCCGAGACCGAGATGCCCGGCCTGATGGCCACCCGCGAGGAGTTCGGCCCGAAGCAGCCGCTGAAGGGCGCGCGCATCGCCGGCTCGCTGCACATGACGATTCAGACCGGCGTGCTGATCGAGACGCTGGCAGCACTCGGCGCCGACATTCGCTGGGTCTCCTGCAACATCTATTCGACCCAGGACCACGCCGCCGCCGCGATCGCAGCCGCCGGCATTCCGGTGTTCGCGGTCAAGGGCGAGAGCCTTGCCGAGTACTGGGACTACACCGCAAAACTGTTCGACTGGCACGGCGGCGGTCACCCGAACATGATCCTCGATGACGGCGGCGACGCCACCATGTACGTCCATCTCGGTCTGCGCGCCGAGAACGGCGACACCGCCTTCCTCGACAAGCCCGGCTCCGAGGAAGAGGAAGTCTTCTTCGCGCTCCTGAAGAAGCAGCTCAAGGAGAAGCCGAAGGGCTACTTCGCCGAGATCGCCAAGAGCATCAAGGGCGTTTCCGAAGAGACCACCACGGGCGTGCATCGTCTCTATGACATGCAGAAGGCCGGCACGCTGCTGTGGCCGGCGATCAACGTCAACGACAGCGTCACCAAGTCGAAGTTCGACAACCTCTATGGCTGCCGTGAATCGCTGGTCGACGGCATCCGTCGCGGCACCGACGTGATGATGTCGGGCAAGGTCGCGATGGTCGCGGGCTTCGGCGACGTTGGCAAGGGCTCGGCCGCCTCGCTGCGCCAGGCCGGCTGCCGCGTGATGGTGTCGGAAGTCGATCCGATCTGCGCGCTCCAAGCCGCAATGGAAGGCTACGAGGTCGTGACCATGGAAGACGCCGCGCCCCGCGCCGACATCTTCGTCACCGCGACCGGCAACAAGGACATCATCACCATCGAGCACATGCGCGCGATGAAGGATCGTGCCATCGTCTGCAACATCGGTCACTTCGACAACGAGATCCAGATCGCGGGTCTGCGTAACCTGAAGTGGACCAACATCAAGCCGCAGGTCGACGAGATCGAATTCCCCGACAAGCACCGCATCATCATGCTGTCGGAGGGCCGCCTCGTGAACCTCGGCAACGCGATGGGCCATCCGTCCTTCGTGATGTCGGCCTCCTTCACCAACCAGACGCTGGCGCAGATCGAGCTTTTCGCCAACAACAAGGACGGCAAGTACAAGAAGGAAGTCTACGTGCTGCCGAAGTCGCTGGACGAGAAGGTCGCGCGCCTCCACCTCGCCAAGATCGGCGTCAAGCTCACCGAGCTGCGCAAGGACCAGGCCGACTACATCGGCGTGAAGCAGGAAGGTCCGTACAAGTCGGACCACTACCGCTACTGAGGCACTGGTTCGATCGACCATCGACGCGAAGCCCCGGAGTGATCCGGGGCTTCGTTGTTTCGGCGCATGGAATTCCACTCGCCTTGCAGTTGCTGCACGGCTGATTGCCAATTGACGGCGAGGAGCGGCGGGCGGACAATCCTCGGTGGCGGAGGAAACCATGCAACAAGAACATTTCGACGTGCTCATCGTCGGTGCCGGCCTGTCCGGCATCGGCGCGGGCTATCATCTTCAGAGCAAGTGCCCGGGCAAGAGCTACGTCATTCTCGAGGGCCGCGACTGCATCGGCGGGACCTGGGACCTGTTTCGCTATCCCGGTGTCCGCTCCGACAGCGACATGTTCACGCTCGGATATTCGTTCAAGCCGTGGACCGATCCGAAGGCGATCGCCGACGGGCCGCAGATCCTGAACTACGTACGCGAGACAGCAGCCGAGAACGGCATCGAGACGCACATCCGCTTTCGCCATCGCGTCAAGCGCGCGTCCTGGTCGACGCCGGATGCGCGCTGGACCGTCGAGGCCGAGCGCATCACGGGCGAGGGCGCAGCCGAGCTCGTGCGCTTCACCTGCAATTTCCTGTTCATATGCTCGGGTTATTACAAATACGAGGCGGGCTATACGCCGGAGTTTGCGGGCGTGGCGGATTTCGCCGGCCGCATCGTGCATCCGCAGAAATGGACCGAGGACATCGATTACGCGGGAAAACGCGTCGTCGTGATCGGCTCGGGCGCAACCGCAGTGACGCTGGTGCCGGAGCTCGCCAAGAAGGCGGCGCAGGTCACCATGCTCCAGCGCTCGCCGACCTACGTGGTGTCGCGTCCGGCGCAGGACCCCGTCGCCAACAAGTTGCGCCGCAATCTGCCGACGCGCCTTGCCTATCATGTCATCCGCTGGCGCAACGTGATGTGGGGGATGTTCTTCTTCCAGCTCAGCCGGCGCCGGCCTGCCAAAGTGAAGGATCTGGTGCTCAAGGGCGTGCAGATGGCGCTCGGCCCCGACTACGACGTCGCGACCCATTTCACGCCGCGCTACAACCCCTGGGACCAGCGGCTGTGCCTCGTGCCTGATGGCGACCTGTTCAAGGCGATCCGCGAGCAGCGTGCCGCCGTCGTCACCAACGAGATCGACACCTTTACGCGCGACGGCATTCGCCTGAAGGATGGCAGCGAGCTTGCGGCCGACATCATCGTCACGGCGACGGGGCTGGTGCTCCAGGTCGTCGGCGGTCTCGAAATCAGCGTCGATGGCCGCGCGGTCGATTTCGCCAACACGCTGACCTACAAGGGCATGATGTATGCCGACGTGCCGAACATGGCGTCGGCCTTCGGCTACACCAACGCGTCATGGACGCTGAAATGCGATCTCACCTGCGAATATGTATGCCGGCTCATCAACTACATGGACCGGCACAATTTCCGGCAATGCATGCCGCACAATGACGATCCCACGATCACCGCGCAGCCGTCGCTCGATTTCACCTCGGGCTATGTGCAGCGCTCGGTCGCGAAGATGCCGAAGCAGGGCTCGAAGCAGCCATGGCGGCTGTACCAGAACTACGCGCTCGACATCGTCTCCTTGCGCTTCGGCAAGATCGACGACGGCGTGATGCAGTATTCCTGATCACGCCGCCGCCCGCTTTATGCCTTGCGCGTGGTGAGCGCGAGCCCAAGATCGATCGCAAGCGCGAGCACCACGGCGGCGCCGCCAAGTCCGAACAGGACCAGATAGTCACCACCGGTCTGCGCGTAGATCCAGGAGAAACCGTAGGCTGCCGCTGCCTGGAACAGCGCGAAGCTCGTGGTGGCGTGGCTCCATGTCGCGCGCTGCTGCTCGGTCGAGTGCGGCACGAGCTCGTGGATACGCCCGAGCACGAGTGGCACGATACCAGGGGTGAAGCCGCCGACCACGACGCTCGACACGATCAGCGAAACCGGTGCGGTGCTGACGGTCGGCAGCAGCACGGCGGCCGCCTCGATCAGGAAGGCTGCGCGCAGGGCCGGTCCAAATCCCGAGCGGTCACCGAGATGGCCGGTGACGAGCGGGCCGACGATGGCGCCGAGACCGTACAGCACCCAGTAGCGCGAGCCCGCCGCGATGCCCTGGCCGAGGCCACGCGCCACGAAGTCGACGATGAAGACCATGTGCGGCACCAGGGCCACCGCGTTGAGGCCATACTGGACCAGAAGCACGCGGACGGCGGGCGAGGCCTGATGGGACTTCGCGTGATGCGAAGGCGCGCTATCGCTCTTGGCCTCCGCGGGCCAATTCCACCAGCTCGCGAGCGTGAGCACGGCGGAGAGCACGCCGAGGCCATACCAGCTCTGCTGCAAGCCCTGTTGAAGGAGCAAGGGCACCAGCGTGCCCGATGCGGCGACGCCGAGGCCGACGCCCGCAAAGATCACGCCGCCGACGATGCCGCGCCGTGCAGCTGAGACGTGCGGCAGAATGACGGAGGCCGCCAGCACCATGATGATTCCGCCGGTGAGGCCCGACAGAAAGCGCCAGGCGAAAAACCAGGTGAACGACACCGGGGTAGAGCTCGCGAAGAAGGAGAGCGTGGCAAGCAGCATCATCGCCCGCAGCGCGCGGACTGCGCCGATGCGGGTGGCCAGGGCGCGTGCGGCGACCGCGCCGACGAGGTAACCGGCGAGGTTGGCAGCGCCGAGATAAACGACGTCGGATGCGCTGAACCATTTTGCGGCGATCAGCGCCGGGATCAGCGGCGTGTAGGAAAAGCGGGCGAGGCCAAGCCCGACCAGTGATGCGGACAATCCCGCCACGGCGTATCGCCAGGCCTGCCGCGACGTCGATTGCGATTCCGATCCCGGCCGCTGATGCGGCCGGGCGCGGTGCCCAGTGTTTGCATTGAGTTCAGTCATGTCATCCTCCTGCGCACGGTCGCGCACGGATCATCCGGTCTTTGCGGCGCGACGGTGCCGGAAGTCCTGCACGGGCAGGCCGCCCCAGCCCCAATTGTCGGTGTCGACTTCCTCGATCACGACGAAGGTCGACTCGAGCGGCTTGCCGAGCACATCGAGCAGCAGCTGGCTCGATCCCTTGATCAGCGCGGCCTTCTCCTCCGCCGTGAGCGACGCCGCTCCCGGCGTCGTTCCTTCTCGGGTCACTTGAATGGTGACGATCGGCATGGTGTTTCTCCGCGCTCAGTGGCCGGCGCTCTGGCCGCCGTCGACGTGCAGGATCTCACCGGTGACGAAGGAGGCACTCTCGAGATAGAGCACGGCGCCGACGATGTCGGACATCTCGCCCATGTGGCCGACCGGATGCAGCGCGCCGAGCTGGGCATGTGTCGCAACGGGATGCATCGGCGACTTGATGATGCCGGGCGCCACCGCGTTCACGCGGATGCCGCGCCTGGCGTATTCGATCGCAAGCGACTTGGTCGCGGCATTCAGTCCGCCCTTGCTCAGCGAGGCCAGCACCGACGGCACGTTCGAGTTTGCTTGATCGACGAGCGTAGTCGTGATCTGGACGATATGGCCAGAGCCCTGCTTCTCCATCTCGGCGATGGCGAGCTGCGTGATGTTGAAGAAGCCGGCGACGTTGGTCCCCATCACCGCCGCATAGTCTTCGGCAGTATATTGCGTGAACGGCTTTGCGACGAAGATGCCGGCATTGTTGACCAGCGTGTCGACGCGGCCAAAGCGCGCGACGGCCTGCGAAACCACACGTTCGGCGGTGGCCCGGTCGGCGATGTCGCCGGGAACGGCGAGGATGTCATCGTCCCCCGACGGCTTGATGGAACGCGCCGTTGCGACGACGCGATAGTTGCGATCACGAAAACCCTGGACCAGGGCGGCGCCGATGCCCTGCGATGCACCGGTGATGATGGCGACCTTCTGCTCGATACCCATGATGGACTCCTGTTGTTGGCTTTCAGAACCTGCGCCAGCAGCGGCTGGCTTGCGTGCTGAGGTACGCCACGGCGGCCCGGCTGCGAATACACATTGTCCGGCAGACACTGTTACGTGGCGCGAACGAATGCCGGTCCGGCCCTTGGCGGCGGTTGTCGCGGCGGGGGCGAACGCCTAGCTTGTCACTGGAATTTGATGGGGCGACGGGCAGGCATGGATCGTCTGGATGCGATGAAGGTGTTCGTCCTTGCGGTGGACGAGGGCAGCTTGGCCGCCGCAGGGCGCAAGCTCGGCCGCTCGCCGGCGGCGGTCAGCCGCGCCATCGCCTTCCTCGAGGAGCGGGTCGGCGCCGAGCTGCTGCACCGGACGACGCGATCGATCAAGCTGAGCGAGGAGGGCGAGCGCTACGTGGCGATCTGCCGCCGCGTGCTCACCGAGCTGGAGGAGGCCGACGACATCGCGGCCGGACCGCGCACGGCACCCCGCGGCCTGCTCACGATAACTGCTCCCGTTGTGTCGGGCGAGATGGTGCTGCGACCGATCCTCGATGCATTTCTCGATGCCTATCCGACGGTGTCGGCGAAGCTCCTGCTGTTCGACCGTTCGGTCAATCTGATCGAGGAGGGCGTCGACATTGCGCTTCGCATCGGGCCTCTCGCGGATTCGGCGATGGTGGCGTTGCGGGTCGGCGAGATCAGCCGCGTCGTTGTCGCAGCGCCGCGCTACCTGAAGCAGCACCCGCGCATCGCTGAACCCGGCGATCTCGCCAAGCACCAGATCGTGGCGATGGCGCACCTTCCCAATTCCTGGACCTTTGCGCCACAGGCCGGCTCATCGGCAGCCAGGACAGTCCAGTTCACGCCGCGCCTCGTCGTCAACAGCACCTACGCGGCGGTGGCGTCCGCGGTCGCCGGGCGCGGCGTGGCGCGGATGTATTCGTATCAGGTGGCCGAGCAGGTCGGGCGCGGCGAGCTCAAGATCGTGCTGGCCGGCGATGAGGATCCGGAGATGCCCGCGCATTTGATCTGCCCGCAGGGCCGGCTCGCGGTGCCCAAGGTACGGGCCTTCACCGACTTCGCCGTGCCCCGGCTGAAGAAGCACTTTGCGCAGCTCAAGAAGAGCCTCGGTGCGCGCTAGACATTCCGGCCGCGCGACGACAGCCAATGCGTTGTTTTGCGTATACGGCCGCCGGGCTGAATCGGCGATGGTTCCAGAACGGTTAACGCCGATTTAACGGATGAGTCCTAGCCTGTCTCGGCCGGGGTTACTCGCAAGGCCGAGGTGAGCCCAATGGAAGCCCAGAAGATTGCGGTCGACGCCGTCGTCGCGCTGACCGATTGCGACCGCGACGCCGTCATCGCCTTCATCCGCCGGCTCTATCTCGCCGGCGTCACCGACCCCAAGCGCCTGACCTTCAAGGGCCTGCAGGCGCTGTCGCGGGTGTGAGCGGCACGCTCGCAATCGAACCTACTTAGCCCCGACGGTCGGATCGCTGATCCGGATCGAGGTGACGCGGTCTTGCCGCACCTCGAATGAGAAGGGCCATGGCTCGTAAGTCCAGAGCTCGGTTTTCTCCAGCCCGCTCGGCCCGACATGGAAGGGGCCGCCGAAGCGCGCCATCAGTTTGTCGGTGCTGTCGCCGAGATTGACCTGGTTGAAGCTGTAGGCGGTGACCGGCGCCGGCCCGCTGACCTGAAGTGCGACGACGCGGTTCGCCTTCACGGTCGCGGCGAGGGTCTGGCTTGCCGAGGAAGTACACATAGTTCGTGGCGTTGTCCGCCGGTGGCAGCTTGCGGTGCGGCTCGCCGAGCGCGGCCTTGAGTGAGGCCTCCGAGATGCCGACCCCAAGCGCGCCCATCCGCTGACAGGCAAAGCTGAGGATGTCCGGATCGGGCGGGGTAATGCGCTTACCGGCTTCGACCTTGCAGGCGAATGTCTGCCCGACCCGTAGCCACTGGCCGCGCAGCTCCGGATCCGGACGCTTGCGGCCTTGGGGTAACGGCGAAGTGGCTTGGCCGTTCGAAGTGGCTTGGCCGTTCACGGGTGCGAATATTCCAAGCAGAACCAGCGCGAGCGCGGAGCCCGCCAACGACCGCCACATCCCCAAGACGCACCCCGATTTTCCAGCCCTGGAACCAGGATAGCATGCTGCAAACCGACCGCAACGCCGGGATTGGCGGCGGGTCAGCTACGATTTCAAATTGTGCGCGGCACGGCTCGGGACGTCCCAATCACAACCTGCGGAACAGCCTCAGGATGCACGCCAATATCTTGCAGCTCGGGCCGGGTCGGAGTAGATCACGTTCCCGGCTGGGTCACTCGGGATTCGGGGAAATGCTAAAACAGCTTTTTGCACCGCAGCTCGTCATTCTCTATGTGCTCGCGGCTTCAACCATTTACGTTCACTTCCGCGGCAAGCAGCGACTGCGCTTCGCGCGCCAGCTCGGCGATCACTCCACCTACCTCTCGCCCTACAATGTGCTGATGTATGCGGGCTCGGCCGTGCCGAACAGCCCGGTGATCCCGGTCGAGCAGTTTCCGGAGCTGAAGCCGCTCAGCGAGAATTGGGAGACCATTCGCGACGAGGCGGTGCGCCTGTTCGACGAAGGCTTCATTCGGGCCGCCGCGAAGAACAACGATTGGGGCTTCTACTCTTTCTTCAAGAGCGGCTGGAAGCGGTTTTACCTGAAATGGTACGACGACTTCCTGCCCTCGGCGCGCACGCTGTGCCCGAAGACGGTGGACCTGCTCAACGCGATCCCGAGCGTGCACGGCGCGATGTTCGCGATGCTGCCGCCGGGCGGCAAGCTCGGCGCGCACCGCGATCCCTTCGCCGGCTCGCTGCGCTATCACCTCGGCCTCGTCACGCCGAACTCGAACAAGTGCCGCATCCTCGTCGACGGCGTCGAATGCGTCTGGCGCGACGGCGAGGCCTTCATGTTCGACGAGACTTTCATCCACAGCGCGGAGAATGCGACCGACGTCAACCGCATCATCCTGTTCTGCGACGTCGAGCGCCCGATGAAGTACGGCTTCATGACCGCGATCAACCGCTGGGTCAGCCATCATATCGTCAAGGCTTCGGCGACCCAGAACGTGGACGGCGAGAGCGTCGGCGTGCTCAACAAGGTGTTCGGCAAGCTCTACGAGATCCACCTCGGCAGCCGCAAGGTCAAGGAGTGGAACCGCAACGTCTACTACACGCTGAAATATTCGCTGACGGCGCTGATCCTCGGTCTCATCGTGATATCGGCGCTACGGTGATCTGAGTTGCGAAAAACCCCGGAGCAGGCTCCGGGGTTTTGTTTTTGCGGACGTTGCTGCGGCCTCACACCGGCTTGGCGCCGGTGTTGATGATCGACCCCACATGCTGCCCGCGCAGCGCCGCGCTGATCCGGCCCGGCACGAGGCCGTTGACCAGTTGTACGCGCGCGATGTGCCGCGCGTTGGCCATCACCTCGAGCAGTGCCGGATCGAACGGCAGTGTGCCCTTCAGCTTCGCAATATCGGCAAAGCTCGTCTCTTTCAGCAGCTCGGCCTTCTTGCCATCCGCGCCATTGGGATCGGTCGTGTAGACGCCGTCAACGTCCTCCACGATCGTGAGCCCGGCAGCGCCGAGCGCGTCGGCGAGCAGGAAGGCGCCGGTGTCGGCCCGATGCAGCGGGATGCGCGCAGTCGGGAATTCATGATGGTGGTAGGGCGGGAAGGCGCTGCCGACGACCGCCCGCGCGGCCGTGAGGTGGATGGCGAGCTGGCTCGCGATGGTCGGGTGTTCGACATAGGACACACCCTCCGGCGCGAGCAGGCTCGCCAGGATATGTCCGTTCTGGCCGGCTTCGCTGGCGGCGAGCGGGGCGAGCGAGCCGACCGGCAGGCCGAGGTCGAGGCCTACGCTGTAAAGATGGCGCGCGCGGATGCCGGCGCCGGTCAGGATGAGCAGGCGATGCTCCGGCAAGAGCGACCGCAGCTCGTCGACGAGCGGGAGGATCGCTTCGTGTCCGCGGTCCATGATGCGGCCGCCGATCTTGATGACCTGCAGCCAGGGCAGCAGCTTGATCGGACGGTTGCCGGCAACGGGACGGGTGAGATCGCTGTCGAGCAGAGTCTGGCGCGCGAGCGGCGAGGCGACGTGCTTGATCTGGTTGGTATCAGCCATGACGGTGCTCTCTTCAGCTCGCGGTGATGATGGTGCCGACATGCTCGCCAGCGAGCGCGCGGGTGAGATTGCCGGGGACGAGGCCGTTGATGATCTGCACCTGCCGGACATGGCGCGAGGCGTTGAGTAGATCGAGCACCGGGAATTCCAGGATGGAGTCTTGCAGGCCCTTGGCCTTCATCTCCGCTACCGAGATCTTCGGGATGAAGGTGGCGTTCTTCGACGTCTTGGGATTCGCGGTGTAGAGGCCGTTCTCGTCCTTCACATAGATCATCGCTTTGCAGCCGAACTGCTCGGCGACGAGGAAGCATCCGGCGTCTGTGCGATAGGGCGGGATCACGCCCTCGGCCGCGGGCCGCATCCACAGGCTATAGGGCGGCATGCCGCTGAAAATCACGGCATTCACCTCGGCGAGGAACAGCGGCACGGACGACAGCCCGGCGCTGGAGACGGCGGAGATGCCGTGTTTGGCAAGCAGCTGTCCAAGCATCGCGGCATTTTGATCGGCAACGGAAGCGCCGAGCTGCGACAGCAGGCCGGCGGGCAGGCGGAGCCCGGCGGCGATCGAATACAGATGACGCGCACGGGTGCCGGCGCCGGTGCCGATCAGCAGCTTGTGCGCCTTGCGGGCGGCGACGATCTCCTCGACGACCGGATAGACCGCGGCACGGCCGCGATCGATCATGCTCTGGCCGCCGATCTTGATGACAGTGGCTTCCGGCAGGATGCGGAAGTCCGCTGCCTTTTCCGCTGCGGCCACAAGCTGTGGGTCGGTGAGCGAGCGCTGCATCAGCAGCCCCTCGAGCTCCGTGATCGTGTTCGACATCCGAGACATCCTCTCGTTTTGTGACGCAGTCTCTGCGGGACCCTCCGGTCCGAACCTTGCGAATCTTGCTGCACTCTGCGGTCCATGGCAACAAGATCGCCGCGATTTAGCGACCAAACATGGAGCAGGCAATGGCCCCGTTGCCACTTGCGAACACCGAGATCGTGCAATTCTTCCGCGCGTGGCTGGACACCTTCTCAGGGTATGTCCGTGAGGTCGACTACGCCTCGGCGCGGCCGCTCTTCCACCCGGACGTGCTGGCCTTCGGCACGCATAACGATGTCATCCCCGGCCTCGACCAATGGGTCTCGTCCCAATGGAACAACGTCTGGCCGAAGACGACCGACTTCCGCTTCGTCTTCGACCAGGTCTCGATCCTGGCATCCCCCGACGGCACGATGGCGACGGTGGTCGCGCCGTGGACGAGCACAGGCTACTATCCCGATGGCAGCGCGTTTCCGCGCCCCGGCCGGGCGACGATGGTGTTCTCAAAAAATGGCGATGGCTGGCTGTGCGTGCATTCCCACATGTCGCTCAATCGCGGGGTGCCGCAGGCGAGCCACGCCAACCGGCCGGTGAAGGCCTGGTAGAAATGCAAAAGGCCCCGGACATGTCCGGGGCCTTTCGATTTCCAGATGTCGTTCAGCCTATTCCGGCTGGCCGATGCTCACCTTCAGCGTGCCGACGCCGTCGACGCCGCATTCGAGCTTGTCGCCCGGCTGGAGCTGCGACACGCCGGCCGGCGTGCCCGTCATGATGATGTCGCCGGCGGCGAGCATCACCTGCTGCGAGAGCTGCCAGATGATCTCGGGCACGTTCCAGATCAGCTCGGTGAGATCGCCCTTCTGGGCTTCCTTGCCGTTGACCGTCAGCCAGATCTTGCCCTTGGCGGGATGGCCGATCTTCGAGGCCGGCTGCACTGCGGAGCAGGGGGCCGAGCCGTCGAACGACTTGCCGATCTCCCAGGGACGCTCCTTCTTGCGCGAGGCGATCTGGAGGTCGCGGCGAGTGAGGTCGATGCCGACGGCATAGCCGTAGACATGGTCGAGCGCCTTGTCGGCGGGGATGTTGAGGCCGCCGCTCTTCATCGCGACGATCAGCTCGACCTCGTGATGCAGATCCTTGGTCAGCGGCGGATAGGGAATGGTGGCGCCGTCGGGCACCAGCATGTCGGCGTGCTTGGCGAAGAAGAACGGCGGGGCGCGCTCGTCGTTGCCCATCTCGCGGATGTGCTCGAGATAATTGCGGCCGACGCACCAGATGCGGCGCACCGGGTAACGGCCGCTCTCTCCGACGACGGGAAGCGAGGCCTGGGGCGGAAGCGGAATGACGTAGGAGGCGGCGTTCATGAAGCGGTCTCGCTGCTCTTGGTGGGGTGAAGGAAACTCTATGCGGTTGCGCTGATCGGCGCCAGAGCGCCGGCATCGTGGTGTTGCAGGCGGAAGAACGAGGCGTAGCGGCCCGAGCGGCGCAAGAGCTCGTCGTGCCGGCCCTGCTCGACGATCTCGCCGCCCTCGACCACCAGGATCGCGTCGGCGTGCATGATGGTGTGCAGGCGGTGCGCGATCACGATGGTGGTGCGGTTCTGGCAGAGATGCTCGATCGCCTCCTGCACCTGCCGCTCGGACTCGGAATCGAGCGCGGCGGTAGCCTCGTCCAGCAGGATGATCGGCGCGTTCTTGATCAGCGCGCGCGCCACCGCGATGCGCTGGCGCTGGCCGCCGGAGAGCTGCGTGCCGTGCTCGCCGACCGGCGTGTCGTAGCCCAGCGGGAAGCTCATGATGAAATCATGCGCGCAGGCGGCTTTCGCGGCATCAATGATTTGCTCTTCGGTCGCGCCAGGCTTGCCGAAGGCGATGTTGCTGCGGATGGTGTCGCGGAACAGGTACACGTCCTGGCCGACATAGGCGGTCTGCGCGCGCAGCGATTTGCGCGAGACGGCGCCGATCGACTGGCCGTCGATGACGACGTCGCCTTGCGTGACCTCGTAGAAGCGGAGCAGCAGCCCCAGCACGGTCGACTTGCCGCCGCCGGAGGGGCCGACCAGCGCGGTGACCTTGCCGGGCTCGGCCACGAAGCTCATGCGGTTGAGCACGGTCTCGCCAGTCCGGTAAGAGAAGCTGACGTCGCGCATCTCGATCTTCGCTTCGGACAGCTTCAGCGCCGGCTTGTCGTCGTCGGAATGCTCGCTCGCCGGGCTGTCGACCACTTCGAGCAGCATGCGCGCGCCGACGAGCTGGCTGTTGAGGTCGATGTTGAGCCGCGCCAGCCGCTTGGCCGGCTCGGTTGCCATCAGGAACGCGGTCATGAAGGAGAAGAACGCGCCGGGCGTGGCGTTGAGCGCGACCACGCTGTAGCCACCGTAGAGCAGGCAGCCGGCGACCGCGAAGCCCCCGAGCATCTCCATCAGCGGGTTGGAACGGTTGGCGACGCGGGCCATCTTGTTGGCGTTGCGCTCGACGATCGCGATGTTCTCGTCGATGCGCTTCTGCATCGTGTCTTCGAGCGTGAATGCCTTCACCGTGCGGATGCCCTGGAGCGATTCCTGCATCGTCTCCAAAATGTCGGCGGTGCCGGTGAACTGGTTGAAGGCGAGGCCCTTGATGCGCTTGACCAGCTTGCGCAGCACCAGCATTGCCGGCGGCACCACGACGAGGCCGATGAACGACATCACCGGGTCCTGCCACACCATCACGCCGATCATGGCGAGCAGCATCATCAGATCCCGGCCGACGGCGTTGACCAGCATGTTGAGGACATCGGTGATGGCCTTGGCGCCGGCGGTCAGGCGCGCCAGGAATTCAGACGAATGCCGTTCGGAGAAGAAGCCGACGCTCTCGCGCATCAGCTTGGCGAACAGCTGGCGCTGGTTGGTGGCGAGGATGGCGTTGCTGATCTTGGTCAGGATCACCATGTGGCCGTAGGTCGCCACGCCCTTGATGAACAGCAGGATCACCGTGAGCCCTGAGAACATCGCGATGCCCGGGACGTTCTTGTCGACATAGGCCTGGTTGATGACCTGGCCGAGCACGTAGGTCGCGCCCGCGGTCGATCCGGCGGCAAGCGCCATCAGCGCGAAGGCGACGAGGTAACGCCGCCAGTAGATGACCCCTTGTTCCGTGACCAGGCGGTGAATCAAGATTGCCGCCGTATAGGGATCGTCGGTGATTTTCTTTGGAAACTGGGCCATCCGGTGTCCATTGACGGGGCAAGTAAAAGCCTGCCCGCGCGTCAGGGATCGAAGGGCCTCTGTGCCCGCTAAAGCCGCGCTTTTCAAGCCCAATTAAGGGCTTGCGCTGGGATGGAATCTAGGCCGAGACGGCGTGGCGGAGCTCGCCATGGCGCTCGCGGAACAGCTTGTCCTCCCAGGCCAGCGCGTGGGCCGCGATGGTCTCGAGGTCGTCGTATTGCGGCTTCCAGTCGAGCAGGCCGCGGATGCGGCTGGTGTCGGCAACCATGGTCATGATGTCGCCGGGCCGGCGCGGGGCGTATTGCACGGCGAAGCTGCGGCCCGAGATCCGGCGCACCGCGTCGATGGTCTCCAGCACCGAATAGCCGCGGCCATAGCCGCAATTCAGCGTCGTCGAGGCCCCGCCATTGCGCAGGTAAGCGAGTGCCGAGCGATGCGCCTGCGAGAGGTCGGAGACGTGGATGAAGTCGCGGATGCAGCTGCCGTCCTGGGTCGGGTAGTCGGTGCCGAACACGTCGATCTTGGCGCGCTGGCCGGTCGCGGCCTCGACCGCGATCTTGAGCAGATGCGTGGCGCCGACGGTGGCCAGCCCGATACGCGCCTGCGGATCGGCACCGGCGACGTTGAAGTAGCGCAAGGTCACGTATTGCATGCTGTAGGCGGCGGCGACGTCGTGCAGCATGATCTCGGTCATCAGCTTCGACGAGCCGTAGGGCGACAGCGGCCGCGTCGGCGCATGCTCTGGCACCGGCACCAGGTCCGGATTGCCGTAGACCGCGGCGGTCGAGGAGAAGATGAAACGGCTGATGCCGCGCTTGACAGCGACATTGAGCAGGTTGCGCGCGGTCATGAAATTGTTGCGGTAGTAGCCGAGCGGATCGCGCATCGACTCCGGCACGACGACGGAGCCCGCGAAATGGATGATGCTCTCGATGTTGTGCTGGGCGATCACGCCTTCGACCAGGTTCTCGTCGCCGGCGTCGCCAATGAACAGCGGCACGCCCTCGGGCAGATAGGCGGAGAAACCGGTGGAGAGATCGTCGATCACGACGACGTCCTCGCCGGCTTCCGCCAGCGCCAGGACCGTGTGACTTCCGATATAGCCGGCGCCGCCGGTGACTAGCACAGTCATGATCTCACCCGTCTTCGATCAACGCGCCAAGTTAACGTTTGCGCGGTGAAGAGGGGGTTTCGGCAGCCCTGAACTGGTCACTATGCTTAATGTTGCGTATAGGGGGCTTCCGTAACGGAGCATGACGTGGCGAATTCCCCCGGCGATCTGCAAGTGATCGTGCCAAATCTGCACAGGCGCTATTCCGGGGTCACCGCG
Organism: Bradyrhizobium sp. Unk1; assembly: GCF_059512345.1. Taxonomy (NCBI): domain Bacteria; kingdom Pseudomonadati; phylum Pseudomonadota; class Alphaproteobacteria; order Hyphomicrobiales; family Nitrobacteraceae; genus Bradyrhizobium; species Bradyrhizobium sp. Unk1. Next base: position 33,885 of record NZ_JCAMOP010000034.1, read on the forward strand.
ACCAACCGGATGGTGGCGCCGCGGCTGGCGAAACTGTATCGCGCGGCGTGGTTCGGCTCGGATGCGCCGGAGGGGATCTCGCGCTTGAGCGCTGCCGATTTCCTCAAACTATGGCGCCGCAAAACGCCATTGATCTGGCACGCGCGGCGCAACAACGAGATGATCGCGGGCGTCGTGCTGCGCGCGCTCGGCTGGCCGCTCAAACTCGTGTTCACGTCGGCCGCGCAGCGGCAACACAGCTGGATCACGCGCTGGCTGATCCGGCGCATGGACGCGATCATCGCGACGTCAGATCTCTCGGCCTCGTTCCTGAAAGTGAAGGCGACGGTGATCCCGCACGGCGTCGACACCGACGTTTATGCGCCGCCGATCGATCGCGCCGCGGCTTTCGCGGAAGCCGCGCTGCCGGGCCGCTACGCGATCGGCTGTTTCGGTCGCGTGCGCGCGCAGAAGGGCACCGATGTGTTCGTCGATGCGATGTGCCGGTTGCTGCCGCGCTATCCTGACTTCACCGCAGTCATCGTCGGTCAGGTCACGGCCGAGCAGACTGTTTTCGCGAACGACCTGAAGAAACGCATCGAGGCCGCCAACCTGCAATCGCGCATCGTCATCACCGGCGAACTGCCGATCGAAGCGGTGCAGCGCTGGTATCAGCGGCTGACGATCTACGCCTTCACCTCACGCAACGAAGGTTTTGGATTGACGCTGATCGAGGCGATGGCGGCCGGCAGCGCGCTGGTAGCTGCGCGCGCCGGTGCCGCCGAGCTTGTGGTCGAGGATGGGGTGACTGGTGTGCTGATCCCAACGGGCGATGCGGATGCGCTCGCGGCGGCTGTCGGGCCGCTGATGCGCGACGTGGCCGCTGCAACGGCGATGGGCGAGCGGGGACGCCAGCGCGTGCTGGCAAAGTTCAGCCTCGATGCCGAAGCGGCGCGGATCGGGGAGGTCTATCGTCCGCTGGTCTGAGCCGCCATTTTCGCCGCCGCAAACAAAAACTGCGAAAACAACCCCATGCACAGTAGCCGGTGCCAGCAGAATCAATGGCTTGGCGGCCGGCGAGATTTTATTCTGATTTTACGAAATGGATTTGACTCGTCGGGCAAAACACCGGCATGATGTCATCATCGGCACGGCCTCGACGGCCGTCGCGGTCGACTTCACATTGGGCAGCGCACATACGGCATTTGCACTGGCACCGGCTCCTTGGAGCTGAGTGTGATATTATTCTCTCCGGAGAATGTCAGATCGAATGTCACGTCTGAAATCGCGACGCCGTCCGAGCACGACGCGATTATTCGCATATTCGGCCCGTCATCGCGCAACGATTTGACCGTGCATTTTTCAAATGTGCCGGTGACTTGCCTTCCCTGGACGATCAAGCCGCCCGCGTGAAGATCGGCATCCTTCTTGAAGGCGAGCCTGTTGTTCTCTTTGGTGAATATTTGGCCACAGGCCGAAGCGTCGATTGACCAGGCTCCGTTCAAATCCGCAGCCTGAATCGAGGCCGTTTGCATCACGAGAAGTACCAACGTCACCAAAGGATTGAAGGTTCTCATGAAACTCTCCGACTGAATGGTCAATACCGCTAGATCAGCCTCTTCGACGGGGGCGCAGCAAGACGCGGCCCTTCGTATCGGTTTCGAGCAGCATTTGGATGCGGCGAACTGGCGAACGCTTAGTTGATCTAAATCAATAGGGTCTGCAGAGCACTCGTCTGCCCGAGGACCCGACCAGGGCGCGTACTCATGGCGTCAATGAGTTCACACTCCGAGCACCCGCTGCGCGATCGCCACGACCTCGGAGGCCGCGATGTCGCGCATGCAGCGGTGGTCGTTCATCCTGCAGATCGTGCTCTGGCAGGGCTGGCATGAGAGCACGCTCTTGTCCTGGACCACGGTCGCGGCGAGGCCATTGAGCGGCGCCCAGAGGTAGGGGCTGGTCGGGCCGAAGATGCCCATGGTGGGCGTGCCGAGCGCGGCTGCGATATGCATCAGGCCGGAATCGTTGGAGATGGCGACGCCGGCCGCCGCCATGGCGAGGACGCCGTTGCGCAAATCGGTGCCGGTGAGGTCCCGTACGCCCGGACCGCCTGCGGCGACGATCTCCTGGGCGAGGCCCTTTTCCGCGGGGCCGCCGACCACCCAGACCTCCAGCCCGCGCTTGGCCAGCAGGCGGGCGGCCTCCGGATAGTAGGTCCAGCGCTTTGAAGCGCCGACCGAGCCGGGGGCGAGCGCCACGGCGGCGCCGGCGCTGAGGCCATTGGCCTGCCGCCAGCGGACGATGTCCTCGGCCGGGACCCGCAATTGGGGCACCGGCCATTCCGGGGGCAGGGGGGCGCCATCGGGCTGGGCCAGCGCAGCGTTCTTGTCGATGAAGCGGGGCAGCTTCTTCTCGCCCCAGCGCCAGCGGTTGAGCAGGCCGAACCGGAACTCGCCGACGAAGCCGACCCTTTCCGGAATCCCGGCCAGGGCGGGCGCGATGGCCGCCTTCCAGGTCCGGGGCAGCACCAGGGCTGTCCGGTAATTCCGCTCGCGCAGGAGCTTCGCCAGGCCGAACTGGCGGCCCATGGCGAGCCGGCTGCGCGGCAGGTCCCAGACGAGGCCATCGCGCACGCCGGGCATGTAATCGACCAAGGGCGCGCAGAGGGAGGTGGTCAGGAGATCGACCGGCCGGTTGGGCCAGCGCTCGTTCAAGATCCGGACAACGGTGTGATTCCGGACGAAATCGCCGATCCACATATAGGGGATGATCAGGATCGGGCTTGTGTCGCTCCGATCTGCATCTCCGCTAAATTGCGAATCTTGGTTCATTCGTTAATAGGACCCGGAACGAGCTGATGTGGCGGTTCGGTTACCCGCTCCGAGCCGGCAGGTAAAGCCGGCTGAGGACCGATCCCAAAACCGCTTACACTTTGGCGGATCATGCGCTAGGGCAGGACCGGGCCGTGAAAATCGGGCAGGGCAAAACCTGGCAGGGTAGGTGGAATGTTGCTGGTGACCGGCGGGGCCGGTTTTATCGGATCGAATGTCGTGGCTGCGCTGAATGAGGCCGGCCGCAGCGATATCGTCGTCTGCGATCTCCTCGGGACCGAGGGCAAGTGGCGAAACCTCGCCAAGCGCCAGCTTGTGGATATCGTCCCGCCGGCCGAGCTGCTCGACTGGCTGAAGGGCCGCAAGCTCGACGCCGTGATCCATCTCGGAGCGATTTCCGAGACCACCGCGACCGACGGCGACCTCGTGATCGAGACCAATTTTCGCCTGTCGATGCGCCTGCTGGACTGGTGCACGGAGGAAGCGGTGCCGTTGATCTACGCCTCGTCGGCCGCGACCTATGGCGATGGTGCCGACGGCTTTGACGACGACGCCTCGCTGCCTGCATTGAAGAAACTGCGGCCGATGAATCTCTACGGCTGGAGCAAGCACCTGTTCGATCTCGCGGTCGCCGGTCGCGCAGCGAACGGCGATCCGCTCCCGCCGCAATGGGTAGGACTGAAATTCTTCAACGTGTTCGGTCCCAACGAATACCACAAGGGCTCGATGATGAGCGTGCTGGCGCGCCGCTTCGACGATGTGAGGGCGGGCCGTGTCGTGCAATTGTTCAAGTCGCACCGCGAGGGCATCGCCGACGGCGATCAGCGCCGCGATTTCATCTATGTCGACGACGTCGTCCGCGTCGTCATGTGGCTGCTGGCGACGCCATCGGTGTCCGGTCTCTTCAACGTCGGTACCGGCAAGGCGCGCAGCTTCAGGGACCTGATGCTCGCTGCCTATGCGGCGCTCAGCACCAGGCCCAACATCGAATATGTCGACATGCCCGAGCAGATCCGCGGCAGCTATCAATACTTCACCCAGAGCGAGGTCGATCGCCTGCATCGCGCCGGCTATAACGGCGGCTTCACGACGCTCGAGGATGCGGTGAAAGCCTATGTCGGCGATTATCTCGACCGGCCCGACCGCTTCCGCTGAGGCTTCAAGGACCATGCCGACGCCCATTCTCGATTTCGACGCCCTCGCGCAAGCCATCTCAAGCCGGACGGTGCTGTGCATCGGCGACATCATGCTGGACGAATTCGTCTATGGCGAGGTGTCGCGGATCTCGCCGGAAGCACCGGCGCCTGTCATCGCCGCCCAGCGCAGCGAGATCCATATCGGCGGCGCCGGCAACGTCGCGCGCAATATCGCCTCCCTTGGGGCGCGCTGCATCTTCGTCGGCCTCGTCGGCGAGGACGATGCGGGCAAGCGGCTCGAAGCGGCACTTGCGGGGCATGCCGGCATCGAAAGCGTGCTGGTGTGCGATCCGTCGCGGCCGACCACGCGAAAAGTCCGCTTCGTCTCCGAGCATTTTTCCACGCATATGCTGCGCGCGGATTGGGAGCAGGCGGTGCCTGCCTCCGACGACATCGAGACCAGGCTGATCGACGCAATCCTGCCGCAGATCGCGCGCGCCGACATCGTGCTGCTCTCCGACTACGCCAAGGGCGTGCTGACCGCGCGCGTGATCCGCCACACCATCGACGCCGCGCGAACGCTCGGTAAGCCCGTGATCGTCGATCCCAAGAGCCTGAATTGGGCGATCTATCGCGGCGCCACGCTGCTCACGCCCAATCGCAAGGAATATTCGGAGGCGACCCGCAGCCGCGCCGATACGCCGCAGAGCATCGTCGATGCCAGCGAGGACGTGATGCGGCTCGCCGATTGCGAGGCGATCCTGGTCACGCAAGGCGAGCACGGCATGACGCTGGTGCCGCGCAATGGCGAGGCCGTTCACGTTCCGGCTGTCTCCGTGAAGGTGCGCGACGTCTCCGGCGCCGGTGACACCGTCGCCGCCGCGCTTGCGGTCTCGCTCGCGGCGGGTGCCGACTGGGACACGGCCTTGCGCATGGCCAATGCGGCCGCTGCCGTCGCCGTCGGCAAGCAAGGCACGGCCAGCGTGAGTGCGGCCGAGCTGCGGCGGAAGATCCTGCCGCATGCCTATCTTGCGGCCGAGGAGAAGATCGTGCTCGAGCCTGATACACTCGACGCGCAGCTCGCGGAATGGCGCCGGCAGGACCTGCGCGTCGGCTTCACCAATGGCTGCTTCGACATCCTGCATCCCGGCCACGTCAAGGTGTTGACCGCGGCGCGCGGAGCCTGCGATCGCCTGATCGTCGGCCTCAACAGCGATGCCTCGGTGCGGCGGCTGAAGGGCGCCGATCGCCCGGTTCAGGACGAGCGGGCGCGTGCGGAAGTGCTCGCGGCGCTCGAAGCCGTCGATCTCGTCGTCATCTTCGAGGAGGATACGCCGATCGAGCTGATCACCCGGATCAAGCCGAGCGCGCTGGTGAAGGGCGGCGACTACACCCGCGAGCAGGTGGTCGGCCACGAGGTCGTCGAAGCCGCCGGCGGAACCGTCGTGCTGGTCGACATCCTCCAGGGCTTCAGCACGACCGCGCTGGTCCATCGCGCGCGGGGAGGGGGCAAGTGACGGACCAAGCGACGACGCTTGCACGGGAGACGACCGCCCAGATGCTGTGGCGGCGCTTTCGCAGCCCGGCGGCGTGGTGCGAGACGGCCGACCTGTTCGCGATCCTGACCGTGGCCTCACTGCCCTGGTCGACCTCGCTCGCAGCGATCTTCAACGCTGTGTTCCTGGTCTGCATGGTGCCGTTTCTCGACGTCCGCGCATTCCTGCAATCGCTGAAGCGGCCGATCGCAGCCGCGCCGATCGCGCTGGTCCTGCTCGCGCTGGTGGGCACGCTGTGGTCGGATGCGGCCTGGGGCGCGCGGCTCTATGCGGTCAACCCGACCGTCAAGCTGCTCGTGCTGCCGGTCTTCCTCTATCATTTCGAGCGCTCGTCGCGCGGGCACTGGATCTTCATCGCGTTCCTGGTGTCCTGCGCGCTGCTGTCGGTGATGTCGTGGCTGGTCGCCTTCTATCCCAACCTGACGCTCAAGTCCGACCATCTCGAGCGCGGCATCTTCGTCAAGAACTACATCGACCAGAGCCAGGAATTCACCCTGTGCGCGGTCGCGCTCGCTTATCCCATCGTGATGCTGCTGCGCCAGAAGCGCTATTGGCTCGCCGGACTGCTGACCGCGCTGGCGCTCAGCTTCTTCGTCAACATGGCCTTCGTGGTGGTATCGCGCACCGCGCTCGTCACCGTTCCGATCATGTTCGGCGTGTTCGCACTGCTGCATCTGAGATGGCACAGCATCGCGATCATCTCGGCCGCTCTGCTCGCCGGCGCCGCTCTCGCCTGGCAGGCCTCGCCGCAATTGCGCAAGACCGCCGACACCTTCGCCAGTGACTACACGCGCTATGTCGAAAAGGGCGAGCCGACCTCGCTGGGCCTGCGGCTCGAGTTCTGGCGGAAATCGCTCGGCTTCTTCGCGGAGGCGCCGATCAAGGGGCACGGCACCGGCTCGACGCGCGGATTGTTCGAAGCGGTCGCGACGCCCAGCGGCAACTACCAGGCGTCCGCCGAGGTGATCGGGAATCCGCATAACCAGACGCTGAATGTCGCCGTGCAATGGGGCGTCATCGGCATCGTCGTTCTCTACGCGATCTGGATCCTGCATCTCCTGCTGTTCCGCGGCGACGGGCTGGCCCATTGGATTGGCCTTCTGGTCGTGGTGCAGAACGTCTTCACCTCGCTGTTCAACTCCCATCTGTTCGACTTCCACGAGGGCTGGATGTATGTCATCGGCGTCGGCGTTGCCGGCGGCATGGTGATCCGGGCCCGACACGCCGAGGCGAAGGCGGGGGAAGCCGGTTCCTGAACGGCCGCGCGGCTGGCAAGCCTTTACTGGCAAGTCTGGTACTGGCGAGTCTGGTACTGGCAAGTCTGGTACTGGCAAGTCTTGTCGTACTGGCAAGTCTTGTCGAGATGGGCTATCAGCGCGGTCAGGTTGCACCTAACTGGGATTTCATCGGTCGGCGGATGACGCGTCTTTCGCATCTCACCTTGCGCAATTTCCTGATCGCGCTCCACGACCTGCTGGCGACCACGGCGGCGCTGTTCGCAGCCTTCTACCTGCGGTTCGAGGGCGGCGACGGCTTCTTCGACCGGCTGCCGCTGCTGTTCCAGATCCTGCCCTACTTCCTCGCCTTCAGCGTGGTCGTGTTCTTCCTCTTCAACCTGACCACGACGAAATGGCGCTTCATCTCGCTGCCTGACGCGCTGAACATCATCCGCGTCGCGACCGTGCTGACGGTTGCCCTCCTGGCGCTCGACTACATCTTCGTCGCCCCCAACGTCCGCGGCGCCTTCTTCCTCGGCAAGGTGACGATCGTCCTCTACTGGTTCCTCGAGATCTCCTTCCTCAGCGCGCTGCGCATGGCCTATCGCTATTTTCGCTATACGCGGGTGCGCCGGCATGCGAGGGGCGAGGATGCCGCGCCGACGCTGCTGATCGGCCGCGCCGCGGATGCCGAGGTGCTGTTGCGCGGGATCGAGAGCGGAGCGATCAAGCGCATCTGGCCCGTGGGCTTGCTGTCGCCTTCGAGATCCGATCGCGGCCAGTTCATCCGCAACGTGCCGGTGCTGGGCGACATCGACGACATCGAGGACGTCATCGGCGACTTCGCCAAACGCGACAAGCCGATCGCACGCCTGGTGATGACGCCGTCCGCGTTCGAGCCGGACGCTCAACCGGAATCGATCCTGATGCGCGCGCGCAAGCTGGGCGTGATCGTCAACCGCATGCCATCGCTGGAGAGTGGCGATGCGCCGCGCCTCACGGCCGTCGCGGTCGAGGACCTCCTGCTGCGGCCGAGCGAAAAGATCGACTATGCGCGGGTCGAAGCGCTGATCAAGGGCAAGGCTGTCATCGTCACCGGCGGCGGCGGATCGATCGGGTCCGAGATCTGCGAGCGTGTCGTTGCCTTCGGCGCCGCGCGTTTGCTGATCGTGGAAAATTCCGAGCCGGCGCTCTACGCGGTCACGGAGACGCTGGCTGCGCAGGGCGCGCCGGCCGCGATCGAAGGGCGGATCGCCGACATCCGCGACCGCGAGCGCATCATCCGCCTGATGGCGGAGTTCAAGCCGGACATCGTGTTCCATGCCGCCGCGCTCAAGCACGTGCCGATCCTGGAGCGCGACTGGAGCGAGGGCGTCAAGACCAACATCTTCGGCTCGATCAACGTTGCCGATGCGGCGCACGGCGCCGGCGCCGAAGCCATGGTGATGATCTCGACCGACAAGGCGATCGAGCCGGTGTCGATGCTCGGCCTCACCAAGCGCTTCGCCGAGATGTACTGCCAGGCGCTCGACCACGATCTTGCCGCAGCTAGCGGCAGTGCCAGGCCGCCGACGCGGTTGATCTCGGTCCGGTTCGGCAACGTGCTGGCCTCGAACGGCTCGGTGGTCCCGAAGTTCAAGGCCCAGATCGAGGCCGGCGGCCCCGTGACGGTGACGCACCCGGACATGGTCCGCTACTTCATGACCATCCGCGAAGCCTGCGATCTCGTCATCACGGCGGCGACCCATGCGCTCGGCACCGCGCGCCCCGATGTCTCGGTCTACGTGCTCAACATGGGCCAGCCGGTGAAGATCGTCGATCTCGCCGAGCGCATGATCCGTCTCTCGGGCCTCCAGCCCGGCTACGACATCGAGATCGTGTTCACCGGCATGCGGCCGGGCGAGCGCCTGCACGAGATCCTGTTCGCCTCCGAGGAGCCGACCCGCGAGATCGGTGTCGCCGGCATCATGGCCGCGCAGCCCAACGAGCCGCCGATGCAGACGCTGCGCAAATGGATCGCGGCGCTGGAGCAGGCGATCGCGCGGGACGATCGGGCCACGATCAAGACGATCCTGAAGGATGCGGTTCCGGAATTCGGGTCGACCGCGGCCTGACCATGCAGTCTCAAGGCAAGATCGTCGTCGCGAGCCAGCACTATCCGCCTGATCCGAGCACGACGGCGGCGATCATGGCAGAGATCGCCTGTCGCGTCGCCGTCAACCACGAGGTCATCGTGCTGTCGGGCTCGCCCGGCGAATTGCCGGCCTCGCAAACCGGCCCGGGCAAGCCGCGCGTAATCGCCATCAGGAACCGGATGGCGGGAAAGGCCGCGCTGGTGCGGCGTGGATTGTCCCGCTGCTGTTCGCGGCGCGCACCTTCTTCGCGCTGATCCGAGAGCTCAAGGCAGGCGACGTCGTGCTCACCGTGACCGCGCCGTTCATGCTGCCTTACGCGGTCGCGGCAGCGGCAAGATGCAAGGGCGCGCGCTCGGCGCTGATCATGCACGACCTCTTCCCCGATGTTCTCGTGATGGCGGAAATCCTCAAACCCGGCTCGTTCGTGACGCGGACGATGCGCGCGGCCAACAGCCTGATGTTCCGGGCGCTCAATGCCGTCATCACCATCGGCCGCGATGCGGAGCGGCCGCTCTTGAGCTATTCCGGCATGACGCGGAACAAGATCCGCTTCATCCCGAACTGGGCGACGCTCGTACCCGCGGCACGTCCCCTGTCGCAGGACAATCCGTTCCGCAAAGCGCTTTCCGCGCGATTCATTGTCGGCCTGTCGGGCAATCTCGGCTTCACCCATGATCCGGAGATCGTGTTCGAGGCGGCACGCCTCTTGAAGGACGAGCCGGACTTCCACTTCCTGCTGTCCGGCTGGGGCATCGGCTTCGAGCGGCTGAAGCAGTTGCAGGCTGAAGCGAACTTGCCCAATGTGTCCTTCGTTTCGCGGGTCGCGGATGCCGAGCTCGAGGCGTTCCTGGCGGCTGCCAATCTCTGGATCATTCCGTACCGGAAGGACGTGGCGGGGGTGTCGGTGCCGAGCCGGTTCTACAATCTGCTGGCGGTCGGCCGTCCCGTGGCGCTGGTGGAGAACGGGCTCGGCCGGGTCGTGACGCCGGGCCGCGCCGATCAGCTTGCCGACGCGATCCGCGCGGCATCCCGTTGCGACGCCGCCGCCATGGCCGAACGCGCGGTGAAGGCGGCGGCGAGATTCGACCGGACGACCGCGATGGACGCCTATGCCGGGCTGATCGACGAATTGTTGCGCAACCCCGATCTGGCGGAGCAACGATGAGCGAGCGAAAACCGGTCGTGCTGGTGACAGGGGCGAGCGGCTTCGTCGGCCGCCATGTCGCGCCTGAGCTCGTGCGCGAGGGATGGTTGGTCCGCCGCGCGGTGCGCAGCCTGGCGGGGATCGAGGACGAGGTCGTGATCGAATCGATCGGTCCCGATACCGATTGGCAGGCGGCGCTCGAAGGCGTCGACGCCGTGGTCCATCTCGCCGCGCGCGTGCATCACAAGCACGAGGAGCACGCGGTCCAGCTCTACCGCAACGTCAACATCGCCGGCACGCTGCACCTGGCGCGCTCCGCGGCGACGGCGGGCGTGCGCCAGTTCATCTTCGTCAGCACCGTTCTCGTGCACGGCCGCAGCAATGAAGGCCGCGCGCCGTTCAGCGAAGAGGATATCCTCACGCCGCGCAGCCTCTACGGCATGTCCAAGGCCGCCGCCGAGGCGGGCTTGAGGACGCTGGCGCGCGACAGCGACATGAAGATCTCGGTGATCAGGCCGCCGCTGGTCTATGGCGCGGGCGCCAAGGGCAATTTCGCGCTGCTGACGCGCGCGGTGAATCTGGGACTGCCGCTGCCCTTTGGCGCGATCCGCAATCAGCGCGCGTTCCTGGCCGTGCAGAATCTGTCGTCGTTCATCCTGCGCCGGCTGGCTCACCCCGATCCCACGAGCAATTTCGAGATCTTCCTGGTCGCCGACAGGGAACAGGTCTCGACGCCCGAATTCATCGAGCGGCTGGCGAAGGCAGCCGGCAAGAACTCGCGCCTGTTCGGCATGCCGCCGGACGCTGCTCAGCGTGATGGGCCGGCAGGATACCCATGACAGCCTGATCGGCTCGCTCGAGCTCAACCTCGCCAAGGCGATCGCGACCGGCTGGCAGCCGCAGGTCTCCCTCGACGAGGGCCTGCGGCTCGCGCTGTCGGCTCAGGACGCCTGAGAGCGAGAGAAGCGGCGCAGGACGAATCCGATCGCGATCGCGCCCGCGACGAGCGCGAGCCATGTGACCGAGGTCGAGCTTGCGCGTACGGTGACGACGGCAAGCACCGCCAGCAATAGATTGAGCGCGAACACATCGCCGATCACGCGGCGGACCGTGAAGCCGTTGTCGGTGGCACGCTGATAGAAGTGCGAGCGGTGCGCCGACCAGAATTGTTCGCGCCGCGCGATGCGCCGAAACAGCGTGATGGTGGAATCCACGAGGTAATAGGCCGGCAGCAGCAGCGCCGCGGCCGGCTGCCCGTGCCAGGCGAGCTCCAGCAGGCACCAGCCGAGCAAAAGTCCGATCGGCAGGCTGCCGACATCGCCCAGGAACACTTTTGCGACCGGACGGTTGAACGGCGCAAAGCCGAGCATGGCGCCGCATAGCGCCGTGGCGATCAGCGCGGCCGGCCACGAGAGATCACCGAGCAGTCCCAGCAGCAGCAGCGCCGCAGTGACCGGCACGACTTCCGCAACCGTCATCAGGTCCAGCCCGTCCATGAAATTGACGAGGTTCACGAACCAGACGCCGGCGAGCAGGATGAGGCCGCGCTCGAGCGCAAGCGGCACTGCCGGCACGATGCGCGCGGTCTCGGGCGCGGTGAACACGACCGCGCCGACGCAGGCTGCTTGCAGCGCGAGCCGCGCCAGCACCGGCAGCGACACGATGTCGTCGGCGAATCCGACCAGCGCGATCACGATCGTTGCAATGACCAGCGCCGGCGGGATCGCAAGGTTCGCCCAGGCGGCCCAGGCCGATGCGACCAGCAGCGTGGCGGTGATCACCGCGATACCGGCGCCCTGCGGGGTCGGAATGCGATGCGAGGAACGGGCATTCGGCCGCGCCAGGGCGTAGCGCTGGAGCAGGGGACGGCTGGTCCAGGTGATGAAGGCCGACATCAGCGCGGCGACCGCGACGGCAAGCAGCGAGGACATGGCGGCAACAGCGTCGATGGCTGGGCTCACTCCGGCACCCCGAGCGGCGCCGACCCTTTCGCGGCCTTCTCCGCGCTGAGGATCCAGACCAGGCCGCCGATGGCGCCGACGATGAAGAGCACGGCGCCGAACAGCAGCGAGACGTTGACGCCTTCGTTGGCGGAAAGCCCGGCGAAACCGAAGGCCAGGCCCATCGTCGCCTCGCGCACGCCCCAGCCGGCGATCGAGATCGGCATCAGGGTGATCAGCATGATCGGCGGAATGAGGAGGAATGTCTGGCCGAAGCTGACCGGCGCGGCGATCGACTGCACCACGCACCACGCAATGACGACGGCGAGCACGTGAACGAGAAGCGACAGAATTGCGACGATCGGTCCGCGCTTGGCGTTGAAGATCACGCGGTTGGCAATCACGGCGCAGGCGTGGATGTGATGGGTGGCCCACCAGGTCTTCAGCCACGGCCATTTCAGCGCGCCGAAGATCAGGAAACCGACGCCGCCCGCGAGCGCGGCGAAATCGACGAGCAGCAGTGCCGAGCGTCCGTGCGGATCGGTGATGAGCTGGTAGCTCCAGGGCAGGCTCGCCACGACGACGATCGCCAGCGCGACGAGGCCGATCGCGCGGTCGACGAAGATCGAGTAGGTGGCCGCACGCCATCCGGCGCCGGCGCGCGCGACCAGCCACAGCCGGACCGCATCGCCGCCGATCGCGGAGGGCAGCGTCTGGTTGAAGAACGCGCCGATCACGTTGTAGCGCATGGCGCGGCCGAGCTCGAGCGGCGCGCCGCATTCGGCGCTGATCTCGCGCCAGCGGACCACGCCGACGAAGATTTGCAGGAACGTGACCGCGATCGCCATGGCGATCCAGAGCAGGCTGGTCGCGGTCAGGCGCGAAAACAGTTCGGACAGATCGACCTTGCGCAGCGCCAGGTAGAGCAGCGCTCCGGAAATCAGGATTTTGGCCGTCGACAGCAGGATTCGGCGCATCTCGCCCGCATGAACTGGGTTTGCGAAGATTTGAGGCAACCCGACGCGAGGCGTCGAATTCGGCCGCTTTGGTATGGTCTTGGCGCCGATCTTGCAATAGCGCTTATCTGGAGCGGTGACGAATAGCGGCGAGGCTATTGCGACGGCCTCGATACCGCGGCTAAACAGGCGCCGCGGGGCCGGCTTGGGGATCGCGTGGCAACAGATCGCTTGGGAACAGGATGACGGATCAGGCGATTTTGGTCACGGGAGCCGCCGGGTTCATCGGCTTTCACGTCGCCCGGCAGCTTCTGGCTGAGGGCCGGCCCGTGATCGGGCTCGACAATCTCAACAGCTATTACGATCCGGCGCTGAAACAGGCGCGCCTGGCGCTGCTTCGGAACGATTCCCGCTTCGCCTTCGTCGAGGCCGATCTTGCCGACCGCGAGACCATCGCGGCGCTGTTTGCGCGACATCGATTTGACAAAGTCGTGCATCTCGCGGCCCAGGCAGGCGTGCGCTACTCGATCGACCATCCGCACACTTACGCCGATTCCAACCTCCAGGGCTTTCTCAACGTGCTGGAGGGCTGCCGCAACAACTCTTGTCGTCATCTCGTCTACGCCTCGTCATCCTCCGTTTATGGCGCCAACACTAAACTGCCATTTGCCGTGCAGGACCGGACCGACCATCCCGTGAGCTTCTATGCCGCGACCAAGAAGGCGAACGAATTGATGGCGCAGTCCTACAGCCATCTCTACCGGCTGCCGGTCACGGGCCTGCGCTTCTTCACCATCTACGGCCCGTGGGGCCGGCCCGATATGGTCCTGTTTCTGTTCGTGAACGCCATCATGGCGGATCGTCCGATCCGGCTCTTTAACCATGGCAAAATGCGTCGCGACTTCACCTATATTGACGACGTCACCCGTGTAGTATCCAAGCTCATCGATCGGGTGCCCGCGGATGACCCGGCTGCCGCAAATGCGCCGTCTAAGGTCTACAATGTCGGCAACCACCATCCGGAAGAGCTGATGCATGTCGTCGGACTTCTGGAGCAGGAGCTGGGTCGGACGGCAATCAAAGAATTGCTGCCAATGCAGCCGGGAGACGTCTTGGAAACGTTCGCGGATGTCGAGGATCTGACGCGCGACACCGGCTTTGCACCGTCAACGCCGATCGCGCTCGGGGTTCGTAATTTTGTCACCTGGTATCGGGACTACTTCAAGGTTTGAAATGACGATGGACAAACGCATTATCCCCCTGATCATGTGCGGCGGTGCCGGCACGCGGCTGTGGCCGGCCTCGCGCGAGGTGCGCCCCAAGCAGTTCCTGCCGTTGTTCGGCACGCGCTCGACCTTCCAGGACACGCTGCTGCGCGTCTCCGACGCTTCGCTGTTCGATCGTCCGATCGTCATCACCAATGCGTCCTATCGCTTCATGGCGCTGGAGCAGCTCGCCGAGATCGGCATCGAGGCCGATGTGATCCTCGAGCCGATGCGGCGCGATTCCGGCCCCGCGATCGCCGCGGGCGCGGTGTTCGCGCAGAACCGCGCCAGTGACGCAATCGTGCTCGCGCTCGCCGCCGATCACGTGGTGCAGGACAATGCGGCCTTCGTCGCTGCGTGCCGCGAGGGCCTCATCGCCGCGAGCGCCGGGCGCATCGTCACCTTCGGCGTCAAGCCGGAGCGGCCGGCGACCGAATACGGCTATATCAGCCCGGGCGAGGTGATCACCGGTGAGGTGCACGCCGTCGCGCGCTTCGTCGAAAAGCCTGATGCCGTGAAGGCGGCCGACTACGTCAGCTCGGGCTATCTCTGGAACAGCGGCAACTTCATGTTTCCGGCCGCTGTCCTGCTCGACGAGTACCGCAGGGTCGACGCGGCGAGCGTCGAGGCGGTGTCCAATGCAGTGAGCAATGCCGGCCGCGATCTCGGCTTCGTGACGCTGGAGCCCGAGGCGTTCGGCGCGGCGAAGGCGATCTCGATCGACTATGCGGTGATGGAGAAGACCTCGCGCGCAGCGGTCGTGCCGGTGTCCTGCGGCTGGTCCGACGTCGGCTCCTGGCGTGCCGTGTGGGAATTGTCCGACAAGGACACGCAAGGCAACTCGGCGCACGGCACCGCCGTGTTCGAGGATTCGCGCAACTGCAACGTCACGAGCGATCATGCGCTGGTCGCGCTCGAAGGCGTCGACGATCTCGTCGTGGTCGCCACCGCGGATGCGGTGCTGGTCTCGCGCCAGAAGGATGCCAACGGCCTGAAGCGCTTGGTGACGAAGCTCAAAGTGGTCGCACCGAAGGTCACCGAGGAACATCTCAAGGTGCACCGGCCCTGGGGTAGCTACCAGTCCGTCGACAATGGCGAGCGCCATCAGGTCAAGCGCATCGTGGTCAAGCCGGGCGGGCGGCTGTCGCTCCAGAAGCACCATCATCGTGCCGAGCACTGGATCGTCGTCCGCGGCGCCGCCCGGGTGACCGTCAACGAAACCGTCAAGACGGTGCACGAGAACGAGTCCATCTACATCCCGATGGGCGCGGTGCACCGGATGGAGAACCCCGGCAAGATCGTGCTGGAACTCATCGAGGTCCAGACCGGGAGCTATCTCGGGGAAGACGACATCATCCGGATTGAAGACGACTATCAAAGGTCGTAACCAGCCAACTCCGAATCACGCGACCCGGGCCGACAAGGCGGCCTGTTTTTCGGCTTAAGGCCCGGGGAACGTGTAACTTTTTGAATCAAATCGTGTCCGGACCGTCAGGTCGGCATTCGCCACAAATGTGGCGCCCGTGCTAGAAGCGGCCCGGGGATTTGCGTTGAATCGGGGTTTACTCAGATGAGTTCCAAAGGGTTTGCACCGGCAAAGGCCGGCTTGCGCGTGGGCGTCATTGGCGCGGGCGTGATGGGCAGCAACCATGCGCGCGTGCTTAGCGGTCTTCCAGGCGTCAGCCTCGTCGGTGTGGTCGATCCGTCGCCAGCGCATCTGACGCGCACCACCGAGCTTGCCAGCTGCCAGGGTTTCGAGACGCTCGAGCAGCTCCTCGCCGAAGGTGTCGACGCCGTCACCATCGCGGCGCCGACCCATCTGCATCACGAGGTCGCGCTCGCCTGCATCGCCAAGAACATCCACGTGCTGGTCGAGAAGCCGATCGCCTCCACGGTCGCGGAAGGCCGCGAGATCGTCGCCGCCGCGCAAAAGGCCGGCGTCACGCTGATGATCGGCCATGTCGAGCGCTTCAATCCGGCGGTCGCCGCCGTCAAGCAGGCGATCGCGGGCGAAGACATTCTCTCCATCGCGATCACCCGCGTCGGCCCGTTCCCGCCGCGCATGTCCAATGTCGGCGTCGTCATCGACCTCGCCGTGCACGACATCGATCTGATCCGCTGGTTCACCGAATCCGACATCGTCGAGGTGCAGCCGCAATTGTCGAGCGCGGTCGCCGAGCGCGAGGACATCGCGCTCTTGCAGTTCCGCACCGCCAACGGCGTGCTCGCGCACATCAACACCAACTGGCTGACGCCGTTCAAGGCGCGCAGCGTCACGGTCGCGACCCGCGGCAAATACGTGATGGGCGATCTGTTGACGCGCCAGGTCACCGAGTGCTTCGGCTTCAAGCCTGACGGCAGCTATTCGATGCGGCATCTGCCGGTCGGCCATGACGAGCCGCTCCGCGCCGAGCTGATCGCGTTCCTCAAGGCCGTGCGCGACGGCGAGACGCCCGCGGTCACCGGCGACGAGGGCGTCGCCAGCCTCGAGATCGCCACGCAGTGCCTGGAAACGCCGTCGCGGCCTGCGGCCAAGGCCCCCGCCCGCACAGGCCCGCGCCGCGTCGCCGGCTGATCCCTTTCCATGTCGACTTCTCAAACTTCGCAAGGCGCCATGAACCAGCATCTGCGTTCCGATCCCATTCCCTTCGTCGACGTCGCCTCGCAGCGCCGCCGGCTCGGCGCCTCGCTCGATGCCGCCGTCAAGCGCGTCCTCGACCATTGCCAGTTCGTCAACGGCCCTGAAGTCGCCGAGCTTGAGAAGCAGCTTGCGGCCTATAGCGGCGCCAAGCACGTGATCGGCTGCGCCAGCGGCACCGATGCCATCCTGATGGTCATGATGGCGAAGAATGTCGGCCCCGGCGATGCCGTGCTGTGCCCGTCCTTCACCTTCATCGCAACCGCATCGCCGGTGGCGCGGACCGGCGCGACGCCTGTTTACGTCGATGTCGATGAAGCCACCTTCAACATGAGCCCGGAGTCGCTGAAGCGCGGCATCGCGACCGCCCGCAAGGCCGGCCTGAAGCCGGTCGCGGTGATTCCGGTCGATTTGTTCGGGCAGCCTGCCGACCACGACGCAATTGCCGAGATCGCCAGGGCCGAAGGCCTGTTCGTGCTCGACGACGCCGCCCAGGGGTTTGGCGCGAGCTACAAGGGCCGCAAGCTCGGCACCTTCGGGCTCGCCACCGCGACCAGCTTCTTCCCGGCCAAACCGCTCGGCTGCTTCGGCGACGGCGGCGCGATCTTCACCGATGACGACGAACTCGCCGCGACGCTGCGCAGCATCCGCGTGCACGGGCAGGGCGTGGACAAGTACGACAACGTCCGCCTCGGGCTGACCGGCCGGCTCGACACCATGCAGGCCGCGATCCTGATCGAGAAGCTGAAGATTTTTGACGACGAGATCGCCGCCCGCAACAAGGTCGCGGAGCGCTATGCGCGCGGCCTGTCGAACGTCGTCACCGTGCCGCGCCTGGCACCCAGCAACACCTCGGTCTGGGCGCAGTACACCATTCGTCTCCCTGAGGGCACCGACCGCGACGGCTTTGCCGCCGCGCTGAAGGCCCAGGGCGTGCCGACCGCGATCTATTACGGCAAGTCGATGCACCAGCAGACCGCCTACAAGCAGTATCCGGTCGCCGACGGCGGCCTGCCGGGCTGCGAGAGCCTGTCGCAGGACGTCATCAGCCTGCCGATGCACGCCTACCTGACCGAAGCCGACCAGGAGCGAATCATCGCCGCCGTACGCGGCGCGATCGCGGGCTGATTTTCGCCTTTCTTCCCCTCACCCCCTGTGGGAGAGGGTGGCATAGGCGGCCTTCGGCCGCCGTCCCTTAAGAACGCCGATGCTTTGCATCGGCTATGGCGATAGCGGCGAGACGGGTGAGGGGTATCTCTCCACGCGGAATGCAGAAAGATACCCCTCACCCCAACGAGTTTGCGTCTACCGGCGGTGCTGCCCTCTCCCGCAAGGGGAGAGGGCGCAGCAATGCGCATCGCAAGATGCAATCGACCTCTGTTCGATTCATCTCTAAAACAGGCGCATGCTCGGACGCATTTTCACCGTCGGTGGTTACACGCTGCTCTCGCGGCTGACGGGATTTGCCCGCGACATCATGCTCGCGGCGATCCTCGGCGCCGGCCCCGTGGCCGACGCCTTTTTCGTGGCGCTGCGGCTGCCCAATCATTTCCGCGCGATCTTTGCCGAAGGCGCCTTCAACGCCGCCTGGGTGCCGGCCTATGCCCACGTCCATGGCGAGCGCGGGGAGGGGGCGGCAAAACTGTTCGCCGACCGCATCTTCACGCTGCTGCTGGCCTCTCAGGTGGTACTGCTGATCGTCGCCTGGTTGTTCATGCCGCAGGCCATGAGCATCCTGGCGCCCGGCTTTAGTGAGGACGCCGAGCAGCGCAAGCTCGCGATCGAGCTGACCCAGATCACCTTTCCCTATCTGCTGCTGATCACGCTGGTGACGCTCTACGGTGGCATGCTCAACGTGATGCAGCGCTTTGCGAGCGCCGCCGCCGCATCGATCTTCCTCAACATCTCCATGATGATGACGCTGGCGGTTGCCGCCTGGTTTCCCAGTGCAGGGCATGCCGCTGCCTGGGGCGTCCTGATCTCGGGCTTCCTGCAATATTTTCTGCTCGCCGGCGATCTCGCGCGCCATGGCGGCTTGCCGCGCTTTGCGCCGCTCAAACTCGACGAAGACGTACGTGGATTCTTCAAAGCGCTCGGCCCGGCGACGCTGGGCTCGATGGGCACGCAGGTCGCGCTGTTCGCCGACACCATCATCGCGACCTTCCTGCCGGCTGGCGCGCTCTCGGCGCTCTACTACGCCGATCGCCTCAACCAGCTGCCGATCGGCGTCATCGGTATCGCCATCGGCACGGTGCTGCTGCCGGAGATGTCGCGGCGGATTACGGCGAACGACCATGACGGCGCGATGAAGGCCCAGCGCCGCGCCTTCGATTTCACGCTGCTGTTCTCGGTGCCGTTCGTGGCGGCCTTCATCACCGTGCCCGACGCGATCATGCGTGCGCTGTTCGCCCGTGGCGCGTTCTCGAAGGCCGATGCCGCCGCCGCCGGCGCCACGCTCGCGGCCTATGCCATCGGCCTGATCCCCTTCGTGCTGATCCGCAGTGCGGTCGCGACCTTCTATGCGCGCAAGGACACCGCAACGCCGGTCCGGGCGTCGCTGACCGGCATCGCCGTCAACGTCGCGCTGAAGGTCGCCTTGATGGGATCGCTCGCCCAGATCGGTTTGGCGCTGGCAACAGCCGTCGGTGTCTGGACCAATCTGCTGCTGGTGCTGTTCTTCGCCGTGCGGCGAGGCTTTCTCGTGCTGGACCGCGCCTGGCTGATGTCGCTCGCCAAATTCCTGCTGACCGGACTGATCCTCGCCGCCACGTTCTGGCTGATCGCGCGCTTCGGCGGTTCCTATCTGTCCTCGATGCACTTCCACGACGAAGCGACGCTGGCCCTGCTCGCCGTCGGCGGCACGATCGTCTACGCGCTCACGGTCCTCGTGCTGTTCGGACGCAAGTGGCTGGTCTCGCTGGTGCGTGGCTAAGCGAGTGCCGGTAGGTTTGTCAGGTCCGCTCTGCCCACGAAAAGCGGACCTGCAGTCGGTGCACTTCGGAAGGGCCAGGAGCCAACCTTAGCGAGGCATCACGAGGCAGTCTCAGTTAGGGCCGGAAGCGCGAAGGCGTCAGTGAGTTCATCATCGCTGACCGGTCGCTTCTTGGGGTTGTTCGCCCCGTGAGCTGACTGAATAAGTCCAGTCGGGTGGCGTCTGCAGCAACTTGCAAAGCCCAGTTTGCGATTCTCGTCGGCTCGCAGTCTCAAGGCCGACATCGCGGCATCGGCTGGTACAGCCAGAATCGTCAATCTTGGTACTTTTTTATAGCCAGACGTAACGCATCTACTCGCTACGACCATGGATCGGAACGAGCCCGATCCATCGGGCTTAGCGGGAGTTCCGGTCGGTGCAGACAACGAGATCGCCGACACGGAGACAGGAGTTCCACACTGCCTAGCATTTTGTGGAAAGCGGGCGCGGGCGCGCTCCCTCACATTTCCACCGAACAGATAAATGACCAAGGAGGAAATCTCATGAAGGCGATCGTTGTAACGGAGCAAGCCGCGGGAACGGCCGGTATGAAGCTGGTGCATCGGCCCGAGCCGCAGGCGGCGATAAACGATGTCGTCGTCCAGGTTCATGCGTCGAGATTTATCCCGACTGAGCTTGCGTGGCCCTCGAGCTGGGCCGATCGCCTTGATCGCGACCGAACGCCGTCGATCCCTGGGCACGAGCTGGCCGGAGTGGTCTCTGCCCTTGGATATGGAACGGCGGGGCTGTCGGTGGGACAACGGGTGTTCGGCCTCGCGGACTGGTATCGCGACGGCACGCTGGCCGAGTACGTGGCAATCGAGGCGCGCAACCTTGCGCCGTTGCCGGGCGACGTCGACTTTACCGTGGGCGCGAGCCTGCCGATCTCGGGCCTCACCGCGTGGCAAGGGCTGTTCCAGCACGGTCGCGTTCGGGCGGGACAGAGCGTGCTGGCACACGGGGCGGCAGGCGCAGTCGGGTCTATGGTGACGCAACTCGCACAAGCGGCCGGAGCTTACGTCATCGGCTCCGGACGTGCCGCCGATCGTCAGACAGTGCTCGATCTCGGTGCGAAGGAGTTCGTCGACCTCGACAACGACGCACTGGAGGACATCGGCGAAGTCGATCTGGTGTTCGATGTCATCGGTGGTGACATCCAGAAGCGGTCCACAGCACTCATTCGAGCGGGGGGAACACTGGTGTCCATCGTCGGACCGGCGGAGGCGCGGCCTTCCAACGGGCTGGCGATCGACTTCGTCGTCGAGGCTGATCGTGCCCAACTGAGTGAGATCGTCCAGCGGGTGCGGGACGGACGACTGCGGACCAACATCGGCAACGTCGCGACCCTCGACGATGCCGTCGCCGCCTTAAATCCGGCCGAGCGACGCAAGGGGAATACGATTATCCGCGTTCGTCCCTGAGCGACGCACGTCCGTTGATGCGCGCGCAGCCGGCCGGCTCGTCCAGGTCGGCCGGCTGTTGAGAATGTCCCAGGGGGCAATGGCCGCCCTCTCAGAGCGGTCGAAAACGTCCGCTATGGAATGCCCCTCGCGCAGGGGGCGTGAACCGTTGCGTCGAATGAGCGAATTCGCCGGAGCGAGGGACTCGCCTCCAGGATGCAGCCAGCCTCCGCACATCCCTTGATTTTGCACGATTGCCGTGGTACAGGCCTCTCATGATCAAATCAGTGCGCAACATCAACTCGATGGACATGACCCGCTTCGGCTGGGCCGTGGAAGGAGTCGCGCGCTAGGAATTCGACGACGACATCTTTTCCACCAGGCCCCGCCGGCATCGGACGGGGCCTTTTGTTTGGCCACGCTCCCTGCCGGCACAACAGCAGGAGCATCCGATGCCACCTCAATTGACGAACAGCACAAGCGAGCCGGAGGTCGACGCCGAGCGGCTCCGCCTCGACTTTTCCATCGCCTTGAGCCTGCTCAAGCGATACTGGCGCGCGTTTCGGGAGCGGCGCCGGAGCCCCACCGTCTGCTTGCACGACCTGAGTGACAGGGAGCTGATAGATATCGGTTTGACGCGCGGCGAGATCGACTACCTCACGCCTCAACGCGCCATCGATACGCTGAGAGATCGCGCCACAGATCTTTGGAGGCGGGGCGTGATATAGGTGATCAACCGTCAGAAGCGGAGATACGCTTTGCGAACAAGCGGCGGTGAGCACGACTACTTTCTTAGGAGTGCACCGCGGGACGAGTTCGGCAACTATCGTGCCATCGACCGGACCGTTGTTCACAGGGAAATGACCGGGCTGCGGCGTTTTCGTCGTATCCCGCTCTGACAGGCGAGGCACCGGGCGAGTCTTCGCGGCCTGCGCCTGCCCAAAGCCGTTTGCCTTGCCACTTTTTCCACGGCAATATGCCCGCAAAACAACCATGAGGACGGGATAAGAAAATGGCGGCTCCCATCAAGTTCGGCGTTGGCCAAAGCGTGCTGCGCAAGGAGGATGACGCGCTCATCCGCGGCAAGGGCCGCTATACCGACGATTACGCGCCGCAGGCCGCACTTCGCTGCCTGATGCTGCGCTCGCCGCACGCGCATGCCAAATACACCATCGATGCGAGCCGGGCCCGCACGCTGCCGGGCGTTGCGCTGATCCTGACCGCCGATGATGTCAAGGATCTCGGCAATCTGCCCTGCCTGTTCAATCTCGAGACCGATCCGTTCACCGGCCCGCCTTACCCGATCCTCGCCAAGGACGAGGTGCGCCATGTCGGTGATTCCATTGCCTTCGTGGTCGCCGAGACCATTGACCAGGCCCGCGACGCGATCGAGGCGATCGAGGTCAAATGGAGCCCGCTGCCGGCGGTGACCGGCGTCGTCAACGCCGTCAAGAAGGGCGCGCCGCAGGTCTGGCCGGACAAGGCCGGCAACGTGCTGTTCGACGTCTCGATCGGCGACAAGGCCGCGACCGAGGCTGCCTTTGCCAAAGCGCATGCGGTGGCCGAGATCTCCATCGTCAATCCGCGCGTGGTCGCGAGCTTCATGGAGGCGCGCGCGGCGGTTTGCGAATACGACGCCAAGCGCGATCATCTGACGCTGACCGTCGGCAGCCAGGGCAGCCATCGTCTGCGCGACATCCTCTGCCAGAACGTGCTCAACATCTCCACCGAGAAAATGCGGGTGATCTGCCCCGACGTCGGCGGTGGGTTCGGCACGAAGCTGTTTCCGTACCGCGAATACGCCTTGATGGCGGTCGTCGCGCGGCAGCTCAAGACAGCAGTGAAATGGGCGGCCGACCGCACCGAGCATTTCATGGGCGACGCGCAGGGCCGCGATAACGTCACCACCGCCAAGATGGCGCTGGCCGAGGACGGCAAATTCCTCGCGATGGATTGCGACCTGATGGGCGACATGGGCGCGTATCTGTCGACGTTCGGCCCCTACATTCCGCATGGCGGCGCCGGCATGCTGCCGGGCCTCTACGACATCCAGGCCTTCCACTGCCGGGTGCGCACCATCTTCACCAACAGCGTGCCGGTCGACGCCTATCGCGGCGCGGGCCGTCCCGAAGCGGCCTATGTGATCGAACGTCTGGTGGACGCGTGCGCGCGAAAACTCGATATGACGCCGGACGCCATCCGCCGCAAGAACTTCATCCCGCCGAAGGCGCTGCCGTACAAGACGGCCACGGGCAAGGTCTATGATTCCGGCGATTTCGCCGCGCATCTCAAGCGCGCGATGGAGATCGGCGAGTGGAAGGAGTTTCCGAAGCGCGCCAAGGCGGCCAAGAAGAATGGCCTGATCCGCGGCATTGGGCTGGCGAGCTATGTCGAGATCTGCGGCGTGATGGGCGAGGAGACCGCCAACGTGCGGCTCGATCCCAGCGGCGACGTCACCGTTCTGATCGGCACACAGTCGAGCGGGCAGGGCCACCAGACGGCTTATGCGCAGATCGTCGCCGAGCAGTTCGGCCTGCCCCCGGAGCGCGTGCACGTGCGCCAGGGCGACACCGACGAGATCGCCACGGGGCTCGGCACCGGCGGCTCGGCCTCGATCCCGTCAGGCGGCGTCAGCGTCGAGCGCGCCACGCGTGAGCTCGGGCAAAAGCTGAAGGAGATCGCGGCGCAGGCGCTGGAAGCCAGTGCCGGCGACCTCGAGCTCTCCGACGGCGTGGTGCGGATTGCCGGTACCGACCGTTCGATGTCGTTCGCCGATCTGGCCAAGCGCGGGAGCACCGATCCATCGAAGCTTAACGGCAGCGCGACCTTTGCCAGCGCCGACGGCACCTATCCGAACGGCACGCATCTGGCGGAAGTCGAGATCGATCCGGCGACCGGCATCATCAAGATCGTCAACTACGTGATCGTCGACGATTTCGGCAAGACGCTCAATCCGCTGCTTTTGGCGGGCCAGGTGCATGGCGGCGCCATGCAGGGCATCGGTCAGGCGCTGATGGAGCAGGTGGTCTACGGCGCCACCGACGGGCAACTGATCACCGCGACCTTCATGGACTACGCACTGCCGCGCGCGGCGGATGGTCCGGACTTCGTGTTCGAGACTAGCAACGTTCCCTGCACGACCAATCCGCTGGGCGTGAAGGGGGCGGGCGAGGCCGGCGCGATCGGCTCCTGTCCGGCCGTCGTCAACGCCATCGTCGACGGGCTCTGGCGCGAATACAAGATCGACCACATCGACATGCCGGCCACCCCGGAGCGGGTGTGGATCGCCGTCAACGAGCACCACCGCCGTCACAGCCTTTAATCTCGAGCTCGACCAAATAATCCATAGTGCGACGATCTATCGCCGCGCTTTGGATGGAATGAACTCTGCCAATCGGTGTTGGCCCAATGTGGGGTCAGCACGATCCTGTATCAGGGAAAGGGATTTTGCGAATGAAGCGAGTGTTGGTTGTTGGCGGCGCGCTGCTGCTCGGCGTGGGCGCGGTTTGGGCCCAGCAGGAGTCCGTCAAGGAGGTCCAGACCCTCATGAAGGGCAACGGCAAGAACGCCGGCGCGGTTGCGGCGATCGTCAAGGGCGAGAAGCCTTACGACCAGGCCACGGTGGACAGCGCGCTGGCGCAGTTCGCGGATACTGCCAAGAAGCTGCCGAACCTGTTCCCGGCGAGCGCAAAGGGCCAGAAGCCCGAGGGCGACTACAGCGCCTCGCCGAAGATCTGGGAGGACAAGGCCGGCTTCGACGCCAAGATCGCAAGCTTCGCCAAGGTCGTCGGCGAGGCCAAGGGCAAGATCAAGGACCTGGATTCGCTCAAGGCGACTTTTCCCGCGGTCGGCAAGGAATGCGGCGGCTGCCACGAGACCTTTCGTGTGAAGAACAGCTGATCGTGTGAAGAACAGCTGAGGCGGCGCCGGCAAAAAGTGAGGGCGGATGCGCACGGCATCCGCCCTTTTTGCGTGGTGTGCGGGCGCCCCGGTTGACTCGTACGCGTTCTCGGTCGGACGCGCATCCGGGCGGATCGAAGGCGAGCGCAATTGCTCAGCCGGCTCCTGAAGCTTTTCGAGCGGCAGGCTTGCGAGCCTCTTTATCGAGTAACCACCCCAAAGCCTTGGCTGGGTTCAACCAGCGCGCCTCATCGATCTGTTCGGCGAGCGTCAGCGCATGAACGGTCAGTACCTCAATGTCCTGAGGATTGACGTCCGCCTTTTCCAGCACGTGTATGCACCGGTTGATCGCCGCCAGATCGAGCTGAAGTTGCTCGACACTTGAGTGGTGATGTTTGGCCCCCACGACTTTCCATGGTCTTCTTGCGCGCACTTTTTTCTCCCCATACGCGGTTACGCCTTCGTGAGTGCTGTTTGTGGCGGCAACACGAAAATGGATGGACGGAATCGGGGATGTTTGCGGGCGGCCCGTCAAAGGTAGGGCGGCGGCGGGGGAGGCTCGGACCATTGCGTTGAGGTGCCTCGGTTACTGAGGCATCGCTTCGTCGAACCGCATCAAAGGCAAAATTTGTCTGCAAGGCCTGGCTGATCGCTGTCAGGGCGCCACGTATGCGCTTATCTTCAACCGCAGCTGCTGCGACGTTGACGAGTCGAATGCAGGCGCATCCGAGTCGTGTGCTTCGATCGCAGAGTTCCAATACGCGGCGAGAATCTGAATCCAAACAGCGAGGCAGGCCATGGTCAAACCGTTCCCGTCGAAGACGCACATCGGCAACCATATGCTGCATCCTGAAACGCTGATGCTGACCTATGGCTATGATCCGCAATTGTCGGAAGGCGCCATCAAGCCGCCGGTGTTCCTGACCTCCACCTTCGTGTTCAAGACGGCCGATGACGGGCAGGACTTCTTCGATTTCGTCGCCGGCCGGCGCGAGCCACCGGAAGGGATGGGCGCGGGACTGGTCTATTCGCGCTTCAATCACCCCAACAGCGAAATCGTCGAGGACAGGCTCGCGATCTACGAGCGCACCGAGAGCTGTGCGCTGTTCTCATCCGGCATGGCGGCGATCGCAACCACGATCCTGGCGTTCGTGCGGCCCGGCGACGTCATCCTGCACTCCCAGCCGCTCTATGGCGGGACGGAAACCCTGCTGACGAACACGCTTGCGCGTCTGTCGATCGGCGCCGTCGGCTTCGCCGATGGCGTTGATGAAGCGGCGGTCAGCCAGGCCTCGGAGGAGGCCATGCGCAAGGGCCGGGTCTCGATGATTCTGATCGAAACTCCGGCCAACCCGACCAACGGGCTGGTCGACGTCGCGATGATGCGCCGTGTCGCCGAAGCCATTGGAAAGACCCAGGGACATGTTCCGATCATCGCCTGCGACAATACGCTGCTCGGTCCGGTGTTTCAGCGGCCGATCGAGCATGGTGCGGACATTTCCCTGTACTCGCTCACGAAATATGTCGGCGGTCATTCGGACCTGATCGCGGGTGCCGCGCTCGGCGCGAAGGCGATCGTGAAGGGGATCAAAGCACTCCGGGGCGCCATCGGCACCCAGCTCGATCCGCATTCCTGCTGGATGATCAACCGCTCGCTCGAGACGCTGAGCCTGCGCATGGAAAAGGCCGACAGCAACGCGCGCCTCGTGGCGGACTATTTGCGCGATCACCCCAAGGTGGCCAAGGTCCACTATCTCGGCCATCTCGAGCAGGCTTCGGCAGCCGGAATGGTGTTCGCGCGGCAATGCCTGGGGGCGGGCTCCACCTTCTCGTTCGACATCGTCGGCGGCAAGGAGGCGGCGGTGAAATTCCTCAACGCGCTGCAAATCCTCAAGCTGGCGGTGAGTCTTGGTGGAACGGAGTCGCTTGCGAGCCTGCCTGCAACCATGACCCATTCCGGCGTTCCCGCCGACATTCGCCGCAAAATCGGCGTGCTCGATTCCACGATCCGGCTGTCGATCGGCATTGAAAACCCGTCGGACCTGATCGCCGATCTCGCGCAAGCGCTGAACGCGGCGTGAAGGCGCAGACCCGACATTGCCGGGGCGTGCCCAATCAACGCAATGAGGTCGGCCGTGCCGCCCCGCGCGAATGGCGCACGATGTCTCGTGGGTCGAGATCGCGGCTGGAGGCAACGTAATCGATCTCGCCGCGCGTCGTGCCGATGTCCATCAGCTCCCGGTCACTCAAGCCGGACAACGTGCCGCGCAATCTCTGGCGATCGCGACGTGCCTGAAGGACATCCCAGCACTTCCAGATCAGGTTGTGGGCATGCCGGATCGATACGGACGCCCGTTCCGGCCACATTGTACCTTGGATCATGGTCATTGCAGTGCCTCCGGAGGGTATTTTGCATCCCGAGAAGGTGCCCGAAGACCGCCGCGCGTGCTTGACCGGCAGCTTACATTTTCCCTGCCGACAGCTTATTCTTGCGACGTCCAGCGGGCCAAAACGCCCACCCGGGTCGCCCCCGGAGGGCTCATCCAAGGGATTCGCATCTTGCGCTATCTCTTTGAGGAGTATGCATTCGACGCCGGTCGGCGAGAGCTGCATCGCGGAGCGGATCGGATCTCCGTTGCGCCGCAGGTGTTCGATCTCCTCGATTACCTGATCCGCAACCGGGAGCGCGTCGTCGGCAAGGATGAACTCATCGATGCCATTTGGCAGGGGCGCTGCGTGTCCGATGCTGCGCTGACGACCCGCCTCAACAGTGCGCGATGCGCGATCGGGGATTCCGGCGAAGAGCAGCGGCTGATCAGAACACTGCCACGCAGAGGCTTCCGCTTCGTGGGTCAGGTCCGGGAAACGCTAGCCGCCGAGGGCGCAGCAGTCGCCGACGGCGGAGCCGGGACGCCGAAACCCGCGCTCGCGCTTCCCGACAAACCCTCGATCGCGGTGCTTCCGTTCGCCAACCTGTGCCCGGATCCGGAGCAGGACTATTTTGCCGACGGTATGGTCGAGGACATCATTTCGGGACTGTCGCGTTCGAAGTCACTTTTCGTCATCGCGCGACATTCGACTCTGGCCTACAAGGGTAGGGCGATCGACGTCAAACAGATCGGTGAGGAGCTGGGCGTTCGCTACGTGCTCGAAGGCAGTGTGCGCAAGGCCGGCAATCGAGTCCGAATTGCGGGCCAGTTGATCGACGCGGCGACCGGCCTGCATCTCTGGACGGACCGGTTTGACAGTGAGATCGAGGATATTTTCGACCTGCAGGATCGGCTGACGAGCAGCGTCATCGGCGCAATCTCCCCGCGACTGGAGCGCGCCGAAATCGAGCGCGCCCAACGCAAACCCACCGACAACCTGCAGGCCTACGACTATTATCTCCGGGCGTTCGCCGCCTTCTTCAGATTCACGGAGGAGGCAAGCATCGAGGCCATGGA
Organism: Bradyrhizobium sp. Unk1; assembly: GCF_059512345.1. Classification (NCBI taxonomy): domain Bacteria; kingdom Pseudomonadati; phylum Pseudomonadota; class Alphaproteobacteria; order Hyphomicrobiales; family Nitrobacteraceae; genus Bradyrhizobium; species Bradyrhizobium sp. Unk1. Next base: position 62,399 of record NZ_JCAMOP010000034.1, read on the forward strand.
GCTCGCAAAGACGGCCCGCGGCATCGATCCGGAATTTGCGCGCGCATATGCGCTCGGCGCCCGTTGCCATGTCCTGAGGAACGTTTTCGACTGGGTCACTGATGCGGCCCACGAATGCAGTGAAGCCGCGCGGCTGGCGAGACGAGCGGTCGAGCTTGACCCGAATGATCCGTCGGTGCTTGCGATGGCCGGACACGCGCTCTCACAGGTGGCAGGCGAGGTCGAGGAAGGCGATGCTCTTCTCGTGCGTGCGATAAAGCTGGATCCGAATCTCGTTGTCGCACGTCATTGGAACGGTTGGAGCCAACTCTGGCTTGGTCGTGGTGACGCCGCGATCGAGCAATTCGGCGCCGCATTGCGTTTGAACCCGCTTCATCCGCATGGGAGCGCCAACGCCCAGACGGGCTTGGCTTACGCTCATTTTCTTGCTGACCGTAATGATGACGCCCTGGCTTGCGCGGCAGCCGCCATCAGGCTGATACCGATCTTTCCGCCTGCGCAATTCATTCTGGCGGCATGCCATGCGACGTCAAACCGGGTTGAGGAAGCTCGGCGGATTTGCGACCGTGCGATGCAACTATTTCCGAACAAGCGTATCGATGCGTACACGTGGCGTTACCGCCGACGGGAAGATGTCGAAAAGCTGACGCAAGCGCTCCGTGTTGCCGGCATGCCGGAATGAGCCTGCGCGGCCACCTCGCAGCATGCGGAATCGAAAAGGCCGGACGCTCCCTCCAGCGCCCGGCCTTCGCGTACGAAGCAGCCTTGAGGCTTACTTCGTCACCTGGCCGCGGATCTCGCCGCCCGGATTGGCCGCGGTGTGGATGTTGACGTAGAGCTTGCCGGCGAGCAGATCAGCGGCCTGCGCATCGGTCAGCGTCGCCGAGCCCTCGACCGGGCTAGAGGTCGCATTCGGGATCGCGACCGCGACGCCGGCGTTCTTGCCGGACTCGGCCGGCCCGTGGAAGTGGGCGGCTGTTGCCGGGCCGGACAGGCCGGAATAGGTGACCTTCCAGGACAGCTTCTTGCTGGCGGCATCATAGTCCAGATCGGCGGTTCCGCTGCCGCTGGTGGTGGTGGCGGGCACCTCGGACTTGCCGTCGAGCGTTGCTTTCAGCTTTTCGGCGCCGGCGGGGGCTGCAAAAGCTGCGGCGCCGAGCGCGACCATGGCGATGACGGTCTTGTTCATGACATTCTCCCTGAGGCCTCGTTGGCCCTGCCAACCTTCCAACATTGGCCGTTTCAGTTTATTCCCGTTTCCGGCCGGGGCGGGCTAAATTCTTCGTGGTTGGAGCCGCGTGGACATCAGTCATAAGTTCGCGGCAAGCAATGAATGGATCTGCATGTTGCAACGAACAATTGTCGTGGCGCTGCTTGCCGCGGTCGCTGCTACGGGCGTCTATTGGTGGCTCAGCGCGCCGGTGGTCGCGGCCGGTGCCGCCACGCCGGCCCATGTCCCCAATCTCGCCATTGGCGAGGTGATGTTCAACGCCGGCGGATGCGCGTCCTGCCATGCCGTCCCCGGCCAGCCCGATCGCACCAGGCTCGGCGGCGGCGTCGCGATCAAGTCGCCGTTCGGAACGTTCTACGCGCCGAACATCTCCTCCGATCCGACCTACGGCATCGGCAAATGGACCGACGCCGATTTCGTCAACGCGGTCATGCACGGGGTCTCGCCGGACGGACAGCATTACTTTCCGGCCTTTCCCTACACGTCCTATCAGCACGCCAGGCGCGAGGACGTGCTCGACCTCTTTGCCTATTTGAAAACGCTGCCGCCCGTTGCAGGCAAGGTGCGTGACCACGACGTGCGCTTTCCGTTCGACATCCGGCGCAATATCGGCATCTGGAAATTCCTATTTCTGGACGGCAAGCCCTTCGTCGCCGACGGCACGAAGTCGCCGCAATGGAATCGCGGTGCCTATCTCGTCAACAGTTTCGGCCATTGCGCCGAATGCCACAGCCCGCGCAATGCGCTTGGCGGCATCATCTCCGGAGAACGCTTTGCCGGCGGACCCAATCCGGAAGGCGAGGGCTGGGTGCCCAACATCACGCAGAAGCGTCTCGGCGAGTGGAGCGCGAAGGATATTGCCTATTTCCTCAAGACCGGCGAATTGCCCGACGGCGACAGCGTCGGCGGCGCGATGACGCGCGTGATCAAGAACACCTCGCAATTGCCGGACGAAGATCTCGCGGCGATGGCGGATTACATCAAATCGCTACCGCCGGTGGACGGGCCGCCGCGCCCCAAGCGCAAGGAAGGCGGCGCCTGAAGCAGGCCCTTTGCAATTGACGCGCAGTCAGCTCGCCCCAAACGCCTTGAAGGTGATGATGGTGAGGGTGTCCTGGATGCCCGGCAGCACCTGCACCTTTTCGTTGATGAAGTGGCCGATGTCGGTGTCCTTGTCGACGTAGAACTTCACCAGCAAATCGTAATGGCCGGCCGTGGAGTAGATCTCGGAGGCGATCTCGGCTTCGGCAAGGGCATTGGCGACCGTGTAGGACTGGCCGAGCTTGCATTTGATCTGGACGAAAAAGGGAACCATTGTAGCCACTCCGAAGCATATCTGGCGGCTAATAGGCCAAAACCGGCCGGATTTAGCAAGCGAACTTGCGGGCCACCGGGGTGCGCGCTAGGACGGGCGATGGTCTCAAAAACGCGGAAAATCGCCCCATGACGACGCCCGTGGCGCTCACCATCGCCGGCTCCGATTCGAGCGGCGGCGCCGGCATCCAGGCCGACCTGAAGACCTTTGCCGCGCTCGGCGTCTATGGCGCCTCCGCGATCACGGCGCTGACGGCGCAGAACACAAAAGGCGTCACCGGCATCCACGCGGTGCCCGCCGAATTCGTCACCGCGCAGATCGATGCCGTGTTTTCCGATCTCGAGGTCGGCGCGGTGAAGATCGGCATGGTGGCGCAGGCCGCCAGCATCGATGCGATCGCAGCTTCGCTGACGCGCTGGAAGCCGGGGCATATCGTGCTCGATCCCGTGATGGTCGCAACATCCGGCGATCGCCTGCTCGCCTCCGAGGCGGTCGATGCCCTGCGCAAGAAACTGATGCCGCTGGCGTCGGTGATCACGCCTAATCTGCCCGAGGCCGCGGCTCTGCTCGACGAGCCCGTCGCGACACGCGAGGCCGAGATCGAGAGCCAGGGGCGCCGGCTGCTGGCGCTGGGCTGCCGCGCGGTCCTGATCAAGGGCGGGCACGGCGAGGGCGCCGAAAGCATCGACTATCTCATCGATGCCGAGAGCACGATCGCGCTTGCGGCGCCGCGCGTCGCCACCCGCAACACCCACGGCACGGGGTGCTCACTGTCCTCGGCCGTCGCGGCGGGGCTCGCCAGGGGCGAGGATCTCGCGCGGGCCGTGCGGAACGCCAAGGCCTGGATCAGCGCAGCGATCGCGGCCGCCGACCGCTTCAGCGTCGGACACGGCCACGGGCCGATCCATCATTTCCACAAATTTTACTGACCCGGGCCGCAGGCGCACCGCCAGCGGCGCGCGGGACCGCTGCCGTTAACCTGTTCAGCCATCGGTTCCGGGGTCTTGCGGAGGCGGCTGCGGCGCCATGTCGCCTGATTGTCGCATGCGACTGATATTCGCGGGGAGGGCGAGGCAAGGTCTGATTCGTATCTGAGGATGCCTCAAGGGTTCAATCTGTCATCCCCCTGTCACGGGACATTTGTTACAGGCTGGCGCATGGGAAGTTACGATGTGAGTGACGAGAGCCCGGAGCGGCGCTTTCGCACGTTGTTCATCTCCGACGTTCATCTCGGAGCCCGCGGTTCTCAAGCCGACCTGCTGCTCGACTTCCTGCGCTACCACGATGCGGACACGATCTATCTCGTCGGCGACATCGTCGACGGTTGGGCGCTGAAATCGAGCTGGCACTGGCCGCAGTCGCATAATGACCTGGTCCAGAAGCTGCTGCGCAAGGCGCGCAAGGGCGCCAAGGTCATCTACATTCCCGGCAATCACGACGAGTTCCTGCGCAACTATTACGGCACGCATTTCGGCGGCATCGACGTCGTCGAGAACACCGTCCACACCGGCGTGGACGGCAAACGCTATCTCGTCATCCACGGCGACATCTTCGATCTCGTGGTGCAGAACGCGCGCTGGCTCGCCCATCTCGGCGACAAGGCCTACGACTTCGCGATCCAGATGAATCGCTTCGTCAACTTCTTCCGGCGCATGTTCAAGGTGCCCTATTGGTCGCTGTCGCAATGGGCCAAGCAGAAGGTCAAGAACGCCGTCAACTACATCGGCGCGTTCGAGCAGGCGCTCGCCGCCGAGGCGCGGCGTCACGACGCCGACGGCGTGATCTGCGGCCACATCCACTATGCCGTGATCCGCGACGAGGGCGGCATCCGCTACATGAATTGCGGCGACTGGGTCGAGAGCTGCACGGCGCTGGTCGAGCATGACGACGGTCATTTCGAGATCATCACCTGGGCCGATCACGCGCAGAAGCCGGCGCAAGTCCCGCAGGTCGCAGCCAGAGCTGCATAACAGAGGCCGCTTGATGCGCATCCTGGTCGCGACCGACGCCTGGCACCCGCAAGTCAATGGTGTGGTTCGGACGCTGACCAAGCTCGCAGACGCCGCCAAGGCGCTTAGCTTCGAAGGCGTTGGCGTCGAAGGCCTCGGCGTCGAGTTCACGTTCCTGACGCCGCAATCGTTCCGCACCTTCGCGATGCCGAGCTATCGCGACGTGCGGCTCGCGATGCCGCGCCCGGCGCGAATCGCGAAGCTGATCGCGGAGGCGCGCCCCGACAGCATCCATATCGCGACGGAGGGGCCGATCGGCCTGATGGTCCGCCGCTACTGCCGCCAGCGCAAGCTGCCGTTCACGACCAGCTTCCACACCCGCTTTCCCGAATATGTCCGCGCCCGCGTGCCGGTTCCGGAATCCCTGATCTGGCGGGCGCTGCGCCGATTTCACGCGCCCAGCCGCGCCGTGATGGCGGCAACGCCTGCGCTCGCCCGCGAGCTTGGCGAGCGCGGCTTCGACAACGTCGTGCTGTGGCCGCGCGGCGTCGACACCAGCCTGTTCCACCCCCGTGGGATCGACCTCTGCCTGCCGGCGCCGGTGTTTCTCTCGGTCGGCCGGATCGCGGTGGAGAAGAATCTCGAGGCGTTTCTTGATCTCGATCTGCCCGGCACCAAGGTGATCGTCGGCGACGGCCCGGCGCGGGTCGCGCTGGAAGAAGCCTACCCGGATGCGATCTTCCTGGGCGAGAAGCACGGCGAGGCGCTGGCGGCAATCTATGCTGCGGCGGACGTGTTCGTGTTCCCCAGCAAGACCGACACGTTCGGCCTGGTCCTGCTGGAAGCGCTCGCCAGCGGCCTGCCGGTTGCGGCCTTCCCGGTGAAGGGCCCCCGCGACGTGATCGGCGATGCACCGGTCGGCGCCCTGGATCACGATCTGCGCAATGCCTGCTTCGCCGCACTCGACGTGTCCCGGCAGGACTGCGTCGAATTCGCCGCCAATTACACCTGGGAGGCCTCGGCGAGGGCGTTTGTGGACAGCATCAAGGCGGTTGGCGCGGTGCTTCCAGGCAGGAATGGGGCGGAGCCGGTTAGTTTCGTAGCCTGAAAACCAAGGTTCATCGCGCGCAGGTGTCTTGCCCCGCGCCTCGTCCGGCGCGATAACATCAGGCATGACCGAACAGCTCCTCCCGATCGGCCCTGCCGATATCGATGCAGCAGCACGCGTGATCGCGCCCTTCGCCATCCGCACCCCGCTGTTGTCCTTTCCCGTGCTCAACGAGCGCGTCGGCGCAAAGGTCTTCCTGAAGCCGGAGATGCTCCAGCGCACCGGCTCCTTCAAGTTCCGCGGCGCCTTCAACAAGGTCGCCTCGATCCCGCAGGACAAGCGCGCCGGCGGCGTCGTCGCGTTCTCGTCCGGCAACCACGCCCAGGGCGTGGCGGCGGCTGCAAAGATCCTCGACATGCACGCGACCATCGTGATGCCCGCGGATGCGCCGCTGTCGAAGCGCGAGCGCACCAAATCCTATGGGGCCGAGGTCGTGCTGTACGATCGCGATCGCGACGACCGCGAGGCGATCTCGCGCGGCATCGCCGAGAAGCGCGGCGCGACATTGGTCAGGCCCTATGACGATCCGTTCGTGATCGCGGGGCAGGGTACCGCAGGTCGTGAGATCGCTGAGGACATGGCTGCGCTCGGCCTCAGCCCCGACATCGTGGTGGCCCCGGCCTCCGGCGGCGGCCTGATCGCGGGCGTCGCCACGGCCGTGAAGGCGCGCTATCCGCGCGCCGAGATCGTGGTGGCCGAACCCGAGGCGTTCGACGATCATGGAATTTCGCTGACCGCCGGCCACCGCGAGCCGCATGGGCCTGCGGGCCGCACCATCTGCGATGCGCTGATGGCCCTGATCCCCGGCGAGATGACCTTTGCGATCAACAGCAAGCTCTTGGCGCGCGGCGTGACTGCGTCGGACAAGGAAGTCGGCGCGGCCGTGGCGTTTGCCTATCGCGAGCTGAAGCTCGTAGTGGAGCCGGGCGGTGCGGTGGGCCTTGCTGCGCTGCTGGCAGGACGTCTCGACGTCGCCGGGAAGAACGTCGTCATCGTGCTCTCGGGCGGCAATGTGGATGCGGATCTGTTTGCCGAGCTGGTTGCTTAAGTTTCGGATCTTCTAACATGAGGAAGGGGCAGAGCGTTGGCGCTCTGCCCCTCTGTCGTATGTGTGTGGCTGATCGCGATCAGCGCATGAAGCCGCGGTGATTGTTGCCGCCGCCCATGGAGGGCGCCTGGTTCATCGACTGCCGGAAGTTGTTGCCGCCGTAGTTGACCACACGGTTGGTCGCATTGAACTGCGGGCGGTTGTTCTGCTGGTCGTTCTGCACCTGCACCTTGTTCACCGGGTTGTTGTTGAGCTTCACGATGCCGGTGTTGCCGTTGTTGACGCGGATCGGGTTGTTCTGGGTCTGAACGACCGGCTTCTTTTCGACAGTCGAGCCGCCGTTGTCGACATTCACCGGCATGCTCACGATCTTGCCAGGCGTGCCGTTGGTCTTGCCGTTGGCAGTGCCGGCATTGTTGCTACCGCCGTTCTGCGTAGTGTTGGTCGCGGGCAGGGTGACGATCTTGCCGACGCCGCCATTGATGTTGGTCGGCGCAGGCAGGGTGACGATCTTGCCCGGGGTTTGCGTCTGCGTGCCGTTCGGCTGGTTGTTGCCCGAGGGCAGGTTGACGATCTGGCCGCCATTGCCCTGCTGCATTAGCGGAATGTATTTGGGCTGGCCGAGATTGCCGATCTTGAACGTCGGGGCAACGTTCTGCGGCGCCAGGAACTTGGTCGCCTGCATCAGGGGGATCAGCTTCGGCTGGGTCTGGAGCTTCAGCGCGGATTGCGCATAGGGGCTGTTGCCGTAGCTGTCGTAGAAGCTCTTGTAGCCGAGCGGGGAATTCGCGAGCACCGCCTTGTGCCAGGCCTGCGTGATCAGCAGGTTCGAGAGCAGCCAGCGGACGTGGTCGCACAGCGGGTCGTGCGGGTACATCTGGATGAACTCCTGATAGTACTCCGGCCGTCCCTCGGACACGACGTAGTCATAGGCCTGGCGCGTCGAACGGCTCGGCAGGTTGGACGCGATCTGCACGACAGGCGCATTCACCGGCGCGCGGGTGGCGGCAATTGCGGTGTCGCCGAAGAAGGTGAAATCTGACGTCAGCGACGAGCTCTCCCACGGGATCTGCGCGCCGCTGGTGGTCTGGTTCACTTCGAGGCGCACGCGCTTGAACAGCTGCTCGATCGGCACGTTGGGTTCGCGCGCGACGTTGAGGAAGGCCTGGGTGTAGGGGCTGTGGCCGTTGGTGCCGTCCTGTGCTTCCGCACCCGGCGCGGTCGAGTAGCCGACGATCGAGCCGTTCGGCGCATCGACGATGGCGAGGCCGCGGCCGGCATCGTTGACATCAGGGAACGGATTGTTGCGGCAGGCATCGAGGATGACGATGCGCATGCGGCTCGGGATCGTCTCCAGCGTCGACATCACGTCGACGAGGCGCACCGAGTTGCTCACGAGCTCGGTGGGGTTCGAGACTTTCGCATCCACGGGGACGAGATAGTTCTCGCCGGCGAGCTGCACGCCGTGACCGGCGTAGTAGACCATGGCGACAGTGTTCGGACCCCGCGCGGAAACCTTGGCGGAAAAGTCCTGGACGACGCGGAGCATGTCGTTCTGGGTCAGGTCGGTCGCGGCGACCACCTCGAAGCCGGCGGAGTTCAGGAACTGCGCCATCGACTGCGCGTCATTGTCGGGGTTTTGGAGCTGCGGGGCGTTCCGGTAGTTCGAATTGCCGATCACCAGCGCGACCCGCTGCTCCGGGCCTTGCAGCGCGGTGGGGGCCGGCGCGACCGGGGCGACCTGCGCGGAAACAGGGCCGCAGGCGAAGCCGAACAGGCTTCCCACGAGGCTAGCCGTCATCAGGAAAGGCGGTAGGCGGAACATGGCGTGCTCCTCTGGCACTGATCTCGATGCGAGATTGGTTGCGAGGAAGCTTGGCCGCGTTCGAGCCTGTGGTCCGTGATCGCAATCACCATGGTAGGTTGCGTGATCTGAATCACGCTTTGGAACCTGCTATGATGAACGGCCGATGACCGGCCGCGCCGGTTCGGCCCGCGAAGACCATGCTTTGGGGAATGCCGTCACATGCTCTGCAAGCTCTCGCGCCCGGAATTCTATCGCGCGGCGGAGGCGAGCTTTGGTGTGGGTCGGCGACAGTAGGGGCCATGGATGCTTCCTGATCAGGAAGGGCGTGATCTGAATCGCGATGAGATTGGGGCGAACGGTCATCGCGCTTCAGGCTGCTGTTCGAACATATCTCCGCGCTAGCCCCGCCCCACCAGATGAGCCGCCGAGCGCCAGGCGTGCTGCGACAGGGCTTCGAGGTTTCGCACCGCCTCGACACGAAGCAGGGCGGCGTCGGCGGTCAGGGTTCCATTGGCCACCGCACCGAGCGTCGCACTGCGATGGGTGCGCAGCATTTCGGCGAGCTGTGTCGTACAACGCTCGAGCTCGGCGATCGCCTCGTCGGGCGGGTCGGCGCGCGGACCGGCCATGGCGTCGCCGGCGCGCGAGGCGGGTACGGAGTGCGGCGATCCGTCGACGCGGGGCGGCACCGCCACGCCGCGCGCAATCGCAGCCGCGCTTCGCATGACTTCGGCACATAGCTCTCCGGCGCGGATGTCCTCCGGTCCGCCTGCCACCGAAGCGAAATTGTTTCCTCCACTTGCGAGGTCCGTCAGCCGGGACGCGTGGTCGAGGGCGTGCAGCGTGCTCGTCAGACGCTGTTGCTCGTCGTCGGTCTCAGGCGGTCCAGCTACATCCGACAGGAATATTTGTGCCTGGCGCACGGCATCGGCCGCCTCCTCTACGGATACAGCGTCCTTCCCCAGACGTATCGATCCAGAGCGGCCGGCCAGTTTCGTCTCGACCGAACTGCACACCGTCAAGAGCACGCGCGCGATCGTGCGCCGTACCGCTTCCACCGCCACGATCGGGGTCTCAAGCGCCGAAGGATCGAGACATCGCGCCAGCGGCGAGCCGCGCTCGGGCAGAATCCGTTCGACCAGTCGCGTGAACGGGTTGATCAGGGGCAGCAGGACCGCGACACCGACGACGTTGAAGGCCGTGTGGTAGCCGGCCAGCAGCGTGACGCCGTCGATCGTGTCCGAGGCGCGCAGCAGCAAGGGCGTTACTATGGGAAAAGCCACCAACGCGATGAGTGCGGCAATCAGCTTGAAAAGAACGTAGGCGATGGCCAGCCGCTTCGCGGTCGGGCTCGCGCCAATCGCGGCCAGGGCGGAACTCGTCGCTGTTCCGATGTTCTGGCCGATGATCAGGGCGCAGGCCTGGTCCAACCCGATCGCGCCCGCGAAATAGGCGGACAGGGTCACCGCGATCGCGGCCGTCGACGATTGCATCAGCGCGGTCATGACCAATCCGATCACGACCAGCGCCAGCACGCCGAAGAGGCCCGACCACCATGACACCCCGGGACTGCCGAGAACTGCGGGCAGGTCCGCCGGGTGCAATCGTTCAGCCAGCCCGCCCATGCCCTGCTGCAGGGTCGTCAAGCCGAACAGCACAAGTCCGAAGCCGGCGAGCGCGGCGCCGACCCCGGAGATTCGTCCCTTGCCGAGAAGCTTGGTCAGCGCGCCGACGAAGATCATCGGCAGCGCCGCGGCCGTGAGCGAGACGCGGACGCCGATCAGGGCGACCAGCCAGCCGGTCCCGGTGGTGCCGATATTTGCGCCGAAGACGAGGCTCAACCCCTGCTGGAAGGTCAAGAGGCCGGCGCTGACGAGACCGATCGTCGTCATGGTCGTTGCGCTGGAGGACTGCACCAGCAGCGTGACCACGGCTCCCCAAAACGAGCCAAGCAGCGGCGTCGACGCAGCCTTGCCGAGCACCGTGCGTAGCGCAGAGCCGGCCAGCGTCTTCAGGCCATCCGTCATCACGGTCATGCCGAGCAGGAAGAGACCTACCCCGCCGAGCGTCGAGATCGCCGTGGACATGTGCGCTCCTTCCGACAGGGCACCATGAATAGCGAAGCAGACAGTACAGCAACGGAGTGCTGATAGGTCGGATCAATCATTGCACGATGGTCGGGCTGCCCGCGTTTCGGATGGGCGTGATCAGCCGGGAGCACGTCATCAAATCGGTCCAGCCACCCGATCGCCGCGAGCCAACGCATAACGATTCCGCGAAAGCCGGCATGGCTGCGTGTGCGGGATTTGATCGAGGCAGCGAATAGTCTCGCACTCGAATTTGAGTGGCCTGTCTGACCCTTACTGTCTATGGTCGATCCATGTCGCGCCTTATGTGTCTATCCATTGCTGTCATCTTGTCGCTGCTGCCTGCCGTCGCGCCGGCTGCGTCCATTCAAAAACGCCCAAAACAGGCCTGGCATGGCTACGGCTTCCTGCCGGGCTATCGCCAGCCGCTGAGCAACAGCATTCCGCTCTACAAGCAGAAGGAGGCGATGCGGCGCATGTCGCGCAGCGATCGCCGCCATTGGTACATCGACCCGGTCCCGCAGTATTACGGCTGGGATGGCGAATGGCGCTATTTCGGCCGGCCCGGCTTCGGCGGCGGCCGCTACAATGGTGGCAGCTTCGGACCGTGCTGGACGCGGACCCCGATCGGCGCGGTCTGGAACTGCGGCTGATCGGCATCGCTTCGCGCGACAGATTTCAATCGTAACCGAATCCGGTTCGGCTGAAACCAGACTGTCTTTCCGGTGTCCTAGCTCTTGTCCGGACCTCGCGGGTTCGGATGGAGTTATTGGCATGAATGATCGGTTCAAGGATAAAGTCGTCATCGTCACGGGCGCCGGCAGCGGCATCGGCGCCGCAGCCGCAAGGCGCTTTCACGGCGAAAGCGCCATTGTCGTGCTCAACGGACGGCGCGAGTTCAAACTGGCCGAAGTCGTCGCGGAGCTCGGCACCGATCGCTGCATGATCCGATCCGGCGACGTCTCGATCGCCGCTGACGTCGAGCGCCTGGTCGCCGACGTGGTCCGGCAATTCGGCAGGATCGACATCCTCGTCAACAATGCCGGGACGGGCGCACTGATCGATTTCCTGCTCGCCGATTCAGCTGTGGCGAGACGTCTTCGCGGTCAATGTCGACGGTGTCCTCTATATGACGCGCGCCGCGCTTCCGTACCTGATCGAACGTGGCGGCTCGATCGTCAACGTGTCGTCTCTCAGCGGGCTCGGCGGTGACCGGGGCGTGAGCTTCTACAACGCAACGAAGGGGGCCGTCAGCAATCTCACGCGCAGCCTGGCGCTCGAATTTGGCCCGAGAGGCGTGCGCATCAATGCGGTGTGCCCATCCTTGACCCTCACCGACCTGACGATGCCGATCATGGAGCAATATCCGGAATTGTTCGTAAGGCTGGTGGAACGTATCCCCTGGGGCGCGCAGCCCAGTCCGAGGAAGTCGCGAGCGTCATCGCATTTCTCGCAAGCGCCGACGCCAGCTTCGTCAACGGGGTGAACCTGCCAGTCGACGGCGGCGTCGACGCATCGACCGGGCAGGCGCCCTTCGTGTAGCGCGGATTGGTTTGCGAGAGCACCCGTGCCACAGCCTGGGTCCCGGCTCTGCGCCGCAACGCCAACGGCGTTGCAGCGCGTCCGGGACACGAGAGTGAGTACGCTGCGCTCCTTACGAGAAGAACGCGATCTTCTCGGCCTGGGTCATGCGGCGGATTGGCGCCATGGGGTCGTTGGCCGCCGCGCGGGGGTTTTGCAGAATGCCGCTGGCGAGGATGGTGGCGCCGAGCGAGGGCTCGGGCAGGGACGCGGACAAGGACGCGGACAAGGGTGAGGGCATTGGAAGCGTCGCGGCCGGCGCCGCACCGAATGTCGCGGCGGCCGCCATGGCCGGGGCCGGCTGCTCCATCACTTCGGCGGCGGCCCCGGCAATGGCGTCGGTGAGGCGCGCGAGCGAGTCCATTGCGATCGGCGCGTCTTCGGCGGGCTCCTCCACGACTGCGATGGCAGCCGGCTCGGCTGCGACAGGTTCGGGAAGCTCTGCCGCAATCGGGGCTGCGACCTCCGCGGCCATCGGCTCCGGGATGACCGCTTCCAGCTCGACCGGTTCGGTGATCTCGTCGAACTCCGGATCGGGCGCGGCCATTTCCAGCGCGATGGCATCGAGTATGGCTTCGTCCTCGGCTTCCGCGGCGGCGTCGAGCGAGACCCCGTCAGTCACCTCGGTGAAAGCGGCGGCCTCTGCGACCTCCTCTTCGGGTCCGACCTGATGGCCGGCGATCACCTCCGGCTCGATGGCGGCGTCCATTGCCTCCTCGCCAACGGCGAGTGCTTCGACGGTGCTGGCCTCGACCGCTGCTTCGGGCGCGGGAGTCGCTGCGATGTCCTGCGGCACCTCCGTAAAAGCCACGGGCGCTTCCTGCACCCGTGCAGGTGCGGAATGCACCGCCGCTTGCGGCGCTGTGTCGCCGTCACCATCAAGCTGCTCGACCCGATCCCTGAGCAGATCGAATGCGGCCTTGAGCTCGACGCGGGGGTCGATGGTCGATAGCTGCCCGCAAGCCGCCTCGATGGAGGAGAGCTGCGAATCAATGAGATCGCAGATTCGCCCGTCGGCGCCGATCTCGCGCCAGCGCCAGGAGATCTCCTTGATGATGCGCACGCCGCGCGGAATCGGCGCGAGGCTGGCCTCGATCGCCGCGGGATCGAAGGCGGCGATCGCGATGGTCTCGGCCTCGCGGATGGCGCGGCGGATCTCGACCAGCGCCTCGGGCAGGCGATCCTCGACGACCGGTTGTCGCTGTGCCGCAAGGGTTTCTTCGATTTTCGCGACCGCATCGAGCACCATGCGGGTATCCGCATTGCGGTTGCGCTTGGCATATTCGCCGAGGAACCAGCGGCCGCGCGCGGTCTCCATGAAGGCTTCGCGGATCGCGTCGTAATCCTGCTCGTTCGGCTCGGCCGCACGGGCAGACATAGGCGAGAGGGCGAATGCTTCGTTGGCCATATCAATCTCGTCGCGCAAATCACTACGCGTTACTGTAACGATCACCACGATATCGACCGAATCGCAATTGGTTTGATGGCAGGCGAATCACAAATCCCCACGCAAGCCGCCGTGAGGCGGCGATTCGCCGTGAGCCTGGCGCTGTTTTATTCGGCGGTCTTCGCGGTGTCGGGCACGCATCTGCCGTTCTTTCCGCTCTGGCTGAAGGCGATCGGCATCGACGCAAGCTGGATCGGCCTCATCAACGCGCTGCCGGCGATCACGCGCTTCACCACGCTGCCGCAGATCACCGCCCTTGCCGAGAAGCGGCATGCCATTCGCGCCGGCATGATGGTGTCGGTGCTGGCAACCGCGATCGGGTTCACGGCGGTCGGCCTGCAGCAGCAGCCGCTGGCGCTATTCCTGATCTATGCGTTGACCTGCATGATGTGGACGCCGACGACCCCGCTGACCGATGCCTATGCGCTGCGCGGCGTTGCACGCTATGGGCTCGACTACGGGCCCTTGCGGCTGTGGGGCTCGGCGGCCTTCGCCGCGGGCTCGCTCGCCTGCGGCTTTCTCGTCGACCACATCGCGGCGCGCGATCTGATCTGGATCATCGTCGCGTGGGCCGTCGTTGCGGTCGCCGCCAGCCTGCTGCTCCAGCCGCTCGACGATGCCAGGCGAAGGACGACGGAGACGCATGCCGGCAAGGCCTTGCTGCGCGATGGCGCCTTCTGGGCCGTCATCGCGTCGGCCGCGCTGATCCAGGGCAGCCACGTCGCCTATTACACGTTCTCGGCCATCAACTGGCAGCTCCACGGCTTCGGCGGACTGACGATCGCGGGTCTCTGGACGCTGGGCGTGATCGCCGAGATCGTCGTCTTCGCGCTGTCGCCGCGGTTCTCGCTGCATCCATCCACGCTGATCGCGATCGGCGGCGTGAGCGCCGTCGTGCGCTGGATCGTCACCGCGCAGGAGCCGCCGCTGGCGCTGCTCGTGATCGTGCAGCTCGGCCACGGCCTCACCTTCGGCATGACCATCGTCGGCACGATGAATTTGCTGGTGCAGCGCGTGCCATCGCATCAGATCGCGCGCGGGCAGGGCTATTACGCCGCGTGCAACGGGCTGCTGGGCGCTGCGACTTCGATCGCGTCAGGCGCGATCTACGCCCGCATCGGCGATGGCCTCTATTACGTGATGGCGGCGATGGCCGCGGCCGGCGCGCTCGTGATCTGGTCGGCGCGGCATCGACTCAAGGCTCACGCCGAGTAGCGCTCTTGCAGATGCGAAGCAACGCGGGCCGCGGCAATGCCACCCGCGACGCTCGCAGAAATGAGCCAGGCCAAGTAGAGAACGACAGCTAACGTGGACTGGAGTGTCGGCCCGATGCCAATCACCAACGTCGCGGCTAGGACGGCAAGAGCGCCGGAGAGTATCGCTCCGCCAACGAAGGCGAGGGCCAACCCAAGCGCCATCCGGGCCGAATATTTGAAGAGCAGGATACAGAACAGGATCGCTACGAGCGTTCCCGCGCTCAAGGATACGAACAGAAGGGTGACGGCAGGCCCCATAATTCCTCAAGGCTCAACGAAGGCGACCTCATCCCCAGAGCGAGGAGTCCGGCGGATAGACCAGGCTGTCGTCGTAGCGCAGGGCGTGATCGCGGTCGCGCGCCAGCAGCAGCGGGCCGTCGAGATCGACGAAGCGCGCCTGTGGCGTCACCAGCATTGCGGGGGCCATCGACAGCGAGGTCGCGACCATGCAGCCGATCATGATCTCGAAGCCGAGCGCCTGCGCGGCATCGGCCATCGCCAGCGCCTCGGTGAGGCCGCCGGTCTTGTCGAGCTTGATGTTCACGGCATCGTAGCGCTCGCGGAGCGGCGCCAGCGATTTGCGGTCATGCACGCTCTCGTCGGCGCAGACCGCGAGCGGCCGCTTGATCCGCACCAGCGCGCCATCCTTCCCGGCCGGCAGCGGCTGCTCGACCAGGGTGACGCCGACGGCGTCGCAGGCGGCGAGATTCTGCTCCAGATTGGCCTCGGTCCAGGCCTCGTTGGCATCCACGATCAGCTCGGATTCGGGGGCGGCCTTGCGAACCGCAGCGATCCGCTCCGGATCGCCGTCGCCGCCAAGCTTGATCTTGAGCAGGGGCCGGTGCGCCGCCTTGGCGGTCGCCGCCGCCATGGCCTCGGGGGTCCCTAACGAGATCGTGTAGGCCGTGGTGCGCTCGCCCGGCACCGGGCGGTCCAGCAGGTGCCAGGCCCGCAGGCCGGTCGCCTTGGCCTCGAGGTCGATCAGGGCGCAATCCAGCGCGTTGCGGGCGGCTCCGGGCGGCATGGCGACTTGAAGGGCCTCTCGCGAAAGGCCGCCGGCGACGGCCGCCTGCATGGCCTGGATGGCCGCAAGGGTTGCCTCGGGCGTCTCGCCATAGCGGGGATAGGGCACGCATTCGCCGCGACCGGTCAGGCCGTTTTGGACGATTTCGGCCACGACGGTCACGGCCTCGGTCTTGGCGCCCCGGCTGATGGTGAAACTGCCGGCGATGGGAAAGCGCTCGATTCGCGCGCGAAGTGCGGGAACTTTGCTGGAAGTCATTTTGAACTCTGGCGAAATCTGAACCTGCTAGTTACCTCTAGCAACTAACATTAACCAGTTGGGGATACCTTCTCTGGGTAAGGGCGTGTGCGCAACCATCTGATTCTACCCGTTTCTCGCGCCCCGGCACGGGAGCGGACACCTTGAGCGGCGATCCGAAGCTTGAACGGATTGCCAAGGGCAACGCGCTGGCACTCTGCGCCACCGGAACCTGGACCGCGAGCTTCGCGCCGGTCCTGGAGCGGATGGTGGCTGACGCCGAGAAGCTTGCCGGCGGTTCGCAAAGCATCTTCATCGACGTCTCCGAGGTCGCCAAGCTCGACACCTTCGGCGCCTGGCTGATCGAACGGCTGCGCCGCAGCCTGACCCAGGGCGCCGTCGAGGCGCAGATCGCAGGCCTCTCCGCTAATTATTCGAGCCTCGTGGACGAGGTGCGGCGGGTCAGGGCGACGCCTGTCGTCGACAGCAGCGCGGTCACCATCACCGGCATGCTGGAGCAGATCGGGCGGGCCGTGGCCGGGGTCGCCGGCACGGTTGCGGGCCTCGTCGACATGCTCGGCGCGGTGCTCGCGGCGGGGTTTCGCGTCTTGATCCACCCGCGCTCGTTCCGCCTGACCTCGACCGTGCACCACATGGAGCAGGTCTGCTGGCGCGCGGTGCCGATCATCGTGCTGATCACGTTCCTGATCGGCTGCATCATCGCCCAGCAGGGCATTTTTCATTTCCGCAGGTTCGGCGCCGACATCTTCGTCGTCGACATGCTCGGCGTGCTGGTGCTGCGCGAGATCGGCGTCCTCCTGGTCGCGATCATGGTCGCGGGTCGTTCGGGTAGCGCCTACACGGCCGAGCTCGGCTCGATGAAGATGCGCGAGGAGATCGACGCCCTGCGCACGATGGGTTTCGATCCGATCGAGGTCCTGGTGCTGCCGCGCATGCTGGCGCTGGTGCTGGCACTGCCGATCCTCGCCTTCCTCGGCGCCATGGCCGCGCTTTATGGCGGCGGCCTCGTCGCCTGGCTCTATGGCGGCGTCGATCCCGAAGCCTTCCTGTTGCGCCTGCGCGACGCCATCTCGATCGACCATTTCATCGTCGGCATCGTCAAGGCACCGGTGATGGCCGCCGTGATCGGCATCGTCGCCTGCGTGGAGGGGCTCGCCGTGCAGGGCAGCGCGGAATCGCTCGGACAGCACACCACGGCCTCCGTGGTGAAGGGCATCTTCTTCGTCATCGTCATGGACGGCGTGTTCGCCATCTTCTTCGCCTCGATCGGGATGTGACGATGGCGCAAGAAACTCAGAACGCGATTCAAAATCCGATCATCCGCGTCCGCGACATCACCGTGCAGTTCGGCACGACGCGCGTGCTCGATGGCCTCAACCTCGACGTCAAGCGCGGCGAAATCCTCGGCTTCGTCGGCCCATCCGGTGCCGGCAAGTCGGTGCTGACGCGTACCATCATCGGCCTCGTGCCGAAGGTCGCGGGCTCCATCGAGGTGTTCGGCGTCGACCTCGATTCCTCCAGCACCTCGCAGCGCCGCAGCGTCGAGCGCCGCTGGGGCGTGCTGTTTCAGCAGGGCGCGCTGTTCTCCTCGTTGACCGTGCGGCAGAACATCCAGTTTCCGATGCGCGAATATTTGCGCGTGTCGCAGCGGCTGATGGACGAGATCACCATGGCCAAGCTCACCATGGTCGGGCTGAAGCCGGAAGTCGCGGATCGCTTTCCCTCGGAACTGTCGGGCGGCATGATCAAGCGCGTGGCGCTGGCGCGCGCGCTGTCGCTCGATCCGGATCTCGTGTTCCTCGACGAGCCGACCTCGGGCCTCGATCCGATCGGTGCCGGCGATTTCGACGAGCTGGTCAGGACGCTCCAGCGTACTTTGGGCCTGACCGTTTTCATGGTAACGCACGACCTCGACAGCCTTTACACAGCCTGCGACCGCATCGCCGTTTTAGGGAACGGTAAGATCATTGCGGCAGGGTCGATCGCCGACATGCAGGCCTCGCAGCATCCCTGGCTGAGACAATATTTCCACGGCAAGCGCGCCCGTGCGGTGATGGGCTGAGGTGCCGGAGTAGCTGATGGAAACGCGGGCCAATTACGTACTGATCGGATCATTCACGCTGGCGGTGATCGCCGCGGCGATCGGCTTCGTGCTGTGGTTCCAGTCGCTGCACACCACCAAGCAGCGCAGCCCCCTGCGCGTCGTGTTCGAGGGCCCGGCGGCGGGCCTGCGCAACGGCGGCAGCGTCAATTTCAACGGTATCCGGGTAGGTGAGGTGGTCTCGGTGAAGCTCGACAACCCGCGGCGGGTTGTCGCACTCGCCATGGTCGAGAACAACACCCCGCTCCGCAAGGACACCCTGGTCGGCCTCGAATTCCAGGGCCTGACCGGCGTCGCCGCGATCTCGCTCAAGGGCGGCGAGGAGGCGGCGCCTCCGCCGCCGCTCGACGAGGACGGCATCCCGTCGCTGACGGCCGATCCCAACAAGCTCCAGGACGTCACCGAGGCGATCCGCGGCACGCTCCAGAACATCAACAAGATCGTCGCGGACAATCAGGAATCGGTGAAGAACTCGCTGAAGAACCTCGAGACCTTCACCAACTCGCTCGCGCGCAACTCCGAGAAGATCGACGGCGTGATGGCCAAGGTCGACGGCGTCATGCACAAGGCCGACAGCCTCATGCTCGGCCTCAACACGCTCGCCGGCGGCAAGGATGGCGGCGAGCTGTTCCAGGCGGTGAAGTCGATCCGCGAACTCGCCGATGACTTCGACAAGCGTTCCGGCGCATTGATGACCGATGGCCGCCGCACCCTCGGTGACATCAGCCGCGCCGTGAACAATTTCGATCGCAACCCGACCCGCGTGCTGTTCGGCGCCAGCAACAGCGCCCCGGCCGCCGCTCCGCCGCCGGCCGAGCCGCCGAGGCAGGCGCCCGCCGCGAGCGGCAGGCGGCAGTAGGCGTTTAGTACACGGACCTCACCTCGTCATTGCGAGCGTAGCGAAGCAATCCAGATCGTCTCCGCGGAAGCAGTCTGGATTGCTTCGTCGCAAGGACTCCTCGCAATGACGGGCTCAAATAAAAACGGAGGCCGTGAGGCCTCCGTTCTCATTCGCTATTCGTTGTCGCTACGGGCTGATCACCCGAGCCGACCCGCCGCATGCGCGAGCAGGGTGTAGACCAGGCCCGTCTCCGAGGTCAGGTGGCTGCGCAGCTCCTGCGGACCACGGCCGTCGCGGGCGACTTCGTCGAGCAGACGCTCGAACTCGGCGACGTAGCGGTCGACCGTACCCTTGAAGTTGCGGTCGGCGCGGTACTTGCGGGCGACCTCGTCAAAGGCCTTCTGGCCGGCGGGCGTGTAGAGGCGCTTTGTGAAGGCCTTGTTCTCGCCACGCTGGTAGCGGTCCCACATCTCGGCGGCGAGGTTGCGGTCCATCAGGCGGCCGATGTCGAGCGACAGCGACTCCAGCGGATTGCTGCCACCCTGCGGAGCCTGCGGCTGCGGCGCGGGTGTCGCGCGGCCACGCGGGGCCTCACGTCCGGTCGGAGCGCCCTGGTTGGCGTCCGTGCGGTTCAGGAGGTCCGACAGCCAGCCGTCGCGGCCCTGGTCGTTGCCTGCGGGCGCGACCGGCGGCGCTTCGGTGCGGCGCGAGGAGGCGGGCATGCCGAGGTCCGGCGGCGGCAGCGTCGAGGCGCTGCCGGTGTCGCGGCTGCGGGTCTCGGTGTTGCGCGTGCCGACGGCTGCCAGCAACGGCTCTTCCTGGCGCTGCGCGCTGGCGCGGCCCGTCGTGGAGACGTCGAGGCCACGGCCATGCTGGGCCACGATGCGGTTGAGCTCGGCGAGGGCCTCGATCTGGTCGACGATCACCTTGCGCATCTGCGCAGTGCTCTCGGCGGCCTCCTGTGGCATCTCGAGCACGCCGCGGCGCAGCTCGTTGCGGGTGGCTTCGAGCTCGTTGTGCATCTCGAACGCCATCTGCTTCATGCTGGAGACGAGGTTGGTGAACTTCTCGGTCGACTGCTTGAACATCGTATCCGCCTCGTCCGTGGTCTGGCGGTAGATGTCGTGCATGGCCTCGATGGTCTGGCGGTGCTCCTCCTCGGACGCCACGCGCACCGCCTCGAACTGGCGGGTGATCGCGGCGGAACCTGCGCCGGCGGTCTCCGCGACGACGCGGGCGATGTCGCGGGCACGCTCTTCGGCGGCGGCCAGCGATTCATCGAGCAGGCCGGTGAAGCGCGACAGACGCTGGTCCAGATCGGCCGTGCGCAGGTCGATGGTCGTGACGAGCGATTCCAGCGCCTGCTTGCGTTCGGCGAGGGAAGCGGTGGTGTTCTTGTTGCTCACCTCGACGACCTGCGCGGCCTCGACCAGCGCCTTGCCGTGCGCGTCGAACTGGGTCGACAGCTCGCCGAGGTCCTGCAGCGCCCGCGTGGTCTTCGTATTGAAGACGTTGAGCTGGTCTTCCAGGTTCTGCGTCGCAGCGCCGTTGCGCGAGGTGACGTCGTTCATCGCCGAGACGAAGTCGGCGACGCGCGTCACCAGCGCCCGCTCGAGCGAGTTGAGGTTGTCGTGCGCACCGGTCAGCACCTCCTGGAGCAGGATGTTGCCTTCGCGCAGACGCTCGAACAGGGCCACCGTGTCGGTGCGCAGGATCTTGCTGGTCTCCTGCATCTCGGTGACCGCCGCGATCGAGACCTGGCGCGACTGGTCGATCGCCGAGCGGGAGGCCTGTTCGAGGTCCTTGAGCGACTTGCCGACCGCGCCGGTGGCCATCTCGCTCGCCGCGTTGATGGTGCGGGCGACTTCGGAGCCGTTGCCCATCATCGTCTGCGAGAACGCATGACCGCGCGTCTCGATCGACTTCAGCGCATCCGAGGTGACGCGGTCGATGTCGAGCGTGAGCTGGCTGGTCTTCGAGCCGATCGCATCGACCAGCGCGCCGCGCTTGGCGTCGATCATGTTCGACAGACGGTCGGCCTGCTGCTGCACATAGGTGACGATCTCGTCGGTCTTGCCGGTCATGGCCTGGCCGAAGCTGCTGCTGGCGGCGAGCACCGAACGCTCGACGTCGGCCGAGCTCGACTTGACGCGCGAGCTTGCCTCGTTGGAGGCGTTGATCAGCGCGTTCTGGGCGTTGAGCGCGCTGGTCTGGATGTCGTTGGTGGCGTTGGTCGTGGCCGTGCTCAATGCGCGCTCGATCTCGGTCGAGATCGTGCGGATCTGGCTTGCGGCATCCGCCGACGTCGAAGTCAGCGAGGTCTGCGCCTCACGCGCGCTGTTGAGGATGGTCGAGGCGGTGTCGGCGCCGACCGAGGTCAGCGTGCGCTCGATGTCCGTGGTCAGCGACTTGATCTGGCTTGCCGCGTCCGTCGAGGCGGTGATCAGCGTGCCCTGGGCCTCGCGCACGCCGCTGGTGAGCGCCTCGATGGTGGCGCCGCCGGCGGTCGCCAGCGCGCGCTGCATCTCGGCCGCGAGCGAACGGACCTGGCTGGTCTGTTCGGCCGAGACGGAGAGCAGGGTGCTCTGGGCGTCGCGGGCGCTGGTCGTGATCGTCTCGGCGGTCGACTGGCCGACCTGCGAGAGCGACCGATGCACTTCGACCGCGAGCGACTTGACCTGGGTCGCCGCATCCGAGGACGCGTTGACGAGCGTGGTCTGGGCTTCGCGGGCGCCGGTCATGATGGTCTCGGCCGTCGAGGTGCCGGCCATCGAGAGCGAGCGCTGCACGTCCGAGGACAGCGCCTTGATCTGGTTGGCGGTCTCGGTCGAGGCCGCGATCAGCGCGCTCTGCGCATCGCGGGCGCCGGCGGTGATCGATTCCGCGGTGGTGGCGCCGGCCAGCGACAGCGAACGCTGCACGTCGGCGGTGAGGGTCTTGACGTGGTTGGCCGCGTCCGAAGACGCCGTGACGAGCGTGGTCTGCACCTCGCGGGCGCCGGCCAGGATCGAGGCTGCGGTGGCAGAACCGGCCGCCGACAGCGTGCGTTCGACGTCGACCGCGAGCCCCTTGATCTGGTTGGACGCATCGCACGAGGCCGCGACCAGGGTCGACTGAGCCTCGCGGGCGCTGCTCAGGATCGAGTTCGCAGCGCCGGTGCCGGCCGCCGACAGCGTGCGTTCGACGTCGACCGCGAGCCCCTTGATCTGGTTGGAGGCATCGCCCGAGGCCGCGACCAGGGTCGACTGAGCCTCGCGGGCGCTGCTCAGGATCGAGTTCGCAGCACCGGTGCCGACCGCGGTCAGCGCGCGCTCGACCTCGGTGGAGGTCATCATGAGCTGGGCGTTGACGTCGGAGGAGACCATCATCAGCGACTGCTGCGCGGTGCGCGCACCGGTCTGGATCGTTTCGCTGGTGTTGACGACGAGGTTGGTGAGCGAGCGCTCGGCGTCCTCGACATGCGAGCGGATCGCGGTCGAGATCATCTCGGCGCGGGACATCATGTCCTCGCTGGCCTGACGGCCGCTGCTTTCGATGCGGCCGGCGACGGCTTCGACACGCGAGCCGAGCAGGTCCTCGAACTGCGCCACGCGCACGTCGATGTCGTTGGCGACCGAGCCGACCTTGGTCTCGATGGCCTGGTGGATGTCCTGGAAGCGCGCCGTGACCGTGTCGGTCAGGTGCGTGCTGCGGCCGTCGATCATCTCGGCGACGCCGGTGATGCGGCGGTCGACCGCCTCGATCGCCTGCGCGGTGCCGTCGGTGAGCGTCGAGGTCAGCAGGGTGAGGCGCGTGTCGATCGACTGCACGGCCTGCGAGGCGCCGTTCGTCACCGCAGTCGTCAGGTAGGTGAGGCGCGTGTCGATGGATTCGAGCGCCTCCGAGGCGCCGCCCGAGAGCGTCGTCGTGAGGTGCGTCAGCCGCGTATCGATCGACTGGATGGTCTGCGATGCGCCATCGGTGAGCGAGGTCGCGAGATGGTTGAGGCGGGTATCGATCGTCTCGATGGCCTGCGATGCGCCGTCGGTGAGCGACGTCGTCAGGTGGGTGAGGCGGGAGTCGATCGACTGGATCGCCTGCGCGGCACCGTCGGTCAGCGACGAGGCGAGGGTGTTGAGGCGTCCGTCGATGGTTTCGGTCACCGACTTGGCGCGGGTGTCGAACGACTGTTCGAGCGCGGCGACGCGGCCGACGAGCTGGTCGTCGAAGGTCTTGATGTGGCCTTCGATCGTGCCGTCGAGGTTGACGATCTTGTCGTTCAGCGAGGCGTCGAGGTTGGTGACACGTTCGCCGACCGTGGTCTCGAACTGCACCAGGCGCTGGTCGAGCACGGCCGTGATCGCCCCGCCGTGCGAGGTGAAGCGGGTATCGAAATTGTCGACATAGGTCTTCAGGCTCTCGGAGATGTCCTGGGTGCGCTGGCCCATGCGATCGACGATCTCACCGCCGAACGTCTTCACGGTGCGGTCGAACTCGGAGATGTGGCGGGTGATCAGCGCGCCGAGCGTGCCGGAGTCGCGGGCGAACTTCTCGACCAGCTCGGTGCCCTGGTTCTTCACCAGCTCGTCGAACGCGCTCATCTGCAGCGACAGCGAGTCGTGCGCGGTCTCGGTCTGGCTGACGACCTTCGCGACGAGCGTGTTGACGGTGGCGTCGAGCGCCTCGCTCGCCTTGTCGCCGGAGGTCATGATGTGGCCGGCGAGCCGGTTGCCGGCATCGTCGATCTTGGCGGAGAGGTCGCTGGAGCGCAGCTCGAGCTCGAGCAGCAGCGAGTCCGACGAATTCTTCAGGCTGTCGTGCACCTGCTCGGTGCGCTCGGAGATGCCGTCGACGATGGCGGCGGAGCGCTGCTCGAACTCGCCGGTGATGCGGTCGATACGCTCGTTCAGCATCTCGTGGACGCGGTCGGCGAGGTCGACGAACTCGTCGTGGACGTGGCCGGTCTTGAAGTTGAGGCTGGTGGTCAGCCGCTCGCTGGCGTCGAGCACGGCGCGCGTGGTCTCGTTGCTGGCCTCCTCGAGGCGGTCGAGCAGGTCGCCGCCGCGCTCGCCGAGCGCGAGGATCATGTTGTCGCCGGCGTTGCTCAGTGCGCCGGTGATGTGGGCGCCGCGCTCTTCCAGCGCGCCGGTGATGCTCTTGGCGACCTCGTCGACGCGCGAGGCGATCGCGTCCGAGATCAGCGCGATGTCGTGGCGCAGATCGATCTGCACGCCGGAGATGGCGCTGCGGACCTGCTCGGCCTGGCCGACCAGATTGTCGCGCTGGTGCGCGATGTCCTGGAGCAGGGAGCGGATGCGCACTTCGTTGTCGGAATAGGCGCGTTCGAGCGCCGCAACCTCGTTGGCGACCAGCGTCTCGAGCTCGCCGGCGCGCGCGATGGCGCGCTCGATGCCGTCGCCCATCGCCGCGACCTCGCGGCGGATGGCCTGGCCGACGGTGACCATGGAATCGGACGCCGAACCCTCGGGCTCGGAGAAGCGGATCGCGACCTGCGCCATCGCCTGCGCGATCATGCGCATTTCCTGGCCGCGCCAGACCAGGCTCGCCAGGAAGTAGAACAGCATGATCGGCGCGAAGAACATCGCGATCAGGCCGGCGATGACGAGCACGCCGCCGCTCTGGCCCATGGCGGCCTGGATCGAGGGCAGGAAGCCGACGGTGAGCGCGGCGCAGGCTGCGAGCCAGACGCCGGCGAAGATGGTGGCGAAGGTGTAGACGCTGCGGGCAGGGCGGCCCTTCTGAAGCGCCTGAAGCAACTGGCCGATGGTCTCGCGGTCGTCGTTGGCGGCGCGGCGCGAGGTGCGCGGCTCCTCGATCGTATCGAACACGGTGGCCCGCTCGTTGGCGGCAGGACGCGGCTCGAAGGTCGGCTCGTCGAAGATCGGGGGAGCCGGCGGCCCCATCGGAGCCGACGTTTCGTTGCGCATCGAGGCGTTGCGGCTGGTGTCCGCGGCCGTGTCGCTGATGTTCAGGGCTTCCTGGATCGCAGAAAGCGCAACTTCTGTGGGGTCTTTGACCTTTTTCGGAGTGTTCGCCATGTTCAGTCCGAGCCCTCGTTACTTGTACGCGTCCCCCCGCGAGCCCTGCGCGCGCTACGCAAGCCCACAGACCGGATCATGCCGCTTGCGCGGATTCCAGCCGTCCCCACCCGGACGGCTTGTCCGCCAATTTCCGCAACATCCTATTGGCAGAGCGTCGCGAATGAAATGCCCGGGATTAAGACAATCTTAATCATCGTTAACAGGATAGTGCCGTAACGCCTTAGCAATAAATGGAATTCTCCACCGGACTCGCTGGATTGCGGCAACTTTTCGTCAATAAACGGGCGGATTTGCGTAAGACGGCCCAAACACTTCGTTAACCATTTCCATGCTTGGGTGGGGGGAAACGTGACCGCCGAACCGGCGGACATCGCGCGATGCCGGGGCCTGCGCCATGACGCCTGAACTGCAACGGATGGACTGGATGCCTTCGCCCCCGCTTGCA
This sequence comes from Bradyrhizobium sp. Unk1, assembly GCF_059512345.1. Taxonomy (NCBI): domain Bacteria; kingdom Pseudomonadati; phylum Pseudomonadota; class Alphaproteobacteria; order Hyphomicrobiales; family Nitrobacteraceae; genus Bradyrhizobium; species Bradyrhizobium sp. Unk1. Next base: position 87,938 of record NZ_JCAMOP010000034.1, read on the forward strand.
CCCATCGACAGCCCGCTCGACCTCGATCACCTCTCGCGCATGACGCTCGGGGACACTGAGCTGGAACAGGAAGTGCTCGCGATGTTCGCCGAGCAGGCGGTCCGCCTGGTCGCGGCGATGGCAGCACTGCCGGCCGAGGCCGGCGCACTCGCCCACAAGCTCAAGGGCTCGGCGCGCGGAATCGGCGCCTTTGCGGTGGCGGACGCCGCAGCCAGCCTGGAGACCGCGGTCCGGACCGGCCATGGCCGGCCGCACGCCTTCGCCGCGCTGAAAGAGGCGGTGACCGAGGCTCGCGCCGCCATCGAGGCGATCCTGAAGCCTTAGGGCGAGAGGGTCAGAAACCGCGCTCTAGTCTTTTGTTTTGACGCGTTTTCTTCCCGCGAAGCGGGATTCACGTCGCTTCAAAACCCTATGGCGCCGGGCGGATCGACCCGTTATAGGACAGCCCGGACCCTCCTTCATTCGCAACATCGCGGCAGCACGAGCACACATGGCCAAGATTAACTTTGTCGACCACAAGGGCGAAACCCGTACGGTGGAAGTCGAGAACGGCGCGACCGTGATGGAAGCCGCCATCCGCAACAGCATTCCCGGCATCGAGGCCGAATGCGGCGGCGCCTGTGCCTGCGCAACCTGTCATGTCTATGTCGACGAAGCCTGGCGCGAGAAGGTCGGCAGCCCGACGCCGATGGAAGAGGACATGCTCGATTTCGGTTTCGACGTGCGCCCGAACTCACGGCTGTCCTGCCAGATCAAGGTCTCCGACGAGCTCGACGGGCTCGTCGTGGCGACGCCGGAACGACAGGCCTGATCGTCTCTCGCTATACTAGATGCTCGGCGGCGCGACCTCGGTACCGCGCTTGTGCCAAGGCCTGAGCTTCTCGATGATCTCAGCGGTGAGCGGTGCGGGCCGCCGCGTCGCCTCGTCGAGCATGACGCCGACCGACATCGCCGAAGCGATGCACTTTCCTTCCGAAAACACCACCTGTTCGAAGGTCACCGACGTCCGTCCCAGCTTGACCACGCCGAGGCCGAGCTCGACTGTGTTCGGCCAGTGCAGCTCGGCGCGGAAATGGATGTCGAGCCGCACCATGATCCAGGCGAGGCCCGGCGGCGTCAGCCCGTATTCCGGGCTCTTCATCAGCGTGACGCGGCCGGTCTCGAAATAAGTGGCGTAGACCGCGTTGTTGACGTGCTGGTTCGGATCGAGATCGCCGAAGCGGACATTGTCGCCGAGACGATAGGGATAGTCCTCCAGGCGCGGCGTCGTATCGAGGCGGCTTGGTGCGTTCACCGATTGATCTCCGTCATATCGCATCCCGTTACAGCCCAGTTATCCTGACCCGGCAAGTGGCCGCGACTGCGGGGTGCTCCCGCTTTTATGCCTTCCCTGATCCATCCCCGTTGGCTAGACAGGCAGGGTCACTTCTGCCCCCGGGGCGCCGTCCAACCGATAACGATCGATAAAGAGACGACATGAGCGACGTGATCAAAACCGATGTGCTGATTATTGGCGCCGGCCCCTGTGGTCTGTTCGCCGCCTTCGAGCTTGGCCTTCTCGACATGAAGGCGCATTTCATCGACATCCTCGACAAGGTCGGCGGCCAGTGCGCCGAGCTCTATCCGGAAAAGCCGATCTACGACATTCCCGGCATTCCGCACGTTTCGGGGCAGGGCCTCACCGACGCGCTGATGGAGCAGATCAAGCCGTTCCATCCGACCTTCCATCTCGGCGAGATGGTGGAGACGGTCGAGAAGATCGGCGATCCCTTGTTTCGCTGCACCACCGACGCGGGCAAGGTGTTCGAATGCAAGGTGGTGGTGATCGCGGCCGGCGGCGGCTCGTTCCAGCCCAAGCGCCCGCCGGTGCCGGGCATCGAGGCCTATGAAGGCACCTCGGTGCACTACGCCGTGCGCAAGATGGAGACGTTCCGCGACAAGAGCGTTCTGATCGTCGGCGGCGGCGATTCCGCGCTCGACTGGACGCTCAATCTGCATCCGCTCGCCAAGCGCATCACGCTGCTGCACCGGCGCGACGATTTTCGCGCCGCGCCCCATAGCGTCGAGCAGATGCGCACGCTGGTGGCCGACGGAAAGATGGATCTGCGGCTCGGGCAGGTCACCGCGCTGTCCGGCACCGAGGGCAAGCTGACCGGCGCCACCGTCAAGGGCAACGACAACAGCGTGAGCGAAATTTCCTGCGATACCATGCTGCCGTTCTTCGGGCTGACCATGAAGCTCGGTCCGGTCGCGAACTGGGGTATCGCGCTCGAGAACAATCTGGTGCCGGTCGAGACGTCCGCGTTCGAGACCAACGTATCAGGCATCTTCGCCATCGGCGACATCAACACCTATCCCGGCAAGATCAAGCTGATCCTGTGCGGCTTCCACGAGGGCGCGCTGATGTCGCAAAAAGCCCATCGCTACGTCTATCCGGAGAAGCGGCTCGTGTTCCAGTACACGACCTCGTCCTCCAGTCTGCAAAAGAAGCTCGGTGTCAACTGACGGCACCGGGTTCGGCAGGCAATGCCCCATGTTTCTGGTGCTGGAACCGTTCGCGAAATCGCCGTAGTCTGCGGCCATTGCAGTGGCGGCTTAGCAAGGTGATCATAATGCGGACTCTCTTTTCCAGCTTACGGCTGCTCTCGCTCCTCGCGCTGACGCTTGGCGCGGTTGGGCCGGTAGCCGCGCAGGCGCAGCAGGCGACCGCCGCGGGTCTTTGGCAGAAGACCGAGGAGGGCAAGACGGTGGGATGGTTCCTCTTCGTCGACCACAACGGCATCTTCGAAGGCGTGATCGCGAAAACCTTTCCGCGCCCCGGCGACGATCCGAACGAGGTCTGTGCGAAATGCACGGATGATCGCAAGAACGCGCCGGTGCTCGGGCTCTCCTTCATCCGCGACATGAAGCGCGACGGCTTGAAGTATGACGGCGGCAACGTGGTCAATCCGCGCGACGGCAACATCTGGAAGGCCAAGATGTCGGTGAGCCCGGACGGGCAAACGCTGACCATGCGCGGCTTCCTCGGCATTTCCCTGTTCGGCAAGGACGAGACCTGGACGCGTCTTCCCGACGCCTACATCGCCCAGGTCGATCCTGCCATCGTCGCCAAATATCTTCCGGCACAGGCGACCGCCGCGACGACGAAGCCTGCGCCCGCGCCCGCGGCGAAGAAGGGCGGCGCGATGATGGCGCCGGCGCCGAAGCAGTAGGTTCGCCGTCGGCCGTTGTTGCCGTCACGGCTGTTGCCTCACGCGCCACTGTCATTCCCCGCGAAGGCGGGGAATCCAGTACGCCGCGGCTTCTTCGTATTCTCGCGCTGCCTCTGGAATACTGGATCGCCCGATCAAGTCGGGCGATGACAGCTGAGTGTCGGTGCGATCGTAATGACAGTGAGAGACCGTCAATAGGTCCGTGCCTTCTTGCAAGGCGTGTAGAACGTGCCGTTGCCGGCGACGACCCGCTCGAGGCATTGCCGGGGATCAGTGATCTCGCCGTCGACCTGGAAATAATAGGCCTGCGATCCCAGGCTCAGGACGTAATGTCCCGGCGCAAGCTCGAGCCCTGAATCGCCGGTGTGAAGCTCGTACATCTCGGGCCTCCCCGGGCCCGGAACGGATAGGAGAAGTTTCGGATCACCCCGATATCTTCTCCACCGCCTAGATTTTTTTCTCCGCCGCCTAGATTTTTGCCTGCAGCATCGGTCGAAAACTCCCTGGCGATCTTCGCGACGACCCGAACCTCGACGCGCTCCGGGATCACGCTCGCGGCGTCCCACCGAAACACGATGAATTTGACGCGGCCGTTCGGCAGATGCGGGCGATCGGGCTTCTTGAACTCCGGTGAAATCGCGATGCGTATGTCCGGCGCCATCACGCCGGTCGCATTCAACTCCGCCAGCGATTTGTCGTCGTCAATGCGTAGATGCCGTAGTCGGTTGGCAATAGGCGCGTAGGCGGAGGCGGAGCGGGGGCGACCATCTCCGGTTTGGCGACCGTGATCGTCGTCTCCGGCTTGGCAGATACCTGCGCGATCTCCTGGGCCTGGGACGAAATCTGCCGGCGCAGCGCGGCGATGTTGTCTCGCTGCGAGACGATCAGGATGACCGCGCCAACGGCAAGCAGGATGGCCGCCGCACGCTTGATCACCGGTAGGAGCGGGCCCGAGATCGCAGGCAGCTTGCCGCGGGATATCTCTATCCTCGATCGCAAAACGGTCGCGTCGCCAGACATCAGAAGACCGCCTGTCTCAGTCGCCTTTGACGGCGTGAGCTGTTGGGACGGCAAGCGCTCCAGCGGCGCCTCGTCGCGCGAGAATTTTTCGACCTCCTCGATCGCGACCTCGAGCGCCCGCTTCATCTGGTCGATATTTCGGGCGTCGGCGTAGGTGAACTGCTCCTGGAGCTTGTAGCGGGCGAGGTCGTAGACCATCTGCCGCCTGGCTTCGGCGTCGTCCTTCACCGTCTCGAGCATGCGCGAAATCACGAGCGCAAACTGCACTTCGCTTGCGGGCAAGTCGGTCGAATCCTGCTGGCCAGGAAGCAACTCTCTCGAACTCATAGCGCTGACGGTCCAATGCCAGTCATGGTGGGGGACCTGAGTAGTTCAAGGCACTTCAAGTACATTCAAAATAGCAAAGTTGATTCAAAGGCTTAGATCGACTAGAACGTTCCCATTAGTTCACGCGTGACCCGCCGAAACCGGCCCCAACCGGAGCCAAAAGGGGGGGTAAAAGGTGGGGTAGCGAATGGCCCGTAGACAGTTGCACAAGCTCTCCGTGAAAGAGGTTAAGCGCCTTCCAGTCGCGAGTGGAGCCGTTGGAAGTCGTTCAGAATCGCATCGCTCAGCGGATTGGCTCTGAGGGCTGGCTTATTCTCGGTGATATGAACGACCACCAGCGGTCTCACCTCTCAAAGCTGGAGCGTCAGGGGCGGTTAGACGATAAGACGCTTGGCGAGGCGGTGCTTGCTGCCCGCTGCGTTGCTCGCAGGTGAGGTCGAGGTGCGCGGTAGGGGGTGGTCAAAAGTTTAGGAGCTCCTAGGCGGGACCGGTCTTCCTGGTTCACACGCAAAAAGTTCAGAAATAAAAACAAAAAGCCCACTTGGCTTGGCAGGAGGTGGGGGTGTTGAGATCCTGCAAGCCCGCCCGCGCACGTACCGGCCTCACTCTCATTCAGGGATTTTTTTCCCGCCCGCGCGTATTTTCGGGGCGCCGTTCGATGACTGCACGAGCACGGGCAGCCGAGTTCGCCATCCGTCTAACCCTCGCTGGCAGCTAGGGTTACACGGATTGAAATTTGCGGAGGGCACCCGCGGCCGGGCAGCGGTACGATGAATGTAAGCATTCGGCGCAAACGAAAATCCAAGATCAACTCTCGTAGCAACCCATCGAATCCAGGCGGCAAATCTGATCCGAAATCGGCTATTGGCCGAGTTCTTCCATAACATCTCATTTGCGATCTCCGTTCTTGATAGCGCAGCACATACTCCTTCACCGCGCGGCTTGACCTCGCCGGATCACGATCCCTGCGCCAATCCTGACCCGCAATCGAGCGCTGCCTGTTGGCGTGGGCCGCAATCAGGCTCGCATCAACGGCAAAGCCTTCCAGACCGGCTGCAATGCACACCTCACGACACGTTCAAACACGCGACGAAAAACATCCCCCGCGCGAAAACGCTCATTGCGGGCACGCGAGAACGCCGAATGATCCGGCACAGCATCCTCGATACCGAGTTTGCAGAACCAGCGATAGGCGAGGTTCACCTGCACTTCACGACAGATCAGCCGCTCCGAGCGGACGGGCGACCCGTGGACGAATAATGAGGAGCAAGTTCGCTGCGAAGCCAAGACAGATCGAGAGCAGTGTCGATCTTCCGCACCAGATGATCTTCGGGGACCGCGTCGCTGAGATGAAGCTCGTAGAACAGTTGACCTTGGTCACTCTTCAGACGGCCCATCATGGATCGACCTCGTCGCGATTCGCGTCAACACAACGGAATCACGCCTGCTCGCTTGTCTCAACCGACTTTTGCAACAAAATCGGCGCAAAGCGAACATCCCGGCCAAGTCCGATGGGTCACAAAAGCGACTGGTTAGGTGTCAAAAGGTCTCGGTAATCTTGCTCAGACGAGGAGGGCGATCCGGGTCAAATCAGCGGGCGCGAGCCGTCTGCTCGATCATCCGATAGGCCGGGACGAGCATTGTGATCGGGTCGGTGGCGGGGTCATCTACGGCCAGCCAGGGCAGCGAGCCATGTGGTCCGCCGCACAAATGCACCGTGATCTCTTGCTCGCGTAACTCTTCTGCCAGCGCATCAACCGTGCCCGCCGTTTCGTCCATGAGGCGCATCATGAGAACCGGCGTGTGCGATGACAATGCGGCGCGCGGCCCATGCTGCAACTCGGCGGCGCTCAGGCCAATGGAAGGCAGGCGTAGGATCTCCGAAGTTTGAGCGCGATCTCCCGCGCCGAGCCCAAGCCCAGGCCCCGAGCTGCCACGAACACGGCTGACGCCTTGGCGAGATTATCGGCAATATCGGACCAGTCGAGCGCCAGCGCCTGGTGCAGGCGCTCAGACAGCCTGTCGAGGGCCGACCGCAGCGCATGATCGTCCGCCAGCTCGGCAACAAGTCCGGCACTCGCGGCCATCGAGCCGATCACTGTCTTGGTCGCCGCTACGGAGTGCTCTTCTTCGGCTTCGATCGGAACGACGAACTCCGCTTCGTCAGCCACAGGCGACGACGTCGCATTGACGATGGCAACAGTGCGGGCGCCCGCGGCGCGGGCTGACCGGGTTGCCGCGACGAGATCTGGGCTGCGCCCGGATTGCGAGATCACGATGAACAACGCATGGCGTAGCATCAAGGGCATGCGAAACGCGGTGATCACCGACGGAGCGTTGGCAGAAACGGGCAGGCGAAGCCGCGTCTCGACGAGGTATCTTAAGAAAACTCCAGCATGGCCGGAGCTTCCCCGGCCGCACACGATACACAGGGGGCTGAGCCAATCCCAATTCGCTGTGCGATGTCGCGCGTGGCGGGGCGACTGCGAACAATCTTGGCGACGACATCCGCGCTCTCCACGATTTCACTCGCCATCGCGGATGTCGTCACGGCTCGACCGCTCCGCCTCGATTGAGTGTGGCCGTTCCATTCGGGTGCCGGTCGCGATGCGATCCACGATTCCGGGCGAGCTCGGCAAACACGCGCCGAAGGTTGCCGTCACAGTTTTTCAAAACCGTCTCAGCATCGATCCTGTCGACGCCCAACGCCAGAAGGGCCGCCGTCTTGATATCTCCCTCGGCCTGCTCGAGCGAGCGTGCCGCGTGCGAGGGATCACAGTGCGCGATTTGCGCCACCATGGCCTCTGCACGCCGTTTCAGCTTGGCATTGGTCGGCGGCATGTTCACCATCATGCCGCGATACACCCGGCCGAGGCGCAGCATGATCCCTGAGGAGATCAGGTTGAGCACGACCTTCTGCGCGGTACCCGCCTTCATCCGCGTCGATCCGGCGATCAGCTCGCGGCCGGTCTCGATCAGGATCGGAAACTTTGCCGATGCCAGGAGTGCGGTGCCGGGATTGTTTGCGACACCGATCGTCACGGCACCGAAAGAGCCTGCCTGCTGCAGTGCCGCGACCGTGAATGGCGTTGTCCCGCTGGCGGCAACGGCGATCACCACGTCGTGCGGCGTGAGCCGCGCCGCATCAATCTGCGCGACCGCATCGTCGATATCGTCCTCCGCGCCCTCGACGCTGGTGACGAACGCGCTGTCTCCGCCGGCGACAATAAAGTGGACGCGCTCTTTGGGCCAGGCGAAGGTCGGCGTCAGCTCGGCGCCGTCCTGGACCGCCACGCGGCCCGAGGTGCCGGCGCCGACATACACAACGCGTCCGCGATCGCCCAGCGCCGCCTTGGCGGCTTCGGTCGCCGCAGTGATCGCAGGAAGGGCATGGCCGATCGCTGCGACGGCCGCAAGCTGGCCCTCCCACATGGCTTCCATCGCTGAGGTCAGCGACCATGCATCAAGGTCGGCAAAGCGAGGATCGACGTCTTCGGTAGCCATATAGTTGATCCATGCGCCCTCATCCGCGGGACTTCGAAGCCTGTTCATGATCGGTTTCTCTCTCGGGCAAATCAAGCTTGGGCAAATCCGGCTTCGGCAGATCTGGCTTGGGCAGATCAAGCCGCCTTCGCGCCACCAACAGCGCGCCGGCCACCGCGTCGGCGTCAGGAGGCCTCAGGCGCGCGCGTAGATCCGGCGTCAGCCAGGGCGTAATGGCATCAGCGAGCCCGCCCACCAGCGCGAGCCGATCGATTCCTCTCGCCAGAAACAGATCGAGCAGATCGCCAATGGCATCGGCCGCGCGTTCGACAATGCGACGGCCGACTGGATCGCCCTGATTGGCGTGCCGCATCACGATCGGCGCGAACGCCGCGTAGTCTGTGGCCTTGGCTTCTTCAGACCAGGCCACTGCCTGATAAGGATTGTGATCGAACGCGCCCATCACCGCCGAAAGCAACGGGGTCAGCTCGCCGCGGCGATCCGCGGCCCGCAGCGCCAGTCGAACGACCTGCAGGCCGATGTCGGCGCCGCTGCCTTCGTCCGACACGGGAAAGCCATAACCGGCGAGACGGATTTCGCGGCCGTCGATCAGGCCGACGCCAACTGAGCCCGTGCCGGCGACCACGATCGCCCCGTCCGCGCCGCTGTGGGCGCCGAGACAGGCGGCCATGCCGTCGCTGATGAAGATCGCGGATGCAAAAGGAAGGGCGATGTTCCTAAGCGCCGCTTCCGCGCCCCGGCGACCAAGCCCGGCGAGACCAATTCCGGCATGCATCCGCGAAAAATCCTCGCGCGCCAAACCCGCCTGCGCGGCCGCGGCTTCTGTCGCCTCCACGATGGAATGCCAGGCCTTTTCGACGCCAATGCGGGTAGTCGCAGGTCCCGAGCTTGCTGCGCCGAGCAGCCTGCCGTTTTCGTCTTCAATCCGGGCGCGGCAGCGAGTTCCGCCACCATCAATGCCAAGATACGTGGTACCTTTTGTTCCCATCGGATGTTAACGCCAGGGCCTCGGTCCGGGTCCCCCAATGCCTAGATGGGGACCATTTGAAATTACGACGCTCGTCTCACGGGTCTGTGACTGCCACTCTCGGATGAAACCTGATGGGCGCCTGCTCCTCTTCGGATGTTCTCACGATCGCTGCGCCGCAAATCTTTGACGGTACCACCATGGGTGGGCCGGGGTTGGTCAGGATTTCGCATGGCCGAATTGAAGGCGTCGCCTTCGGAGAGTCAGAGCCGCACGCGTCGATCCAGCTTCCCCCAGATGCGATCCTTGCACCCGGATTCATCGACATTCAGGTGAACGGAGGCGGGGGCGTTCTTCTCAACGACGAGCCGACCGAGGCTGGCGTTCGACGCATCGTCGCTGCGCACCGCGAGGCGGGGACCACGGGCTGCCTGCCAACCCTCATTACCGATCGCAGCGACGTCATCGAGCGATTGGCTGCAGCAGCTCAGGCGTGCCTCAAAATTCCGGGCGTGCACGGCTTTCATCTGGAAGGTCCGGCCCTCAACAAGTCTCGCAAGGGCATCCATCCGGAAGCCGAGATACGCGTGCCCGATCGGCGCGATCTCGCCGCCATCAAGAGTTTTGGGGACTGCGGCCGGTCCGTTGTGACCCTGGCCCCGGAATGCGTGCCCGCGTTCATGATCGATGAATTGATCAGCGCCGGATTGCGTATCGCGGCCGGCCACAGCGATGCCACGGCATCCGAAATCGGGCAGGCGGTCGATCGCGGTGTCTCGGGGGTGACCCATCTGTTCAATGCCATGTCGCAGTTGAACGCCCGGGAGCCGGGCTTGGTGGGCGCCGCGCTGGGGGATGACCGGCTGTTTGCAGGGATCATCTGCGACGGTATCCACGTTGACCCCACCGGTTTGCGTATTGCCTTCCGCTGCAAGGGACGCGACCGATTGATGCTGGTCACTGACGCCATGCCGTTGGTGGGCACGAACGACCGGCAATTCATGTTGCAGGGACGGCAGATCACGTTGCACGAAAATCGCCTGACTGGCCCCGGTGGCGCACTCGCGGGCGCTCACCTCACCATGATCGAGGCGGTGCGTAACGCTGTTGCGCTGGCCGGAATCTCGCTTGTTGATGCCCTCACCATGGCCTCTCGGACGCCCGCGACATTTCTGGGCCTTGAGCCCGAGCTTGGGCGGATTGCGCCCGGATACCGCGCGGACCTTGTCGCCTTCCTCCCGAATTTGGAAATCGTCGACACATGGATAGGAGGAGCAGGGTCGATGGGCGAGGCGAGCGAGGCCTGTCAGCGAGGTTAGATGCACAACCGTCCCATCATCGTGCAAAAATATGGCGGGGTCTGTCTTCAAACACCGGCGAAAATTCGCGCGGTTGCGCGCAGTCTCGCCGACCTGCATGGCAGTGGTCATCACGTCGTGGCGATCGTCTCCGCCATGGGCACGACGACCGACCAGCTGATCCAGATGGCTTATGAGGTAAGCCCGACTCCCAATCGCCGTGAACTCGACATGCTGTTAACGACCGGCGAGCGCATCAGCATGTCCCTGATGAGCATGGCGCTTTCCGATCTTGGCGTGCCCGCGATCAGCTTCACCGGCAGTCAGGCCGGCGTGATGACCGACGACTCCCATTCCTCGGCACGCATTCTGGATGTACGGCCCACTCGGGTGCTCGAGGAACTTGATCGTGGGCGCGTTGTGGTGCTGGCTGGATTTCAGGGTGTGAGCCCGGCGACAAGGGAAATCACCACGCTTGGCCGGGGCGGCAGCGACACCACGGCCGTCGCGATGGCTGCGGCGCTTAAAGCCGAGCGCTGTGAAATCATCAAGGAGGTCGACGGCATTTGTTCGGCCGATCCGCGCATCGTGCCGGATGCAAAGCCCCTGCGGCGAGTGGACTTCGCATCGTTGTCTGAAATGTGCTTCTGGGGTGCAAAGATCCTGCATGTTCGCAGCGTAGAGCTGGCGCAAAGTCAGGATGTGCCTCTGGTTCTCAAGCAGTGGGGTGGCATTCAACACAGTACCCAAGTGATGAAAGAGGTCGCTGGCATGGAAAACGGAAAGGTTCTGGCCGTCAACTCGATGGCCCGCATTGAGCATGTGGAAATCGATTCCAAAGATCTCAATCACGGTTTCGAGAAATTCGCGCAACATCTCAAGCAAAACAGCCTATCCTGGCCGCAGCTCCTTGCTTCGAGCTTCGCGTCGGGAAAAACTAACATGACGATGGCATGCGACTCGGAGTGGCTCGATGCTCTGCTGCGCACGCTAAAACGAAGCAAGGACCTGCGCCAGCACTGCGACGCGTCAAGCTCGGTGAGTCTCACCTGCTTCGGCGGTGTCACGTTCGAATTGCCATTCAGGGCATTGCAGGTTCTCGAACGACACGGGATTGTCCCTGATAAGTACGTGCTGTCGCCACATTCGGTCAGTCTGTTTGTTCCTGTGGAAAGTCGGGAGGCCGCTGTTAAAGCGTTGCATGCGCTTGTCCAGCAAACATAGCTTCAAGCGGGCGGTCAGTGCAGCGGCAGCATGTGGCGCAAAGCGGACCCAGTTGGGTTGGTCGTCAGTCAGTGCGCCGTCCCGCTCAAGTCGGCCACAAGCCCACTTCTTCCATAACATCTGATTTGCGAACGCGGCAGCCGTCTCCGCATGTCGGCTACCAGAGGATACGCCGACCCGCGAGACCCGCGCTGCGCGCCCCCGGGTGTGACCCTCAAGGGACGTGACGATTTTATGTGGGATCGGCCTCCCGTCCGACCGCAGCCGAACGTTCGGCCGTGTTGCGACCAAATTTGTGCCGCAGCGCGGCAAGATCAATAAATTCGTCAGCCTGACGCCTGAGCTCGTCGGCAATCATTGCCGGGTGGGTTGTAATCGTTGACACCACGGAAACACGAACGCCCAGACGCTGAACAGCTTCCACTAGCGGCCGGAGGTCGCCGTCGCCAGAGAACAACACCATCTCGTCAAATTGTTTTGCGAGCGCCATTGCATCCACCGCGAGCTCGACATTCCTATCGCCCTTGATTTTGCGGCGACCATTTGCGTAGGCGAACTCTTTGGCTGGCTTGGTGACTACCGTGTAGCCGTTGTAGTTGAGCCACCCGACTAGTGGACCGATCGAACGGTTCGCCTCCTCGGAAATGGTGGTGTAGTAGAACGCGCGCAAAGTTGATCCGAGATACTGGAATTCCCGGAGAAGGCGCGCGAAGTCGATGTCGAAGCCGAGCGCTTTGGACACTGCATGAAGATGGGCGCCATCAATAAAGAGGCCGATCTTGGACGATGGCTGGAATGCCATTTACTTCCTCTTCAAATTTCTTAAGCTGATCAACTCGGATGCGTCGATGGCAAATTTTGGAGACATGCCGTGTCGCAAGTTGTCATTTCGAGCCAATTGTTTGATGTTTGGTGCCTACGTCGCGAAGCTGCGACAGGACGGTAATTGGTATGGGCCTTCCCGCGAGGTCACCGCTACATGCAGTCCCAAGTGCGGCCGGCGCTGCCGCGCGAATGGCATGTGCAAAGCTGCACGCCATCGGAGTGCCGGTGGCGCCCTTGCTGGACAGGGCAGGTCTGACAGTCGACGAAGTTGAAGACCCGACCCGTCGGCTTGAAGTTGTGGCCCAGGTGAAGTTTTTGAAGATTGCAGCCGATGCGCTGCAAGACGATCTTCTTGGATTTCGACTATCTCAGGCTTATGAGATGCGCGAAATCGGGCTGCTCTACTATATTCTGTCGTCCTCCGACAGCTTCGTGGATGCTATGAGCAATAGCGAGCGCTACACGAGTATCGTCAATGACAGCATTAAGATAAACTTTGAGGCCAACCGCGCAGCCATTACAATCGACTGCGTCGGCGTGCAGCGCCTATCTGACCGGCATCAATTTGAATTTTGGCTATTTTCGATAGTGCGTTTGTGCCGACAAATCACCGGGACGCGACTTGCGCCGAAACGGTTTAGCTTCAGGCATTCGCGCGAGGCAACGCCACCGGAATGTCGCACGTTTCTGGGGTGTGATGTGACATACGGAGCGGATGTTGACGAAATTGTTCTTCCTGCGCAGGTGAAGACGCTTCCGATTATCGGCGCCGACCGCTACTTGCACGAGATGCTGGTGCAGTACGCAGATGAAGCCCTAGCGACTTGGGCGCCGGAACGAACCAGCCTTCGCTCAAGAGTAGAGCATGCGATTGGTCCCCTGCTGCCGCACGGGAAAGCCAAGGCCGCAATCGTTGCAAAGGAGCTGGGCGTAAGCCGTCGCACCCTTGCACGGTTATTGGCAGCGGAAGGACTCACCTATTCCGGGATATTGGATCAAAGCAAGGCCGATCTTGCGAAGTCTTATTTGACACATGGCGATCTCTCAATATCCCAAATTGCTTGGCTGCTGGGTTATCAGGAAGTGAGTACATTTACGCACGCGTTTAAGCGGTGGTATGGAATTGCTCCTACCGAACTACGTTCCGCCGCAGGCTCGGCAACAGCTGATTAAATGGTTCTAGCGGCTCCTGTGCTCGATTCCGTTGGTTTATTGATCGGTGGATGATTTCTGCTTGTGGGCCTCTTGCGGATTTTCCGATAGGCGGCGCTGATGTCTGTTTTTGAGGTTATTGCGGACGTCGCACGCTTGTAAGCGCTGTTTCGGCCCCACCTTCCATTGAAGGCGTTGAGCGAGGAATGATCGATCTCTGATTGGAGATCGGCTT
>NZ_JCAMOP010000035.1:0-101136 GCF_059512345.1 Bradyrhizobium sp. Unk1
ACGTCCAACTCCACCGCATCGCCCCAACAACGACCGGCGAGGACGCTCCATTTCGAGGTTTTTCAGCAGACTGCTAGGGCTCCCTCCTCCGGTCCGATTCCGGATTCACGTTAACAACAGGGCGGGGCTGGCTTTTTGCCGGCCCGCCATGCATTGTCTTTGGTAAATTTTTCCTTGCTTTCGGAGTTCTGGCCCCATGGTCGAACCGATCATGTACCTGGCGATCGGCTTCCTGCTCTCGATGCTGTGCGGGCTTGCCATCGTGCCGCTGGTGCATAACCGCGCGGTCCGCCTGACCACGCGCCGGCTCGAGGCCGCCACGCCGCTCTCGATGGCCGAGATCCAGGCCGACAAGGACCAGCTACGGGCCGAATTCGCCATGTCGGCGCGGCGGCTCGAGATGAGCGTCGACCAGCTCAAGAACAAGACCACGAGCCAGCTCGCCGAGCTCGGCAAGAAGAGCGACGCCATCAACCGCATGAAGATCGAGCTCGGCGAGAAGAACGCCACGATCTTCGCGCTGGAGGCGCGCGAGAAGGCGGTGAAGGAGCAGCTCCGCGCCACCGAAGAGGAATTCAACGCCAAGACCGAGGCCCTGCGCGCCGCCGAGAACGCGCTGACCGACAAGCAGGGCGAGCTCGCAAAAATCAATTCCGAGCTGTCCGACCGCTCGATGATGGCGGAGAGTCGCCAGGTCGAGCTGGTCGTGGTGCGCGCGCAGATCGAGGAACTGAAAAATCGTGTCGGCGATGCCGAGAAGGAATTTGCCGCCACGCAGGTGCGGCTGACGCAGGAGCGCTCTGACTCGGAGACCGCCTCGCGCGAGCTCGGCGACGCACGCGGCCGTGTCGAGAATCTGAGCCAGCGCGTCACCGAGCTCGATCGCCAGCTGATCGTGCAGGTCAAGGAGGCCGAGATGCTGTCCGGCCGCGTCGCCGACCTCGAAGGCCGCCTCGCCACGCAGGGCAAGCTGCTCGCCGAGCGCGACTACGAGAACAACCAGCTCCGTCAGGCCAACGAGGGCAACGATCGTACCGTCAAGGAGCTGCGCGTCGAGGTCGCGGCACTGAGCGGCGGCAAGTCGTCGGCGGCGTTCGAATCGCTCCGCGCGGAAAAGACCGCGCTGGAGGAGCAGCTGCGCACCGCGCGCGACGAGCGCGCCAAGCTCCAGCGCGACATCAACGCGATCCAGCAGCAGGCGGAGAGTTCCTGGGCGACCGAGCGCATGGAGAATGCGTTGCTGCGCGAACGCATCAACGACATCGCGGCCGAGGTCGCGAAGCTCGCGATGCAGCTCGAAGGCCCGAACTCGCCGATCGAGGCCCTGCTGGCGGCCGAGGCCGGCCAGACGGCGAAACCGGCGCCGCGCCCGGCCAACGACGCCGCCGGCAATGGCGCGGCCGCAGCCATCCTGCCCGAAGGCGGCGGAACGCTCGCCGAGCGCATCCGGGCGCTGCAGGCCCACGCCTCCCGCGCCCGCCAGCAGGGCGCATAAGCGGCCCAAACCACGGTTTCGCGTGCGAATTGCGTGATTGACGGAAGGTTTTCCGGCCTCAACGCGCCTGGAAACTTGACACCTTTGGCCGGCACTTCTAAATCGCGGGCTCCGATGTGCCGGCCGGCCGAAAGTCCGGCCGTCGGCATGATGGTCCCGGGCGCATAGCTCAGCGGGAGAGCGTTCCCTTCACACGGGAGAGGTCCAAGGTTCGATCCCTTGTGCGCCCACCATCCATCTTCCCAAGCCATACTGGTTGCGGACGATCACCCCGGCCTGACGGCTGTCGGGGCCGTCTGATCAAAAAAACGAAAACAACCCCATGCACAGTAGCCGGCGTCAGTCGGATCAATGAGTTACGACTTTTCCGAAATTAGATTGACGCGTCGGGCAACACACGGGCATGATGGCATCATGACGTGGAACGCTTCCGATGGGAGAGCCCTGCGGCGCTCGCGCCGGGCAAGCATGCCGTCGCGTTTGATTTCAAGTATGACGGTCCCGGTTTCGGCAAAGGCGGCACAGGCGTCCTGTCGGTGGACGGCATGGAAGTCGCCAAGAGGACGATCCCGCACACCATTCCATTCGTCGAGACGATCTACGAGACCTTCGATGTCGGTGTCGACACGCGCACGGGCGTGGACGACAACGACTACCAGCCGCCATTCCGGTTCACCGGCAAGATCGACAAGCTAACGGTCAAGCTGGTCCCGATGAAGGCTGCGGTGGAAAAGCTCCACCAGCAAAAGGTCCAGGAAACGATAAACAAGGCGCAGTAAGTCGCTCCGCCGAGGTTGCCTGGCACTTGGCTTTGAACTCGACATTGCGACGGTCAAGTAAAAGGGATCACTTCCGCAGACTGAGATGCCGGGGCCGTTTGGAGGTTACCTTGGCGGTAATGGGGTCGCCCAGGTGGTCACGAGCATAGGAAAAACCGGCAATCAGTTCTGTCCACTTGTGCCCAAAGCGGTATAGTTCCAGATCGGGAACGGAACCGATCGCAATGAAAGACATGCAGGCTCAGTTGGAAAAGCTCCGCACGGATCCTGCCGAGTGCGCCTTGATCCGCGATCTGGCAACTGAACCCAAGAAGCGAGAACTGTTCACCAAGCTGGCCGAGCATCTAAAAATCCTGGCCGACGAGGTTGAACGAGCCATTGCGGCGGCGGGACCTGAGCTGAAGCGGAAGGAATGACCGAACGAGGCTGGGGTCGGCGTTTCGAGGATCCGATCAGGATCGGAGATAGCGTACTGGTGACGCTGCTCGACCCTGGCGAATACATCACTGCTTTGCCGAAGAAGGAGCACAACGCGCCCGAATGGCAAGCCGCGATGGAGGCCTTGATCCTGGTGGCGGAAGGTGGCGGCCCGACGATGTTTGCCCGCATCGGAGTCATGCGAGCATTGAACCGCCATTACGTCCCGAAGCTTAACCCCAAGGGAAAAGAACCGCATTGGGGCCGGCGCAGGCTGAAGAGAGATCAATAAGAGGCCGCGTCAGTTCGCGGCCTCAAAGCTTGAACAATAAGATTGCCACTAGGACGACGGGTAAAAGCCCGACCAAGCAAATGAAAAACCGGAATACCCATTCCTCACGCATCACCTAGCGTAACTGGGGCTATTTTCTTTGGCATGTGCAGTCTGTGCCACTGGCCGCCAACCCAGTGCGGCCACCCCGGAGTCAAACTGAGGCGGAGGGCTCCATGCCGCACGTTGAGAAGGTCAAGCACGTCGTTCAGATCGAACGTTGGCGTTTCGACTACATGTTCGGTATCGATGAAACGAGCCACCGAACCGGTCCTTATTACGATATCCGACACATTCAGTTTGCAGGGCCTATTCTCGAACCGAAGGGCGTGTTGAAGGCCACTCACGGCGAGGTCATCTGCTTCCCTGACAACCGTCTGATTGGAGCGTCAGAGCAGCCTATCCGAAAGTTTGGGGACAGGCTCGGCTCGCCGAAGCCGCAGGAAAAGATTCGACCCGCTGGGCGCGTCTCGTACCGCGGCAAGAACTACTCCGCTCATCTGGACTTCCCGAGCGACATGCTCCACCCGATCCTCACGATGCTGTCGGCCGGCAGATACCGCTACGTGATCTTCGAGGCTGCCAAGGGTTCGCGGGATGCGGAGATCTACAACTTCTATTTTTCCGATCGTAAGGACGAAGACGATTCCGCGGCCGGTTGGGATGATGTCTGAAGCCCAGAATTGCGCCGCGGAAGGCGCGCTTTGAACTTTCGGAAATTTCCGACACCACGATAACGCCCCCTAGATTGATTTGCCCCGGTTCCTGGGGAATGATGCCGGCTCCTTGGGCAGTCACCAGGTTTTCGCGTGCTGTCCGTATTTAACCACCAGATGTCCTAATTGATTGAATGACGTGAAATAGGCCGCTAATTTATTTTATAGGAGGAGCCCCGCATGTGGACCCTGGTTTTCATCACGGCTTTGGTGGGAATCCCCCCGACCAACGGAGTTCACTCTACGGTCACAACCTTCAAGTTCGACACGCAAGAACAATGCGATGTTGCGGCTAAACAATTGAACATCCCGAAGCCGTATCTGACTCAGCGGTCTGCGGCGATCATCGTGTCGACTGAGTGCATTGTGGGCGCGAAGTAGGACACTCCACGATTCAGCTTGGAATGCTGACGCCTAAATACGGACAGCACCTATGGGAAGCGCCAGCTAGGCGATCTCAAGCGGCTTACGAACCGCCTCGACCAGCGCATATCCCGCGGCCGTCAGATGAATGCCGTCAGGGAGGAAATAGGCACGGATCGGGATGATGCGGGCTTTGAATGGTGTCGAGCCGGGGTCGACTATGGTGAAGGTGCCGCCGAAGCTGATTAGAACATCGCGATCGAACCGTAGAAGTACCGAGTTGCTTGCGCGGCGCAACTTGGAGTAGCCATAAGCTTTGCTCGGGATATTTCAGCTTATGCCTTTGGAAAAAGTCATCTACGCAGCATGCGTTGTGGCGATTGCGGCGGCGCTCTGGTACATCGTCCGGCCGCTAAACGCAGAGGAAGACGAGCGGATCGCAAAGCTCAGCCGGTTTCAACGATGGAAAGAGCACGTCGATAACTGGTGGAACAGACAGTATTAGGCCGCTAGAATCTTCGCCTGATCGATCGCAGGAAAAGCAAGCATGGACGCATCCCACATCTCTTCTGCCCTCATGAGCGATAATTTCTATTGCCCATCGGTTTGGGACCAAGCCGCCAAATCTGCTTATACAGAGTGGCTTGCTCGGCAGCCGGAGTCGCACCCGTCGAAGAGAGATCCGACTCCCTGGAACCGAGAGCAAACGCGCTAGAACATTCGCAGATTGAACGCGATCACATCCCCGGTCGTGGTCGACCCGCTGAACGTAGCGCTCGTGGTCGTATAAGCGGTCTGCAAATGAGCGTTGGCAGGCGTAGTCTTGTCGAACGCCGACCCGACGTAGCCGTTCTCAGCGATGATATTGGACGTGCCGAACGGCGTCACGACCACAGTGCATGTGCCAGTGACATTCGAGGTATAGGTGCCGATATCGCCGTTCCCGGTGGGAGTGGTGCCGTTGCCGGAGATCGACGGCGCCGGCATGCCTTTATTGCCCTGGAAGATGCCAGTGATGGTGCCGAGCGCACTCACGCCAGCGCTGGCATTACCGGTGAAGTCGTTGTCAGCAACGAGCGCGCCGGTGACGGCGACGCCACTGGCGATCTGCAACCCAAACTGCTGCATCCCGGTGCCGTTATCATAGCAGCGATTGCCGCTGATGATGGCGCCGGTCTGAGGCGTTGCAAAGAGAATACCAGCGCGATTGCCGCCGACCGTTCCATTGTTGAAACAGGTGTTGTTCTGGATGGTCCAGTTTGTATTGGCCGTGGCAGGTCCGAGGGTGGAGCAGATGCCAGCGCCAGCATTGCCGAAACAGACGTTGTTTCGGATGTTGACGTTGTTCATCGCGCGGCTGGTGCCGTCCGCGTTGTTGTTGATCGCGATACCGCCCGTTGTCGACCTGCCCCCCTGCGTCACGAAGTTACCGTCAACTATGATGTCTTTGGAGCCGGCCGTCAGCAGGTAGATGGGGGTACCCATGCCGATGACGGTATTGTCGGCGATGCGCAGCGTCTGGCCGCCGCCAGTGTTGAAGGTGGTCTTGTCGCCCGCCGCCATGCCGATGCCGACGAACTGCGTCGTGTTGGCCGATGGCCCCTTGATCACGTTGCCGATGATCTGCGAGCCCCAGCCGCCCGCGTCTTGGATGCCGTAAACCATGGTATTGTTGGGCTGGAAGGCGTCATAGTAGATGTAGTTGCCGATAACGATCGCGTTGTCATCGCTGATCGTCGGGTTGGCTGACGTGGTGAAGAAATTTTCCCACATAACGCCGAAGCAGCCGGAATTGAAAATCTGATTGTTCGAAACGATGAAGCTTTCCGGGTCGCGCACATTCTCATTGAGCAAGAGCGCGATTGAGCCGCCCCCAGTCACACCGAGCCGTGCGCAATTCTCGAAAAGACAGCCAGTGATCAGCAGCCGCTGCGGATTGTCTACGCCAAGGCAGGTTGCCGGCGTGCCTACGAACTTGACGTCCCTGATGGTGACGTTGCGATTCATCACCAATCGCATCGCAGTGCCATTGTAGTTGTACGGACTGTCGATCGCCGCGCCCATGTCGATGGCGAATTTCTCGAAATTGCAGTCGTGCAGCGCCGCGGAATGAGCGCCATGGATGGAGTAGATCACGGCCCGGTTACCGGCGGTATCTGCCATCGAATTCGGCGAGGCCCAGCGAAGAACGCTGGCGGAACGGCTCTGTCCGGTCAGGCTGACATTGGACGGCCAGTTGCCGCTATTGTAAGCGACCGGGTTGATCTGGGTCGTGATCATGCTGGTGCCGTTACCGAGAACAACCAGGCCGCCGCCGTTCGTGCCGGCCGCGACGACAGCAGCGCCGATAGCCGCGGAGTCATCCGTGCCATAATACGCCCGCGTTGCCGTTACCGTGGTTGAAGCAGCTACGTTTAGCGTGGCCGTGCCCGCCCCTGCGCTCAAGATCGATGTGGGGACCTGATTGATGAAGGTCAGCGAGACGTTACCCGTGCCGCTTGCTTCCACCTCTTGGTTGAAGAACACGCGAGCGTTGGTCGTATCGACCGCAACAACGTAGGCACCAGCCGGAACGTTGGTACCCACCACGCTCTGCAAGGGCGCAATGCCCGTGGTACTGGCAAGGCCGGTGATCACTCGGCTTCCGCTGGCCGTATTGCCCGTCGTGGTCACGCTGGTGCCGATGTAGGCGTTGATGACTTTGCCGACGTCAGCGGCCGTAAAGCTTGAGCTGGTCACGTTCGCGCTGCCGTTCGTGGCGCCGAGATCGGTGACAGTCTTACCGTCGACTTTGGCGCCGTAGTCCTTGACGTTGAAAACGTCGGCAAAGCGGTCGCCAAGGGTGCGGGTGGTCGGGCTTCCAGTGGCCTTGATCGAGGCTAGTGCGAGATTAGTTGCCATTGTTTAATGCCCCGAGTCGTCGGTGAAAGATGTCACACCATTGTCGTCAACAAACGACGTGACGCTGTTGTCGTCGATGAAGTTTCCGTTGCCACTCCCTGGCCCTGTCTCAAGGACAGCGCGGCTGGTGAGTGAAAGACCGAGCCCCGGCATCTCAGTACAGAGCCCAAACGTCGGCCGCGCTGCCGAAGGTGACTTTCGTAACGCGCAACGGGTTGTAGCCTGCCTGCAACGGGATATTAGTGGCCGTATTCCCCTCGGAATCGATCACGGTAGCCGTGCCTGCGGTGCCGACTAAGAGGCAGCGGCAAGGGCCGGCCGGAAGGTCGACGTCGCTCGATACCTGAGCGACTTTTACGGCCGGCGAATCCAAGCCATTGCCGTATCCAGCAAAGCGATCAGCCATTGTCAGTTCTCCTTCAGGTCATGCCGCCAGGCAGGAAGCAACGAACGGCCCGGTGGCCGATCAGGTAGATCAGCCATTTTGCGGCCGGTTGTCCTCATTCATTCGACCGAAACCCGCGCGGTGCCACCCATGCCGATCGCGTTCACCCCTGCCCGTCCGAGGTCCACACAGCGGCCTTTGACGAACGGGCTAACTTGCTCCGTCGGGCAAAACAGGGGCATGATGGCATCGCTCAATCGCCTTGGCGCGTCAGCTTCTTGTTTTGCGCATGATCTCTCGTCGTCATTGCGAGCGCAGCGAAGCAATCCAGAGTCTTTCCGCGGAGGCAGTCTGGATTGCTTCGCTGCGCTCGCAATGACGGAGCGAGGGGCGAGACCGCACCGGCTGACGCGCGCGCCACATCCACCAAGGCTGGACCGTAGCCACGACGTCCGAGGCACGAGAGGCAAATGAGCTGTGCTCTGGTCGGAAAACCGCTTCGCACTCTTCCGGAGCAAGCCTTAAGCGACCCGGTCCGGCCGCCAGGCCGCGTAGAGGCAGTGCTGAGCGATTGGCCGTGGCGACTTCAAAAATTTGATGCAACGCGTTTGCCGCCGCCGAGCCGAGAAGTGCTGTGTGCGTCATCGATCTTCTAGAGGCTTTCCGGGAAGACGTAGTTTTTCCAGCTGCGCATACGCAGAAGGATTTTTCGCAGCAACGAAAGCTCATGAAAATGTTCAGTATAGATGGCGGCTTCGGCTGCCGAACCGAGTGGCAGCTGATAACCTGAGGTGTCATCGACGAGGTCAAAAACGACCAAAGCCCGATCTGCGGGCACCTCCGCCCCCCCAGGATTCAGTAGCGTGCCCGTGGTTTGAAGCTGGCCACCGGCAATCGCATCAATCACAAGGCGGACCTTGGCCTTGAAGACGCGACCGGGTATGGCCTTGAACAGAACCTCGGCCTCATCGCCAGCACGAACGCGCTGCAAAGCGTTTTGCTGAAACGCGGCCGCCAAAGACTGATCCTTCTGGCTGTCGTTAACGAAAATCGCCGCTGGACGGAATGGCGCCGGAACCACATACACGCCGGGCCGCAGTGCCAGCTCGGTGACAAAGCCGCTGGTGGGTGCGCGAACAACGGTCTGGTCCAGATCGTATTGCGCATCGGCAAGCTCATTGCGCAAACGCACGATGGCTGAGTGTTCACCGTCAACTGTCGCGCCATACGCTTGCCGGGCACGATCTTCCGCAGCAACAACCTCGGCCGTGGCTTGTTTTGACGCATCCAGATTGCGTGTCGCGGTGTCGAGCGTGGCCTGCGCGACAACGTTCTGCTTAAACAAGTAAGACTGCCGGTCGTAGTTTTCCTGGGCAAGCTGCAGTTGGGCCTTTGCCTTCGCGGTCGCCGCTGAGGCTTGATCAACTGACGCCTTGAGCTGGGCAACACTGGCCTCCGCGTCCGCCAGCCCCGCCCGCTTTTGCTCGACGATATATTCGTAAGGCTTGGGATCGATCTTGAAGAGAACTTCTCCGGCTTCGAGGTGCTCGTTGGTACGGTTCGCGACCGACACTTCGACCACCCGGCCTTTAACGGACGGTAATATCGGCACAGTGGTGAAATAAATTCGCCCGTTGGTTGAAAACGGGTGGTTGTAGGCCATCGTGATGAACAGCAGCGAAAGCCCGAAGATGCCACCGAGCGCAGCCGTCACAAGCGTCCATTGATTGACCGGGATTCTGAAAATCTTGAAGATGGCAACGCAGATCGCCACGTAGGTCAAGGTGAGCAAGATTTCCATTGGTGGCCTCCCGCTCCAAGCTTCGAGAGCACGTCAGTTATCGTCGGCCGCCTCGGCTCTCCAAAGCTACCGCATCTGTCGCAGGAGCGCTCCCCTCGGCAGCCGAGATCGCTGGTCCCGATTGCCCCACCGTAGGCCGAGGCTGTTCTTTGTTCGATTGAGCTGCTGGATCCCTGTTCTCTAGCCTTGCTTCGATCTCCGTCATTCGGCGCCTGAGCGCCTCGAGCTCGGCCACCGCCTCCTGCGGTGAGGCCGGCTCACCCGGCTTTTGACCGAAGCCCCAGCCTCGATCCGGCCGATACATCATTGCCCAAATCCAGAGGAACGGCCACAGCAGGTGCAGCATGAACAGGCTGATCCAGCCTGCGGCGTGGATCGCGTCCTGATGCGGATGATGACGCGCGTGAGCGATCCGAGCCGGAATGTCGTGGATCGCGATGATGCCGTAGACCAGCACGATCACCACGAAAAACAGCAAGCCAAGTGCGAAATAGTTCAGGAATGGATCTTCCATGCTATTCTCACATTTGGACCGATCAGCAACTCCGGCGCAATGTGCCCCTCTAGCAAGACTTCTCCCGAAATTCCCGGCATCCCTTGATCTAGATCAAGAATCGCCCTTGCCGATGCCGAAGGAAGCGGCGTGGGTGGACGCCATCAGCAGCCATTGCGCGTTATCGGCTTCATGCTCAGGCGCCTTTGACGGCGACAATCTCTCCCTTTCGCACCGCAGCCTTGAGCGCGGCATGATCGCGCTCCGCCTGGTCCGCATAAGCCAGCGCGAATTGTCCCATGGCTATTTCGAATGCATCGTTTGAAGATCCGAGATAGCCGCTGATCGTCGCCGATATCTCGCTGGCCTTCGCATGCGCGCGAGCGAGTACCCAGCCGCACGCCTGCGCATAGGCGTCCAACATCCCGGCATTGAACGTCTCTACCAAGGGCTTGATCTTGGCATCGTGCAATTGGCGGACATAGAACTGTCGTCCGTTGGGCGCGGTGACCCAGCCGAGAAAAATGTCCGAGGCCGGCTGCATCAGACGTTGTCCTATCACAACGCGCTGCCCATGATGGCCGAATGTGCTTTTTCCGGCGTAAGGCTCGAGCACAGAGCTCACCGCTTCCTTGAATTGCAAGAACAGAGGGTGGTTTCCCTCGGACATCAGCAGGGCGATCCAGCATCTGCGGCCCACGCTGCCCACGCCAACCACCTTGATGGCCACATCAACGAGCCGATAGCGATCGAGCAGCATCCGCCGATCATCAGCCAGCGATTGTCGGTAAGCGTGAAGGAGCTGTTCAAGTGTCGCTTCAGCTTCGGGGGCACTGATCGATCCCGGATGAAAAATCAATGGCGGTTGATCCGTAATGCGGATCTGCCCGGCAACGGAGCCCGCGAGCTTGGGAAGGTCAAATTCCGAACCGCTTCGGCCCGCCGCCTTCTCGATCCGCTTCCTGACGCTCCGTTGCAATGCCTTTGGCAAGGAGTCGATGAAGTCGGACGCTTTGGTTTCGGCATACCAGACTGCAAGCGGGTCCATGTCGGCGAATTCACGCATATGTTCGCGATATCTGCGCGCGCAATTGACGGCACAGTCGCAGCCACGAGCATCGGACAATCCGTTCGATCTGGCAGCAAGCACGATCGATGCGACAAGCCTCTTGACGTCCCACTCCCACGGCCCCCGGGAAGTCTCATCGAAGTCGTTGATGTCGAAGATGATGCTTCGTTCAGGTGTGGCGAATCCGCCAAAATTGAGAAGGTGACAATCGCCGCACGCTTGTACCTCTAATCCAGTGATTGGCGTTCGCGCCAGGTCAGCCGCCATGATGCCGGCCGAGCCCCGATAGAAGGCAAACGGCGATTGCAGCATTCGGCCATACCGGATCGGTATGAGCTTTTTCAACCGATCATCGTCTGACTTGCGCAGAAGCTCGATCGGGTCCGCTCGTCCCTTAATGCCATTCCAGTGCCCGTGCTGCTCGCGCGGGACCTTGTCGCGCAACGCCTTGCCGGCTGCTATCCGCTCGTCGGGCGAGACGATATGCAAAGCATGCGCGGCGCCAGGAGAGGGCGTAGGTTCGACGATGTGTCTTGTACGTTCCATGTCAGGTGGCTTCAGTTCAACGGTTATGTCCTCTCATGGCGCACTAACCAACGTCAGCTTGCTGCTGCCAGGCGCGCACGCCATCTGTGGCGCGATCATAAAAATTCCCCGGTCCCACAATTGCCTCGACCCCAGCACGCTTCATGCCATCTCGAACAGCATCGCGCATCCGGACAAAGCCGACGCTAATGCCCATCTTCTGCAGCTCGTTGATGAGACCGAGCAGTTCATCTCCTCCACTGACGTCGATGAAGTTGACCGCGGCGCAATCCAGAAGCACGCGTTTGACGTCTGGCCGCGCGGCCAGTGCGGCTTTCAAAGCCGTGCTGATGTGGCCGATGCTCGCAAAAAAGAGGTCGCCGCCCGCTCCCCAGATCATTAGCCCGGGAAATGTTACTGCCTCGGGATGGCGTTGCACGCTGCGATAGGCCTCGGTGCCCGGAAGTTGTCCGAGCTCCGCTCCCCTTGGATGGCTCGCAAGATAGATCAACGTCAGCAGCGACAGCACGACTCCCAGGGCAATGCCCTGGAGCACCCCCAGAGTCAGCTCGCCGAGGATGACAATCACACAATTTGCAAACGACCAGCGGCTTCGAACGAACAGCTCGCGCAGGTAGCTGGGCTTGGTCAGATGCAACATCGCTGCAATGACGATGGCCGCGAGCGCCGGCTGCGGCATGTTTCGGAACAGAGGGGTCAAAAAGATGAGCGTAAGGAAGCTAAAGACCGCCGCGACCAGGTTCGCGAGCTGGCTGCGTGCGCCCGCGGACGTGGCTACAGAAGTCTTCGACAGGCTGCCTACAACGAGAAATCCGCCGAAAAGCCCGCTCAGAATGTTGGCAGGTCCGTGCGCAACCAGCTCCTGGTTTGGATCGATCTTGCCGCCGCTCTGCAGGGCGGCAGCCTTGGCAGCGCCGAGTGCCTCGGCGTAGCCGACCAGCACGATGGCGAGTGCGCCTGGCACAAGTTCGGTCAATGTCGAGATCTCCAGATTCGGCGCCGTCAAATGAGGCAAGCCGGATGGGAGATGGCCGGCCACGTGCACACCTGTGGCCTCTCCGCCGAGCAGTCCGATCACGATTGTCGCCGTGACCATGACGACTAGAGCCGCCGGCACCGCAGGCGCCATGTGGCGGAGCACCAGCATAGCGACGAGCGACAGGATGCCGGTTACCACAGCCGCAACTGAAGCGTCCGGCAAGTGCTGCAAGACATGCCAAAGCTTCGTGAAAAAGTTGCCCGATGCGCCGCTGATGCCGAGCAAATGCGGCACCTGCCCGATGATGGTGACGTACACGAGCCCTTCGATAAAGCCACGCATCACCGGTGTGGGAATGAAGCTCGCGACCCACCCCATGCGCATGATTCCAAAAGAGAGGAAGAAGAATCCGATCAGGACGGCGAGCGTGGAGGTCAGCGAGTTGAATTCCGCCGTTCCCTGCGTGGCGATCGCGCCGATAGTCACTGCGGAGATCAGGCCTGTTGCGGTGTCCGGTCCCACCACGAGCTGCCGCGACGTACCGAGCAGCGCATAGGCGAGTAGCGCCGGCACGATCGTATAGAGGCCCATGATCGGCGGCACGCCGACAATGCCGGCATAAGCCATGCCCTCGGGCACCATGACGGCCCAAAGCGCGAGGCCGGCGAGAACATCGGGCAACAGCCAATCGCGTCGATAGCCGGGTGCCCAATCCAGGATCGGCAGTAACCTGTGAGCTACAGATGCAGCGCTGGAGTTGGCCATAGTGTCCGACCTGCCGCGCATGAGGTGCTCTATTGCATTTGCTCCCCGAACCGGAACGTTGATTGAGATCAAGACTGCTGGCTCGATTTCTAGACCAGCCCCGACCGCTGCAATTGGATAATTGGTTAAGATCGCTGACCAATCTCGATCGTGAAAGCAGGCGGGCGGCGTGGCCACGACAAGTCACCGACATAACCGCGAACAGCCGCAAACGGCTAAGGCCGATGTCAGCCGTAGCGGGCGATAGCCAGGTTCAGACTGACAGTCTTGCACGGGGTGAAATACAGCGGGAGAAACTGTGATGTTCCGTCAACTGCTGATAGGCACTGTCGTGAGTGCCTGTAACATTACGATCCATGCATTGATAATGGTTATGCTGGTTCAGATCGCGCAAAGGACGCGCACGATGTCCCCCTCGCGACCGTCGTTGCGCTTGATCGCAGTCATGATCGCGACCGTTTCGATCTTGATGGCTTCTCACGCTTCGGAAGTCATCGTCTGGTCGCTGGCCTATGAAAGACTCGATGCCGCGCCGACTGGTACCGATCTTACGTACTTCGCATTTGTGAACTACACGACGCTCGGATATGGCGACGTGGTACCAGTTGAGCATTGGCGGCTGCTCGGACCGCTTACCGCAATGAACGGCGTACTGCTGTTTGGCTGGTCAACAGCCGTCATTTTCGAGGTTATGCGTCGAACGATGCATCGCGACTTTGAAGATGTAGCGGTCGAGTGACGGCTTCGCCTGCCTTGGATCGAACCGAGCCCATCTGCTATGGACCAAGTGAGCTTGGGGGCGTTCACTGGTACAAGACGCAGGCGCCTCCCTGCCATCGCACACACCTGCGGACGGCGCGGCGGGTCTGGCGGATGGTGGTTCTTGCCACGCACACACCGTTCACCATTGTCCTGCCCGGACCGCAGCCGACGGCAATTTGCGAAATCATGCCGTCCGGCCGAGGAATCGGCGCGGGCGTCATAGCCTGCGCGAATGTCGCGACCGACAAGGCGAAGCCAGTCGCTCTGGCCGGCAACCTCGATCATGCGAATGGCTTAGGGACCGAGCGGCGTGAGGGCGCTGCGCAGTGGCGCGCTGGAAATCTGCATCAAACCCGCAAATGGCTGACCCAGTTCCAGGACCAGGTAGATCGCCCCGGCGGCCGACAGTGCAAAAACGAACAGCGAGCCGAAAACGGTTGCGCTGGGTTTGGCAAACAGGCCGAAGCTTCCAAAGATGATGGTGAGCCAGAAAATCAGCACCACCAGGAACGGCATAGGGATCGAGTTGTTCGTCTGTGCGAACAGCAGCAGGCGGATCTGCGCAATGTCGGTGGCGACCTGTATGGCCCTGGCTTGCACGGAGCGCTGGGAATCGTTTTGCGGCGAAAGCTGCTGAAGCTTCGCATAGAATGCGTCGCTTGCGGCGCTCGCCTCGAAGGGGTTCGCCTTGGCAACCTCGGAACTTTTCTCGCGCCACATTCGATCGGCTAAAACAACGATGGTGCGCCGTAACAGATTGCGTTCGTCGTTCGTCTCCGGTCCGTACTGCGCCAGCAGATTGTCGAGCAGGACAACACTACTCGTCATCTGCGTGACTTGAGTGCTCTGCGTATCGTAGGAGCCCTTCGCCGAGGCGATCAGCAGGCCGAGGACAAGCGCGGCTATCGTCCCGATGAGGCCCGTGCCCAGCCTGACCACATCCTTGTCATCCGTGCTCAGGTGATGCCCAGGAAGGAACATACCGAGCAGGGCACCGCCTGAGATGCATAGAAACGTGACGCACGATAGCGCGATTGCATTCATGGTTCACCAGTGTGTTGCGAGGCGTGACGTGACTTAGCGCTGTGTCGCCTTCGCCGCGGAGGCAACCGCGGGTCCCCTGGCGATCAATGTGCGTCGGTCGTGAATCAAGTTCTCCAGCCGGTGGGCTGCCACGTTCAATGTGGCATCATCCACCGCGCTCTCGTCTCCAGCAGCGGATTTGGCGCGCTCCGCTTTTAGAATGCCGTCGATTTCGTCTTCGATATCCGAAAGTTCAGCCTCTGTATCGACCTTCCGAATCCGGCGCGCCAGGGCGTAGAGAGAATCGAGCGGACCTTCGGCTGCGCGGCTGCCGACGCCCAGGAATTTCCACGCCGCCGCAAGCATGGTGGCAGCGCCACCCAGTATCATCGGCGTCAAATAGATCCAGTTGCCGTACTCATCCATGAAGCTTTGCGTGGTGCTGTTGTAGACGGCTGCCGCGCCAGGGTGCAGCGGAAGGTAGGCATCCTGGTCGGTGCTGGGCGCGGTGATCTGCGCGAAAATCGGCTGCTCGCGCAGCAGATTCCTGCGCGCGCTCATGATCGCCTCCGTGAGGTCGGTTACCAGATCAGTGCCAAGCTTCTTTTGCGCAACCAGGTATAGCGAGGTCCTCAGGGTCGTCAGGTCATCTTCCGGGACCGGCGGCGATCCCCGCAGTGTGCCCTTCGGGACGTCGAAGCTTTCAAAAGCGCGCTCATTCTCTGCAATTGCCCCTGCGGACTCGATCGAGATCAGTACCGGGGTCTTTTTACGGTCGAGCTGAAAAAATCCGCGAACGAGCGAGAGGTATTTTTCGGCGAGCGGGATCACGACAAGTAGGGCACCGACTTGTTTCGACTGGATGGCTTGCCGGACATCCGTCAAAGCAAGGTTCTTGAAGACAACTTTTGCGCCCGCCAGATCGTATCCCTTGGTCAACACATCGACAATTTTGGCGTTCACTGCTCCGCCGACCACGCCGACCGTGCGTCCCTTCAGGTTAGCTATGCTGTCGATGGACGATCCCGGCGGCGCGATGATCAGTACGACCATATGGCTGACGACGACGACGGCTTGCGCCTGCGACAAGTCGCCGACATCGCCGCGAACCACAGCGAGATCGACCTTGCCCGCGGAGAAAGCCGCAGCGGCCTCGAGCGCTGTGCCGGTGTCGAGGACCTTGAGCCGGACCGGCGCGTTCGCTGAAACGAACTCGCCTGCCATCGCTGACATTGCCTTGGCTGCCTCGCCGTCGAGCGACCCGACCGCCACAGTCAGCGTTACCGGGCGGCTGTAGTACCGATAGGCAATAAGACCTGCGCCTGCTGCAAAGGCGGCGACGCCGACGAGCAGGAAAAAGCGAAGCCACAGCGGCAATTTCATCGACATCATGCTCGCCACCTGTGGGTTCGCCACGTCCTTGCCGCTGTATTTCTGCACACCTGCGATGCCCGCAAACGTCCGCGGCCAGAATAGCTGCCAGCCGCCGCTCTACGTGCTCGCTGCTACGGCAGATGAAGGCGTTGATCTATATCAAGCTTACCCACCGCTGAAGGTCTACGGGAAACGGCCGGCAAATCGGGCTGTTTGGCGCGCCCTATGCGGCGGCTCATTCCCTCTCCTCGATCAGGGGTGATCGTCATGCAATCCTCTTGGCCTAACGAGCCCAGTCGTCGCCTGGTTCTAGGCGCACTTGCGGCGCTCCCAGCATTCTCCATGCCGGTCGTTGCCAACGCGCAGGCCCAAACAACAACCGCGCAAGCACCCGTTTCCATTGGGGGCGGCTTTTCATTCGCTGCGGTCGGCGATACCCGACCGATGATGTACCTCCCGTTGAAAGAGGGACAACCGGACCTCAGCAAGTTCTTCGTCGAGATGTTCGGATTGGTCATGCCGGAGAAGGTCGCCGAGGCCGTCGTGGCGAAGGATGTGAGGATGATCTTCGATCCGGTCACAAAGGACCTGGTCAAGGTCGTCATGCCGTTCGCATCCAAGACGGAAGTGATGACCCTGACGGTCGATAAAGGTTGGGTCACCGAGGCTTCCGTTGAAGACGTGAAACTGCTTCCCGGAGTGCATCGAACCATGTTCCGGCTTCAGGGCGGCGAATGGGTGACGCGCGAAATCGTCAAGGACGTTCAGTCCGGTCGCGCCAAATTCGTGGTCAATAGTGGTGACGCCGTGTGGTGGGGCAATCAGGGCTTGACCGTGAGTGACAGCCCATACTGGAAGCGCGTGAACGAAACAATGTTGAAGAAGCTACCGGCGCCGGACGACGAGATGCGCGCGGCCGGTCTGGATGGGCGCTTTTTCATGAGTGTAGGTAATCATGAGGTGTGGGCCGACCCAAGGATTGAGGGCGTACTTTCGGCTGTGCCGTATCTGAAAAAATTCGGCGTCACCCCGGAAAACCTCATCTACAAATTCGACTTCAAGGGCACCCGCTTCATCTATCTCTGGAGTGGCAAGTACGATTACCGTTCGCCGTCGCTGTGGGACGCTGATCGGCCAAAATATGCCGAGCAGATGACCCAGCTTCAAAAGTGGATGGACGAGGCGAAGGCCAATGGCATTCGGAAGACGTTCATCGTCTTCCACTATCCCGTGTTTGCGCGGTCAGGCTTAGGCCCGATCCCCGCTCCCGATAACCCGCACAAGGTGATTGCATCGTATGCCAAGGACATGGAGGTGATCGTGTTGAACGGGCACGTCCACACCACGGAAATCTACGATGTAGATGGGGTCAAGTATCTGATGTTGGGCGGCGGTGGCGCAGAACAAGACCCAATCCTACCGGGGCGAACCAGCATCAAGGTGCCCGCCGACTACCCGCGGGACCTTTACTGGAAGGGCCAGCCTCCGCAAGAGGAGTACAACTACGTGCTGGTGGACGTTGAACCCGGCCAGAAGACAAAGTTCACCCTCAATCGCTTCCGGCCGTGGTCGGCGGAGCCATTCGGGACTGAGGAACTCTTCACGTGACAGCAGCGGGCA
Source organism: Bradyrhizobium sp. Unk1 (assembly GCF_059512345.1). Taxonomy (NCBI): domain Bacteria; kingdom Pseudomonadati; phylum Pseudomonadota; class Alphaproteobacteria; order Hyphomicrobiales; family Nitrobacteraceae; genus Bradyrhizobium; species Bradyrhizobium sp. Unk1. The sequence continues at coordinate 17,820 of NZ_JCAMOP010000035.1, forward strand.
ATAGGCCGGGAGTGAGGTTCTGGCGACAGTACTCCTGATTATTCACGGCTTGGTCGCCGTTGCACTGCTTGGCGCGATTACGCACCAGACCTTGGCGACGTGGGCGACTGTGGGAACGCGCCCCAGTTCGTTTTTCGGCCGCTTTCGCTCCGTGCCATCGGCCCGATTCGCCGACGCCGTCGTCGTCTTGTATGCCATCTCCATCCTGCTTGGTGGGATCATCTATCTGTATTTTCGCGTCGACATCAGGCCAGAGTTAGAGCGCGCCGGTCATTGGCCAGCCCTGGGCTTCTTCGACCTCAAGGAGCACTTCGCCGCTATCGGTTTTGCGTTGCTACCAGCCTACTGGGTTTGCTGGCGACGGCCGCGTGCCGACGAGCCTGCTCAGACGCGCACGATGCTCACCTCGATCCTCGCCTTTGTCATCTGGTGGGGCTTCCTAACTGGCCACGTCGTAAACAACATCAGGGGTTTCGGCGCATGACGTTATCAGCTGCGTTCCGCCGCTTTGCCTTCGCGTTCGGGACGACATTTGGCTTCCTCTACGTGGTTGCACTCGCGAAGGACCTTGCTCTTTTCACCGTTTTCCCGTCGCTCGGCATCGTGCTGCCGGGCACGCATCATTCGCGAGACGTTGCTGACCCTGCGATGGGATTTCTAGCTCCAGCGATGTACTGGTACGGGTGGGCCGCGACGGCCGCGCTCGGGGCACTGATCGTCGCCCTCGTTGCTGCGTCGTTACCCGGACGTTCAGTGCGAAACTTCTGGTCGGGATGGGTGTGGGTAATTCCCATCCTCTCAATGATCGCTTGCGTCTATCTCACCCTGCCTTGGTTCAGGCTCTGACTTGGGTGCTTCCGCACATGGATCATGACCGACCAAGCTCAAAGCGAGCTCTCTGGTCGGAAAACCGCTTCGCGCTGTTCCGGATCAAGCTTCAAGCAGCCCGATCCGGCCGCAAGGCCGCGTAGAGACCGACGAGGGTTCCGATGGCGACCAGGCCTGCCGCCAGCAGAACCTGCAATTCCCCATCATCGGTGGCGCCTGCGGACGACACCAGCCTGGTCACGACGACGAACAGAATGCCCACGGAAGCCGCCGCCCCCACGCAAAGATGGGCAAGCTCTCGCGTCAGGTTCCGGCCGAGAAGTCCGAGTGCCGTAAAATACATCGCGCAAGCATTGGGATGAATGAACAAGGCAACGCGCGCATAAGGACCGTAGGAGTCGAGAAGGGACTCACATCGGTTCAGTGCCGCCTTCGAGGCAACCCGCTGCAACATCGGTCTGAAAAAGCGAGCCTGCCCGTAACTCAGAACGGCGCCCACCATGATGGCCAGCCACGCCACGACAAAAACGGAAACATCCGCGGGCTTCGGATTGAGCGCCACGGACATCAGGATGAGGGCGGTTCCGGGAAAATAGCCGAAATACGGAAAGACCGACTCCAGGAGCACGCAAGCGAACATGAAGACCGGAAACCATGCCGAACCGGTCGCATCCTGGACGATCGCGTTCAAGTCGAACAGGTTCGTCTTGTACAGCACGAGGTACATGCACATGGCCAATCCGGCCAGCGCATAGAACGGCAACGCGCCCGACAGAAACCGTCTCATCCAGCCGCCGCGCTTTGTTTCGCGGACACGGCGGAGACCTTCGATATCGGGACAAGACGACGGAAACGCATGGTTGATGTTTTAGGCGAATGACATTGCCCCTGTCGATAGCAATCCTCGCCCCAGCTGCGCGGGCCATTCGCCGCATTGAAACGCCCGCCGATCAGGAAGGCGCAGTTAATCACAGACCCAGTGTGACTTCAGCCCAGTGCATCGCCGTGCTGCCGCCCAGAAACTCGATCACGCGGGGTTCGATGGTCTCCGGCCGATCGTGGCCAATGACGGCGGTCGCCGCGATCATGTCGCAACGCTCGTTGTAGACGACCGACACCAGCGTTTTGCCGGGAGCACCACGTGAGTTGAGCGTGTAGGCGCGGCTGCGACCTTTCATCGACGCAATCGTGATGGGATGGCCGGAACCGCGTGGAGAGACTTCGCCGACGAGAACGGTATCGCCCATACGATCGAGGTCATCATCATCGGCGACGCCCGTCGCGCAATTGCAGAAACCTATCTTGGCGCGCAGGTACAGCATCACCTCGACACCGCAGTCGGAAGCCCTGCAGCGGAACGCCTTTCCCTTGCCCCATTGGTCCATCGAGAACGGCCAGGTCACCTCCTGCCACACCGGCGTGGCGGAATTCGCGGCGGCATGCCGTGGCACATGGAGCCACAAAAGCGATGCCGCCAGCGCGCTTCCCAGCGAGATTGCTGCGACGGCGGTGGCGGCTGCCCTTCTCATGATTCCACCGTTCTCGTTCCGGCTCAGTTGCTGGCGAGGTATTGCTTCGCCGCCGCGACCTCGGGGCGTTCCGAATCGGCACTGGCGGTCAGCGTCACGAGCTGCTGACAGTTCTGTCGTGCCGCTTCCCTGTCACCAAGGGCTTCGGCCGCCTTGGCCGCCCCCGCGAAAGCGTGCAGGCGGTTCGGCTCTTTCGCCTTGGTTGCCTCGAATGCAGCAAGCGCCTCCTTGGCCATGCCGCGATCGAGCAGCATGAAGCCGTAAAGTTCGCGCGCCGGCGCCAGCGGCCCGGGCGTGATCACGTGCTTTTCCGTCTTGTCCTCCGCATCCGCCGCGGCACTCATCGCATTGAGCGCCTCGTCATACTTGCCCTCGGCGTAAAGCACCCAGGCGACGGCGACCTGACGCTGGATGTCGACGATTCCGGCCCAATAATTGTCTTTGGCGTCCTGCAGCTTGTCGCGCAATTCCGCCAGCTTCTGGACGTCGGCCTTGGCGGCCTCCGGTTTGCCGGAGCGTGCCGCGCCGAGCGCCCGGGCGAAGTGCGATACTGCCATCGCAAAATTGAGGTTGCTCGGCCTGACCGGCAGCTGCGAGGCACCCTCCCAATCGCCACGGTCGATCGCATAACGCGCCGGCGAAGCCGCCAGCGCGTAATCTGCCGCCGCGACTGTCGCCTTGAAGTCGGTCTCCTTGATCATGTCGTCGATGACGGCGCGCGCCTGCTTGTCCTGGCCGAGCTGCAGGTAAGCATAGACCATGTAGTCTTGCGCGTGCAGATAGTTGCCGACCGACTTTTCGGCCATCGCGGCTTTCACGGAAGCTGTGTTGGAGTCGATCGATTCCTTCCAATAGCCGACGCGTGTGTAGATGTGGGAGGGCATGTGCTGGGCGTGCGGCGCGGCCGGTGCGATCTTGGCGTAACGATTGGCGGCATCGAGCCCTTTCTGCGCCAGCGCCGGATAGTCGTAGAGATGGATCAGATAATGCGTCACGCCCGGATGCAGCGGCAGCCGCCTGGAGATCGGTTCGAGGATCGCCGCACCCTTGATTTGCTGCGCGTAGGTCTTGTCGTTCAGATCCGCCGACGTATTGAGCGTGATGGCGTAGGCGATCTGGGCTTCGTCGTCGTCCGGATATTTTGCCGCGACCCGCGCCTGCGCGTCACGCAGCATGCGCATCCGCTGGACGTGAGGGATCTTGTCGTAATCGGCATACATCACCATCAACGCATCGATGTAGTCGCGTTCGCGCTCCGTCGCGGCGCCGATCTCCTTGGCCTTCATGATCGCGGCGAGGCCCGGCGCCAGGTTCGGCTTTGGAATCGCATTGTGCGGATTGTCCATGTAGGTGAGCGCAATGCCCCAATAGGCCATGCTGCATGTCGGGTCAGCCTTGATGGCTTCGTCGAAGATCTCCTTGGCGTTGGCGTACCAGTAGGAATGCTGATAGCGCATCCCGCGATCGAAACGACGCTGGGCCACATCGTTGCAAGAGGTCTGGAAATGAACGCTGCCGAGCTGCTGATCCACATCGTCTTGCGCGACCAGAGCCTGCGGTCCTGATAGGCCGAGAGCGGCTGCGATGACGAGGAACAGGGACTTCCGCATGGATCCCTCCCTTTGCCTGACACGCAATGAATTGGTCTTGGTATTGGTCTTGATAGCCCTCACTATATGACGTTCGCGGTTTTTGCTGAACAGCTAAGTCGCGGCAGCGCAACTGACCCAGCGCCGCCTCGAAGTTGGCGAAACCAATCCGGAGCCAGTGCTGTCGGAATTCGATCCTTACGCGCCCGCCATTCAGGCCTCGGATCACATCCCTATGCGATCGACAGAATCTCGATCTCTTGCGCGCCTGAACCCACGACATCGCCCACCGCCTTCCCGATCAGCGACTTCGCAACCGGTGCCACGAACGAGATCGATCCGGCCTTTGGATCCGCTTCGTCCTCGCCGACGATGCGATAGGTCTGCACGCGGCCGTCGCTGCGGCTGAAGGTCACGGTGCTGCCGAAGGCGACGACATCGGTCGACGCCGGATGGGGAATGACCTGCGCCGTGCGCAGCCGTTCAGTCAGATAGCGAGCGTCGCGCAAGGGCACCGCCGACTGCCGGCGCTTTTCGTTGACGTCCTCGATGGCTTGCGCGGCTTCATAGGCCTCGCGCGCCTCGCGAAGCTGCGCCTGGAGCGCCTGCAAGCCTGCTTCCGTCACGAGATTTGGATGCGGCGAGATCGGGCGATCCGGCAGCAGCGTCTCGGACGCGGTTTCGGCGCTTTCTTCCTTGGTAAAGGCGACGCTCAATTCAAAATCCTGTCGAACTGTTTCGGACACCCGCTCGCGCCGCGCCCCGCAGCGGGAATCGCGCCGAACAGCCGCCGGTGATTGTCCCGGACTATATCTCAAGTTCGACGAAACGGCGCAGCTTGAAGACCAGGTCCGGCACGGCCTGGCGGAACCGCGTCGCGTTCTGGAACGTGGTCGAGAACGGCGCGAAGGTGATCATCGCGTTCCAGTGCTTGTAACCGTAGACCGTGACGGAGGCGCCGGTCGCCGGAAAATTCTCCAGCTTGCGCAGCTCGCCAAGCACGAGATCGGCAATCGCCTCGGCAGGAAGCAGCTTCTTGCCATCAGGCGTCGTCGTGATTTTCGCAGGCCGCTCGACCGGCTTCGCGGCAGCCGGAACGGCATCGGGCGCAGCGTCGGGTTCGGCCGGTGCAGGACCGGGGATGGACGGCTCGACCAGGTCGAACCCGTTCGTCGGCGCTGTCGGCGGAATCTCGGTGAGCGGCGGCGGAGCACTGCTGTCTGCGCGCTTGTTGCCTCCCAGGATGCTGCTGATCATGGCCACAAGGCCAGCATCCTTCACGTCGTCGCTCATTTCTCCCCCCGGGGCTTCGGCCTACTCTAGCACCGCTCTCGCAGACCGCCACTGGGGATGTATGGCCGGATTCCGCTTGGTTAAGGCCGTTACGACAAGGCCGTCACACGATGGCACCGGCGGCCCGACGTCGGATCACGTCGCGCCGCCGTGAGATCCGTCACTGCTTATCGAACGGAATGTACCGTTGGTACTGCTTGGGCACAGAGCTGCGGTAGCGCGCGGGCACGGTGCCGCTGTCGACCGAATGATCGATTTCCTGCTGCCGCGTCATCTTCTTCTTCGCCGGCTTCTTCGATGCGCTCTTCTTGGAGTCGGCCGGCTGGCTGGAGGTGTCGCCGGTCGCGGCCGGCGTTGTCGTCGTCGTTGCCGGCGCAGTGGTTGTCGCGGCAGGCGCTGCGGTTCCACTGGCGGCCGGCGCACTCTGGGCCAGCGCGAGCGGAGTTTGCATGAGAAGCGCCAGCGCTGCTGTCGCAGCCAGCAAGTATGACCTTTGCATTAGAACCTCCAAAATACCTGATCCGCAAAATACCTGATCCGGATCAGACAAGCCTAGTTTTCCAGGATCGACGCGCGCAAGTCTTCTCACGATAGGCCCGGACCCCCACCGCGAACTGTGGCGTAGATCACATTGCTGGCCGCCGGCTGCGTCATGATGTGCCATGTCGCGAACGCACGGCATTCCGCCGACACCAAGATAGGCATGACATGCCTCAGACGAGCCCGGCTCGCTGACGTTCCCGTCCACTCGCTCTCGAAGGAGATTGAAATGCGTCGCATCATCCTCACTCTCGCATCGTTCGCCGCCCTGGTCGCCGTAGCATCCCCGGCCGCCCAGGCACATCCTGCAAACGATCGATATTGCCTGCAGGGACGCATGTGGGGTTATCCCGGCAACTGCCAGTTCGCGAGCTATCAGCAGTGCCTCGCCACCGCCTCCGGCACGTCGGCCTATTGCGGCATCAATCCGCGCTACGCGTTCTCGCAGCAGTATGCCTACTGACGACATCGCGGCGTGCGCGCATGACGCGCACGCCGCCACACTTATTGCGTGAAGACGATCCACTTCGACGACAGTCCGGCGAACTCATTTGCGCGAAGCCGCTTTGCGCATGCCGATGACGAGAATGTTATCCGTCATCGCTCCGGGAAAAATTTGCAAAGCGCGGCCGCAGCTTGTTCGCAACGCTCCCTCCCGGAACAACATCGATGTCGCGCGCTGTGTGAAGCAGATCGCTTGTGGCACCCAATCGCCTGATCTAGCGTGACCTGCATATTCTGTTGCGAACAACTTTAGCTTTATTCGTTGCACGTCGTGACTTTTCAGGGAGGTGTTTTCAATGAGCAGCCGCCACAGCATTGTTCCGCGCGGTCTGAACGCAACGCGTTCGCCGCTTTCCCAGGGCCGCTTCGGACGCATGTTCCGCAAGCTCAGGCCGGCGAAATTCGGTCCGAACGACGCCGACAATGTCGCGAACCTTTCGGCGCTGGCCGACAAGATGGTCGCCGACTTTGATGCTCCGAAGGACGGGCCGGACGCAGAGGAGAGCGGCATTCCCGCGCTCTACACTTATTTCGGCCAGTTCATCGACCACGACATCACCTTCGATCCGGTCAGCTCGCTGACCAAGCAGCAGGACCCCGACGGGCTCGTCGACTTCCGCACGCCGTCGCTCGATCTGGACAATCTCTACGGCCGCGGTCCGAACGATCAGCCCTACATGTATGACGGGATCAAGTTCCGCCTCGGCGAGAAGCTGACCGGCGCGGGCGTGCCCGATGCCAGCGACCTGCCGCGCTTCAAGGGCCGCGCCCTGATCGGTGATCCCCGCAACGACGAGAACAGCATCGTCTCGCAGTTCCAGGCCTTGATGCTGCGCTTTCACAACCGCATGGTCGACGACAATGACAACCTGTCGTTCGAGGACGTGCAGCAGCGCGTCCGCTTCCATTATCAATACGTGGTGCTGAACGACTTCCTGCCGCGCATCGTCCACGCCAGCGTGCTGGACGAGCTGAGGACCGCGGGCCAGTACGACCGCAGCAAGCTCGCCCACTATCACTGGAAGACCTATCCGTTCATGCCGGTCGAATTCTCGGTTGCGGCCTACCGTCTCGGCCATTCCATGATCCGCCCCGGCTATCGGCTGAACGATGCGGACAACATGCTGTTGCAGATTTTCCCCGATCCCCACAATCCCGACAAGAACGCGCTGACCGGCTTCCGCGCCATGGGCCCGGGACGCGCCATGGACTGGGGCCGCTTCATCGATCTGGACACGCGCCCTTACGGTGTCGAGGACGACGACACCAATCCCGACAATAAGCGGCGGCTGCAGTTCGCCTATCGCATCGACGCCTCGCTGGTCGACCCGCTGCGCAAGCTGCCGCCGGAGGTCGCGTCCAATCCGTCGTCGCTGGCGCTGCGCAATCTCGAGCGCAGCTGGCGGCTCGGCCTGCCCTCAGGCCAGGCCGTCGCCAGGGCGATGAACCTGACGCCGCTGACGGACGATCAGATCATCATCGGCAAGGCCGTCGACGAGCCCGGCGCGGGCGATCCGCAAACCGGGATCGCGACCATTGCGAGTGGCGTGTTTGCCGGCAATTGCCCGCTCTGGACCTACATCCTGGCCGAGGCGCGGCAATTCCAGACCGCGGTGACGATCCCGGCCACCGGCGCGCCAACGACCGGAATCAACACGCCGCAGCTCGGCCCCGTCGGCGGTCGCATCGTTGCCGAGGTCTTCCTCGGCATGATGTTCGGCGACAATTCCTCCGTGCTGTCGCTCGACCCGCAATGGACGCCGGTGACCGGCTCTGGCTTCGCGCTGAAGGACCTCGTCGCCTACGCGCTCGGCCAGGGCGATCCGCTGCACTGAGCCTGCGACGGAAGATGATGCAGGGCCGCTCGCGTCACGCGGGCGGCTTTGTACTCACCAGTCGCGTCCGGTCTTCTCTTGGAAGGCGACATTGGAAACGACATGCATCATGTCGGCCTTGGGCCACAACCGGACTCGGCCTTTCCAAGATAACAGACCTTCATCCACCTACTGTTTATTACGGTCCTTGCTTGATCGCCTTGGAGGGACGAGCTCGGGGTGGGCTGAGACAAATGCGGCCTGTAAGCACGTGAGCAGTTCGACGTAACTTTGCATCTCTATCGACGCAGGGCCCTCGCAACGATTGCGAACATCACTGGGACTGGTGGCCCACAAAGTGCTTATTTGTTGTTGCGCCTGCTTTTCGTCTTTCATGCAGTCCGAGAAAATCTGAACGGCGGTCAGTCCCAGTGCTTTGGCATTCTCTACTGTTGCCTTGCACAGCGCCTCCACATTCAGCACCGGAACCTTATCAGCGACCGGTATCGGGACCGGTTGGCCCACTAGGGCCAGCGATAAGAATGCAATCTTCATTTTCAGTCCCCTGCAAATAGACGTTCCCGCTTCGCGAGCTCCGCAGGTCCAGAAAATCACCTTTGATCCGGCGCAAGGCTTCGCAGCTTCCATGCCTGGAGCGGTGAAGCGAAGGAGGGGTTACGACCTTGGCGGCGTCAGGTAATGCCCGCTTAGGGTCAACATCAGAGGAACCCTGGTTGACCCTGGTTGAGTATATCGAGCCCACTTCACTCCAAAGAGTGGACTCTAGCGGACATACCGGGTCGGCCGGTTGGAGTCACAAGCTGACATCACCTTTAGCAGGTAACTCCCGTTGCGCAGCGGCGCACCGCCCGTCGATCCGTTCTCCGCGCAACGCCAGCGACGCTCGTTGCAGTTGCCGGTCTTCCTACTCGGGCGTAAGCATTGTCCGACGATACGGACAACCCCTTCTCTTGCGACCACTGAACCGAAATCGGGGCGGCGCACAATATCGTCGCTCCCACCAAAATTGCGCCAAACATGCTCATCTTTTTCATGAGATTGTCCTCGCCAATAGTGATAGCTGCGGGTTCTGCATGCGAGATTTCCAGGTCTTCGTACTTGATCCAAATCAAGCGATTCAAATTGCTTGACCTGTCAAGGCGCGACCGCCCCGACGCAGGTGAGACGTCAAGGCCATCCGCTTGGTAGTTGACCACTTCCGAACGCAAAAGCCTTCGTTTCACCAGTTCCAGCCGCCGTAGTAGCGTGGAATCAGCGTCGGTCGTCCGGTGACGTAACTGCGGTTGGCGTAGCCGCCGTAATAGTCGGCAGGGTAGCCGCCAGCGGCATAGGCGTCGCCGTAGTAGCGCGGAATTAGCGTTGGCCGTCCGGTGACGTAACTGCGGTTGGCGTACCCGTCGTAATAGCCGGCAGGGGAGCCGCCAGCTGCATAGCTGCTGCCGTAGTAGCGCGGAAACAGCGTTGGCCGCCCAGTGACGTAGCTGCGATTGGCGTAGCCGTCGTAGTAGCCAGGACTGGCGTAATAACTGCCATAATAATTGCTAGGGGCGCCCCACCCGGTGTCTACATGAGGGCCGCCACGATAGTACCCAAAAGGTGAGGTGGCCGCTATCGCGCCCGTCCCAATCGCGCCGGCCGCCAAGCCAGCACCGACCACACCAGCACCGTAGCCGTACGCAGCCCGCCGGTAATGGCGACGCGCAACGCCGGCACCGCTAAGGGGTGTCAATGGGCGACCAATCCGCGCCTGCGCGCTCTCAACTGACAGCGAGACACCGCGCTGTTCAGACCAGCTGAACGAGAACAACGTCGCGCACACGAAGGCCGAGGTTGCAATTGCAACTTTGCTCAGACTCATCTGCTTCATGGACGTTCTCCACTATCCACTAAGCCTGCCCCATAGAATGAATGCATGGTCGCTGTTGGAGGGCATTGCGCCAGATCAAGGGACTTCGACGGAGCTGCTCGCTTTAGTTCAGTTAGAAGTGCTGACGCATTGAAGACACCTCTTGCTGGGCGCTTCGGGCACGTCAGCGTCAGCTATGGGTGATAAGCAGTCGATATTGGCGGAGCGAGATGACTTCCGCTTTGTCTCCGAAATCTAACGTTGATGAGCACACGCCCTAATGCGCAGCCCCGAGGTCGGTCTCGGCGAGGCGCGTTGCGAACCAGCGCGACAGCGAGTCTTCCACGACGCCGCTGACATAGACCTCCGAAATCGTCACATGGTGTCTGTCCAGCACCAGCAGCACGCCGATCCAGTAGGCGAACCAGACATGGGCGTCGGTCAGCGCCATCAGCTTGTGCTGGTCGTGCTCGAGCGAGGTGTGATTGCTCGCCTTGCGGATCTCGACGGCGAGCAGATTGTTCGGGATCTCGCGCTGATGGACGACGACGTCGGGGTAGATCGACTTTCCCAGATGATCGTCGGTGGAGACGATGGTGCCGTGCGGCAGGTGCAGCGTGCGCTCGCCGAGGCGATCGTAGTTGCAATCGACTGACCAGCCGGCGAATTGCCGCTCCAGATAGACGGCGAAGCGGTGCGTCACCGCCCGCTCGCCGACGTCCTTCTCGAACAAGAAGCCTTCGTGGGCGTAGAGGTCCCGGAGCGCCGCGATCACCTTGTTCAGCTCGGTCTGCATCGTGCCCCCCGGCCCTCGGCGCTGCCTGATGCTGCGCCCTACATCTGGACTTCGATCAGCCGCGGCCCGGGCTCGGCGACGGCTTCGGCGAGAGCCTTGTTGAACTCTTCGGCATTGGTGACCGCGCGGCCGGGGACGCCCATGCCCTTCGCCAGCCCGACGAAATCCAGCGTCGGACGGTCGAGCCGCAGCATGTCGTTGGCGCGCTGGCCGGGCTCGCCGGCGCCGACATTGTCGAACTCGCCGCGCAGGATCTGGTAGATGCGGTTGGCGAACACGATGGTGACGATGTTGAGGTTCTCGCGGGCCTGCGTCCACAGCGACTGGATCGTGTACATCGCGCTGCCGTCGCCGACCATGGTGATCACCTTGCGATCCGGACAGGCGATCGCGGCGCCGATCGACAGCGGCGTGGAGAAGCCGATCGAGCCGCCCATGTTCTGGAGCCAGTCGTGCGGAGCGGCCGCCGCCGTCGGCGGGAAGAAGCCGCGGCCGGTGGTCAGCGATTCGTCGACCATGATCGCGTTCTCGGGGATGGCGCATGCGATCGCCTGCGCGATCGAGGCGAAGGTCAGCGCGCCGGTCGGCTGCACCAGCTCAGCCAAGGCCTGCGGCTTGACGTCCTTCGCGCTCGCCCTCACCGCGCCGGCCAGCGCTTCGAGTGCCGCGACCGAATTCTCGCCCCAGGTGGTCATGCGGTGCACCTCGCAGCCCTCGGGCTTGAGCATGCTCGGCTTGTTCGGATAGGCGAAGAACGCCACGGGATCATCGGACTCGATCAGCACGATGTGGCGGAACTTCTCCAGCATCGGCAGCGCGTTCTCGATCACGTAATGGATGCGGTCGATCGAGAAGCGGCCGCGGCCGCGCGCCATCTTCGGGCGGAAGGTCGGCCCCATCACGGTGCAGCCGGTCTTGCCGGCGATGCGCTCGGCCAGCGCCAGGCCCTTTTCGCTCAGCGCGCTGCCGGTCATCAGCAGCAGCGTGCGCTCGCCGTCGCCGTGCAGGATTTTTGCGGCCTGCTCGACCGCCTGCGGCGAATAGCTCGCGCGCTGCTGCTCGGCCGGCACCTCGGCGATGCCGTCGGCCTCGTTCCAGGCGGTGTCGGCGGGCAGGATCAGGGTCGCGATCTGCGGCGGCGCGCTTTTGGCGGCGGCGATCGCGGCGGCGCCGTCGGCGGCGACCGATTTGGAATCCGGCGAGGTGCGGACCCAGGACGACATCGGCCGGGCCAGGCCCTCGATGTCGGAGGTCAGCGGCGCGTTGTAGCCGATGTGGTACACCGCGTGCTGGCCGACGATGTTGACGATGCCGGAATTCGCCTTCTTGGCGTTGTGCAGATTGGCAAGGCCGTTGGCGAGGCCGGGGCCGAGATGCAGCAGCGTCGAGGCCGGCGTGCCCTTCATGCGGAAATAGCCGTCGGCGGCGCCGGTCACCACGCCTTCGAACAGGCCGAGCACGCAGCGCATGCCCGGCACGCGGTCGAGCGCCGCGACAAAATGCATCTCGGAGGTGCCCGGATTGGTGAAGCAGACGTCCACCCCACCCTTGACCATCGTCCGCACCAGGCTTTCCGCACCGTTCATTCTTCAGCTCCCGCGACCGGCAATGTCCAATAATCCGTCCGATCAATCATTGTTCGCTCGTCTCGTCAAAGCAATAGCCGGCATCGCGGCCCTGCCCCGCGCGACGATGCGCCGGTTTGGCTAATGCCCCGTTCCGATGGAATTGGAACGGGCATTAGATTCTTGTTTTGACGCGTTTTCTTGATGCGAACCGGTATCCACTTCGCTTGAAAACGCTCTAACGCTTTCCGGCAAATTGGCGCGGTTGCCGATTTGGTAACGCCAATCATTAAGTATGGTGTATTTGTAAAGGACCTGCCTCACGGGGCCGTGGCTTGCGAAAAGCCCGCAAATATGGCCTGTAAGTTCAGTTGATCGATTTTTTGCTGGGGGGAAACAATGATCCGGTTTTTTGCCGCACCGATTGCCGCCATCGCATTGCTGTCGACCGCCGCCGGCGGCGCATTCGCCGAGGGGTTCGACTCGCGTGACATCATGGGCTTCGGCCCGAGCTTCTTCCGCGGCGGCTCGAGCCCGATCCCCCGCACCACGGTCTACTATAACGGCAATTACGCACCCGGCACGGTCGTGGTGAACACCAGCGAGCGCCGCCTCTATCTGGTACTCCAGAACGGCCAGGCGCTGCGCTATGGCATCGGCGTCGGCCGCGACGGCTTCCGCTGGGGCGGGGTGCACAAAATCACCGCCAAGAAGGAATGGCCGGACTGGACGCCGCCGTCGCAGATGCTGGCCCGCCGGCCCGACCTGCCGCGCCACATGAAGGGCGGCATCGAGAATCCGCTCGGCGCGCGCGCGATGTATCTGGGCTCGACGCTGTACCGCATCCACGGCTCCAACGAGCCGGAGACGATCGGCCAGGCCGTGTCCTCGGGCTGCTTCCGCATGACCAACGAGGACGTCAGCGATCTCTACAGCCGCGTCTCGGTCGGCACCAAGGTGGTCGTGCTCAACAACTAGCCGCCGGCGAACTGCGGGAACCCGCAGGGCGCGTGAATATGCGGTCTTGTGCGTCGCTTCCGAATACGGCAGCGTCGGGACGCAATGAGCGCATTGGCCCCGCCTTCGTCAGGCTTTCGCATCGCCCTGCTGGCGCTCGCCACTTTCGCGTTCGTCCCTGACACCGCTACCATCGCCGTCGCGGGCGAATTGCCCGCGATCGCCTCGCGCCAGCGCGCCGAGAAGAAGAGCTTCACCGACGGCGAGATCGTCGAAGGCTTCCTGAAGACGGCGTTCGGCGCCGAATACCACCTCGCCGGCCGCGTCGACCGCATCCGGAAGTTCGACGGGCCGGTGCGCGTCTACGCCGAGAGCGAGCGCGCCGACCGCAAGACGCAGCTCGCCAAGGTCGTGGCCGACATCGGCAGGCGCGTGCAGCATCTCGACATCGCCATGATCGACACCAGCGAGGCCGCGAATGTGCGGGTGAAGCTGGTTCGCGACCGCGACCTGTTTCGGACGATTTCCAGCTTCTACGGCGCGGAGAAGGCGCGCGAGATCCGCACCTCGCTCGATCCGCAATGCCTGTCGGGTTTCCGCAAGAACGACAATTTCGAGATCGAGCATTCCGACGTGATCCTCACCGTCGACAACGGCGATTTCACCTTCCTCGACTGCGCCTATGAGGAATTGTTGCAATCGCTCGGCCCGATCAACGACACCGCGAGCGTGCCGTGGACCATGTTCAACGACAATGTGTCGATGGGCTATTTCGACGTCTACGACCAGTACATCCTCAACCTGCTCTACGATCCCCGCATCAAGGCCGGCATGACCGTGCAGGAGGTCAGGGCGGTGCTGCCCCAGGTGCTCGCCGATGTGCGCGCCTGGGTGAAGCGCGTGAATGACCTGAAGGAGTAGGTGCTGTTACCCTCCCCTCGAGGGGGAGGGTCGGCTCGCATTTGAGCGAAGCGAAAATGTGAGACGGGGTGGGGTGACAGTCTCTCCACCGAAGCGCTGCCCGTGTGGAGAGATCACCCCACCCCGCTCGCGCTGCGCGCGATCGACCCTCCCCCTCCAGGGAGGGTAAGCAAGGCCCCGCGACGCACTTCCTACCACCCATTGATCCGCGGCCAGACCGCGCTGACTCCGCCTTCACCATCCAGCACCTGATAGCGATCATATTGTGCGCCGGTCGCGCAGGCGTGGTTGGTGAGGATGCGGATGCGGGAGCCAATGGGCAGGTCGGGCAGCGCGGCATTCGAGCCTTTTCGAAGCGCTATGATGCCGTGCTCCTGGTTGGCATCGGTGACGATGAGGTCCGGGTACGGTTTTCCGGCGAGATCGCAGACCACGCCATAACCCTGGTCGAGCGCCTGTTTCGCCGTGCTGCGGTCGCGCGACAGCGCCATCCAGCCGGCATCAGCGATGATCCAGCCTTTTGCCGTCTGGTGGCCGATGACGGTGGCAAGCACGGAGAGCACGAGATCGTCCATTGCCACCGAGCTGACGCCGGCCTGATAGAGGTCGCCGAACATGAAGACGCCGGCGCGCACCTCGGTAATGCCTGTCAGGTCGCGCACATAACGCGCGGTCGGTGTCGCGCCGACGCTGACGACGGGACAAGGCAGACCTGCGCTGCGCAAGGCGTTCGCCGCAGTCACGGCGGCGATGCGTTCCGCTTCTGCCGCATCCGCGATGGCTGCGGGATCGTTCAGTGCGTAGCTGTCGCCAGCGTGCAGCAACACGCCGCGCAAGGTCGCGCCACCTGCGACCAGACGCCTGCCGATGGCGACCAGCGTTGCCGCGTCGGTCGGAGCGACGCCGGAGCGATGGCCGTCCGCGTCAACCTCGACCAGCGCCGGAACCGCGTCGCCGGTGCTCGCGGTATGTGCGGCGACGGCGTCAGCTTGTTCGATGCTATCGAGGATCACGGCGAGATCGGCGCCGGTGGCGCGGATGGCGGAGACGCGATCGAGCTTCGCGGGTGCGATGCCGACGGCGTAGATCATGTCGCGCACGCCGCCGGCCGCGAAATATTCGGCCTCGCGCAGCGTCGAGACCGTTGCCGGCCCAGCGGCCGAGGTCATCGCGATGCGGGCGACGTCGAGCGATTTTGCGGTCTTCAGATGCGGGCGGAAGGCCACGCCGAGAGGCGCGAGATGCGCCTTCATCCGCGCGACATTGGCGCGGAGCCGCTGCTCGTCGAGCAGCAGACAGGGCGTTTCGAGGTCCAACAGATTAGCGGGCATCGGCATACACCGTGGCACGCGACACCCCGAGATGGGCCGCGATGATGTCCGAGGATCGACGTACCTGCATGCAGCCGGCGTCCCGCAATTCGTGCAGCAGTGCGCGGCGATCTTCGGTGGTGAGCGCGCGGGGCGTGGTGGCGCGGCGCGCGGCGAACTGGTCGATATGAGCGCGGATGGCGTCCGCGCCCACGGGGATGAGCTGCTCGCGCGGGCTGTTGTTCGCATCGACGCTGACGAACTGGCCGATGGCGCTCTGCAAGCCCTGGAACAGCGTCAGGTCGACGTTGAGGCAGAGCGCAGCAACGTAAGAACCGTCCGCCCCCTTGATACCGATGGAGGTGCTCTTGGCCTGCCTTCCGTCGGCGAAGCTGTTGGCGTAGTTCGAAATCACCTGCGCATAGTCGGGGTCGGCAATGCGTGCGAGGCCAAGCTCGGTCGCGCCCTGGCCGACCTTGCGGCCCGAGAGGTTGTTGTGAATCGCGACGATCGCCTGCCGGGGATCAGTGAGATCGTGCAGCACGACCTCGCAGAACGGCGCGAAGGTCTCGCCCAGCCCTTGCGCGATCTGCTGCAGCTGATCGAACAGCAGTTTGCGCTCGGCGTTGGTTTTGCTCGATATGGCGGTCTTGCTGCGGCTCATCGCCTGACCTTATTGCACGAGATCGGCGACGGTGGTCGCGGCTTTCAGGCCGGTGCCGGTGAGCACCGCGACCGTGGTCTCCTTCGCCTTGATCGATCCGGCAGCGGAGAGTTTTTCCAATGCGGCGGCCGCGCTGGCGCTGGTCGGCTCCGCGAACAGGCCCTGCCGCGCAAGACGCCGCAAGGCTGCGACGATCTCGTCCTCGGTCAGTGCAACGGTGCCACCGCCGCTCTCGCGCAAGGCAGCGACGATCTCGCGCAGGCGCAGCGGATTCTTGATCGCGGTGCCCTCGGCGATGGTCTTGCTCACCTCGCGCGCGACGGGCGTATCGACGCCGGCCTTGAAGCTTGCGTCGATCGGCGAGCAGTTTTGCGGCTGCGCCGCGAACAGCCGCGGCAGCTTGGCGATCTGGCCGGCCTTGAGCAGCTCACGGAAACCGAAGGCGCACCCCAAGAGGCTGCTGCCGGCACCGACCGGAACGATGACGTTGTCGGGCGCGCGGAAACCAAACTCCTCCCAGATTTCATAGGCGAGCGATTTTGTGCCTTCGAGAAAAAACGGCTGCCAGTTGTGGCTGGCGTAAAAGGTCTGGCTCGACTGGCGAATGGCCTCGGCTTCCGACTCCTCGCGCGGGCCCTCGACGAGCTGCACCGTCGCGCCATAGGCGCGCACCTGCGCGATCTTGGCCGGCGA
Organism: Bradyrhizobium sp. Unk1; assembly: GCF_059512345.1. Classification (NCBI taxonomy): domain Bacteria; kingdom Pseudomonadati; phylum Pseudomonadota; class Alphaproteobacteria; order Hyphomicrobiales; family Nitrobacteraceae; genus Bradyrhizobium; species Bradyrhizobium sp. Unk1. The sequence goes on from NZ_JCAMOP010000035.1 coordinate 34,690, forward strand.
CGTCGACGCGGGCGCCAGGATCTTCACGCGCATGCCGCCGGCAGCACCCAACCCGGCCATCGACGAGCCACCATTGCCGGAAGAGTCTTCGAGGATCGCGTCGACGCCGATCTGGCGCAGGAACGACAGCATCACCGCCGAGCCGCGGTCCTTGAAGCTGCCGGTCGGGTTGAACCATTCGAGCTTGAAGAACGGGCGCAGGTCGCCCCAGTCCTGCTGAACCAGCGGCGTGCAACCTTCGCCGAGCGTGATCGGACTGTTGATCTCCACCGGCAGCGCCGCCCGGTAGCGCCACAGGGACCGCGTGCGGCTGTCGATGTCTTCGCGCGAGATCCCTGCCCCCGGCGTCACCAGCAGCGGCGTGCGCTCGTCCGAGCACCAGCGCGGCTGCTCCAGCGCGTAAAGCTTTCCATTGCGGGGGTCGATGTAGCTGGCGGCGGGCATGGCGGACTCCAGGGCGAGGCGACCTAAACGTTTTGTCTGATTATGTACGTTTTGTCCAGTCTCGGCGCACGGCCACCACGCCGTCCTCTTGAAAACATAAAAAATATAACTACTTCAAATCCTTAGACCTATCGCGCGGATCGAATAGCAAGATTCGTCCAGAGCGAAAGTGCGGCCTTCGGGCGAGCCGGACCTGCCCGTCGGTGACGGCAATTTGGCCAGGGTCGCCTGCCCGGCGTAGCACCATTAACTTGTCTGTCGTCGTCAGCCGCTACAATATGTTGGATTGAGCTCGCGTCGCCGGTGTTCGGCACCGGCAACGCAAGTGAGCCAGGCCCGTCCGAGCGGCGGGCCGTCGGCTTTTTGGGAGCCTGGACATGAGCCGCGCGAACCGTACCGATCACATCCGCCTTACCTCCCATCCGGAGCCGGGCAAAAAGGCCGCGTTTCCGATTCACTGGGGCGCAGCCGACGCGCGCACCCGGGGGCCGATCATCGGCACGGTATCGCGCGCTGGGGATCGCAACGTGATCGGCAGCCATGGCGGCTCCTACGCGATGTACCGGGCGCTCGCGGTGTCCGCCGGCGCGCTCGATCCGATCCGCCGGCCCGACCTCACCAACACCTTTCCGGCCGCGACCATCGGGCCATTTGAGCAATGGCGCGATCCCGACAAGATCGTCGCGCTCGATCCCTGGGGGCATCTCGTCGCTGAGAATTTCGGCAAGGACATCGCCGAGGGCGTCGATATCCGTCCAAGCATCGCGGTGACGCGTGCGCGGCTCGACCTGCCTGAGATCCGCGAGGCGCTGGCCGCAAAACGGCTGCGCGCCGACGGCGAGGTCGTGCACGCCAATGGCAGCGTCTCCGTGGTGAAGATCGCGATCGATCCGGTCTGGTACCTGCCGGGCCTTGCGACGCGCTTCGGCACCGGCGAGACCGAGCTGCGGCGCACGCTGTTCGAGCAGACCGCCGGCATGTTCCCCGAGCTGGTCACGCGTCCGGACATGAAGGTGTTTCTGCCGCCGATCGGCGGCACCACCGTCTACATGTTCGGCGATGTGACAAAACTGCCGGACCACCGCACCAAGATCACCTGCCGCGTGCATGACGAGTGCAACGGCTCCGACGTGTTCGGCTCCGACATCTGCACCTGTCGGCCCTATCTCATCCACGGCATCGAGGAATCCGCGCGCGGCGCGCAGGAGGGCGGGCTCGGGCTCGTCATCTACAACCGCAAGGAAGGCCGCGCGCTCGGCGAGGTCACCAAATTCCTGGTCTACAATGCGCGCAAGCGCCAGGAGGACGGCGACGCGGCGGCCGCCTATTTCGAGCGCACCGAATGCGTCGCCGGCGTCCAGGACGCGCGCTTCCAGCAATTGATGCCGGATACGATCCACTGGCTCGGCCTGAAGCGCATCGATCGCTTCCTGTCGATGAGCGACATGAAATACGACGCGCTGACCTCGCAAGGCATCGACATCGTCGAGCGCGTGCCGATCCCGCTGGAGCTGATCCCGGCCGACGCCCATGTCGAGATCGCCGCGAAGAAGGCCGCCGGCTACTACACCACCGACATCGCGCCGGAGAAGGACGTGGACGGCGTGGTCGGGCGCTCGCTGGAAAAGTACTGATCGCGCGATGGCGGAGGCTTTGGAACAACAGGCCCGCTCCCTGCTCAGCGCAGGAGCGGTTCGCGCGCGTGCCGCAAAAATGCTCGAGATCGGCCTCGCCGGCGGGCTCCGGCACTTCACGATAGACCTCGACCGCATGGATGGCGTGGCGGAGGCCGTGATCGCGGTCACGCGCAAGGCCTATCCGACGCTGGACATCCCCTTCCATGCCCGCTGGCGGCATTTCGTGCTCGGCGGCGTCGATCGCTGGGCGGGCCTTGCCGACAAAGTATCGTGGCCGGATCGCGCGGCGCGTGCGCGCGCGGAGTTCGACCTCGCCATCGTCAGCGTGCTGCTCGACGCAGGTGCGGGAGCCACGTGGCGCTATCGCGACGCCGGGACCGGCGAAAGTATCGGCCGATCGGAGGGGCTCGCCATCGCAAGCCTCGACATGTTTGCAGGCGGCCTGTTCTCCGGCGATGCGCGTACACCGTTCAGGGCCGATGCAGACGTGCTGGCGAAACTACCGCTCGCCTCCCTCACCTCCGCCTTTCAGGTGAGCGATGCCAATCCGCTGCTCGGTCTCGACGGACGCACTGACCTGCTGCGGCGTCTGGGCAAGCTGGTTGCTGAGCGTGCGGAGATTTTCGGCCTGCACGATACGCCGCGGCCAGGCGGCCTGTTCGATCACATCGCGGCGCAGGCTGTGGGCGGCGCGGTCGCCGCGCCCGCCATCCTGTCCGCAGTGCTGAACCAGCTTGGACCGATCTGGCCGTCACGGCTCGAGCTCGCCGGGATTCCGCTCGGTGATTGCTGGCGTCATCCGACCATCAAAGCTGACGACGCAACGGCAGGCCTCGTGCCCCTGCACAAGCTGTCGCAATGGCTGAGCTATTCGTTGATCGAACCGCTGCAGCGCGCCGGCTTTGACGTCACCGACATCGACGGCCTCACCGGGCTTGCCGAGTACCGCAATGGCGGCCTGTTCGTCGATCACGAGGTGCTGCGCCTGCGCGATCCCGCCGATGCCGAGCGCGCGCATGCGGTGGATTCCCTGCTCGTCGTGGAGTGGCGCGCGCTCACCGTCGCGCTGCTCGACCGGCTTGCGGGCAGCATCCGCGCCAGGCTCGGCCGCACGCCCGAGACCTTGCCCCTCGCAAGCATTCTCGAAGGTGGCAGCTGGGCTGCCGGCCGCGCCATCGCCTTCGCGCGCCGGCCCGACGGTTCGCCGCCGCTCAAGGTGATCAGCGACGGTACGGTTTTTTAAACCCTCTCCCCCTGTGGGAGAGGGTGGCTTCGCGAAAGCGAAGCCGGGTGAGGGGTTGTCTCCGCGAAGACATCTCTCACTTGAGTTCGCGGAGAGAACCCCTCATCCGGCGCGCGTTGCGCGCCACCTTCTCCCACAAGGGGAGAAGGAAGAAGCGCCGCCTCGTCGGTCAGGAGCAACATATGGAAGGCGTCACGATCGTCGATCATCCGCTGGTGCAGCACAAGCTGACGCTGGTGCGGGACAAGTCCATCTCGACCAAGTCCTTCCGCGAGCTGATCAAGGAGATCGGCATGCTCCTGTGCTACGAGATCACGCGGGATCTGCCGCTCGCCGATACCGTCATCGAGACGCCGCTGGCGACGATGCATTCGGCCAAGATCGCCGGCAAGAAGCTGGTGTTCGTGCCGATGCTGCGCGCCGGCACGACCTTCGTCGAGGGCATGATGGATCTGGTGCCGACCGCGCGCGTCGCCCATATCGGCATCTACCGCGAGCCGCACAGTTTTGCCGCTGTCGAATATTTCTTCAAATCGCCGTCCGACCTCAGCGAGCGCCTGGCGATCGTGGTGACCCCGGTGGTCGCCACCGCCAACACCGCCGTCGCCGCAATCGACCGGCTGAAGGAGCGCGGCGCCAGGGACATCCGCCTCGCCTGCCTGATCGCGGCCCCTGAAGGGCTCGAACGGCTGCGCGGACTGCACCCCGACGTTCCGATCTGGACGGCTGCGATGGACGAAGGTCTCGACGAGAACGGCTTTATCCTGCCGGGCCTCGGCGATGCCGGCGACCGCGCTTACGGGACGCGGTAGGCGAAAAGGTTAGATCTTCCCGCTGCCGCAAATCAGCTTGAGCGACTGCCATTCCTTGTCCGTCAGCAGCGGCGGGCCGCTGGCGGGACGATCTTCCTTCGTCATGCGCGCGAGGCGGTCTTCGGTGAGCGGGTGGCTCGCCAGGATCGTGGTGAGGCCGGAGCCGCCTTCCTTGCCGGTGATGCGGAACATCAATTCGGCCGCGGGCTTCGGCGAGCGGCCGAGCTTGTGCATGATCTCGATCGCGAACGTATCCGCGGCGGTCTCGGCCTCGCGCGAATAGGAGGCTTCGACCACGCTGCGCGAGGCGAAGATCACGGCGCTCGAGCCGGTGACGTCGCCGAACAACAGGCCGATCAGGAACGAGGTGCCGCCGTTGTAGATCAGCCCGCGCATGTTGTCGTAATGCTTGAGATGGCCGAGCTCATGGGCAAGGATGCCGGCGAGCTCGTCGGGGTTTTCGGCCTTGTCGACCAAGCCCCTCAGCACGTACACCTTGCCGCCGGGCAGCGCGAATGCATTCGGCACCGAGGTCGGCAGCACGCCGGCCGTCATGGAATCGTCGTCGAGGCCGGCGGCATCGCGCAGACGGTTGACCAGTTTTGTGAACGCGGCCTTGCCCGCGGGGTCTTCGCACGCCTTGCGGCCGAAGATGGTTTTCACCTGGACTTCGGAGGCGTCGCCGATGCGCCGTTCGATCGGCTTGGGCACCAGCGGCGCGAGCCGGTCGGCAGCGAGCGGCACACCGAACAGCACGACGCAAACGATGGAGACGGCGGCGGCCACCGACCAGCCGACGATCTTTGCGACACCGCGACGCGAGGTCTGGTGCTCGTCGAGACGCATGCAGCGGGCGGTCACGTCCGCGGCGAGCGCGGCGTCGCGAATTTCAAGCCGCGCCAGCGGCGGCGCGGATGTCGAGGCCAGGCGTAATATCCCGGCCGGACTGTCGGCGCGGCGAATGTCGGCATAGGCCCAGCGAACCGGCGCGCCGCCCTCCTCGACGATATCGAGCGCATCACCGAGCGCCAGCGACACCTCCCGCCTGCGGCTCGACACGCCGTCGAAGAAGATCGTCGGCTTGGCGGACTGCGCCGGAACCTCGGTGGACAACTCACTCACAGATCAGAATCCCGCGACATCGAGCCCATCGGCAAAGCCTTCGCCGAGCGCGCTAGCAAGCTCACCGCTGCCGCGCACATCCGCCGCGGCTCCGATGTTGTGCACCTCGACGGTTTCCAGCACCTTGGCCCAGAGATCGCGTTGCAGATAGACACGCATGACGATGTTGATCGCAAGCGCCACGGCGAAATAGCCGATGACCATCATGACCAGCATCGGGATGCTCTTGCCCGCATTTCCGGGGCCGAAGACCTGATCAGCCGGAACGCCACTCAGCTGGACGACGAGGAAGGCGCCACCGCCCATATAGGCGGCGAAAATGGTCGAAAGCAGCATCCACCAGCCGATCACTTTCCAGTACAGGCCGTAGAACGCGTTATGCGGCAACTCCGAGGACAGGCTGACGCCGCCGATGCGGATGCCGTCGAGCCACCAGCGCCATTCACGCGCCTTGAACTCGGCATAGAAGAACGGGGCGAGCGGGAAGATCACGAGCGCGATCGGGCTCAAGAGCCACAGCCACCAGCCGCGCTTGAAGAAGGTCCAGCCGTCGCCTTCGAAATCGCCGGGGAGATCGCCGTAATGAGTGTGCCGCATCTTGTAGCGTTCGAGCGACGCCTCGCGCCAGGGCAGCGCCAGGCCGAGGGTGAGGAACACCAGCAGCCCCCACGCCATGGCGCGGAACGAATAAGCCCAGCCCGAGCCGTCCATCCAGAACCGGACGCCGCGCCAGACTGTGCGCGTCAGGCGATAGCGCCGCGCGCGAAAAATCGCGAACTGGCCGAAGGCATAGAAGCTGATGAACAGCGGCGTCGAGGCAAAGCCCTGCCAGCGCTCGAACTCGATGCCGATGAGAAAATAAGCGAGGTAGATCGGCACCAGGATCGCGAGCGCGAACAGGAAGCCGATCAGCAGCTCCTTGGCCCGGCCGGTGTATTCGGCCGCATCGCCGTCGACCGCGGTGTTCGTCCACAAATGACGGCGGATGTCGGTGACCAGCCAGAACCGGTAGAAGCCGAAGGTGACGAGCTCAAGCATGGCACCCTTGGTGACCATTTTGCGGAACTCGGAGCGGTTGCCGGTGAAATCGACCCGCGTGGGCGGCAGCGGCGGCGGTAAGGGTTCGGAGCCGATGGGGGCCCATTGCATGTCGTTCACGGCGGCAACCTCGGGGTGCGGACCTGGTACGGTCAAACTATAGATCAGAGATTGGTCGATCCCCAAGATGGCTGGGTTCGATTTACCTCGATTTCTCGGATGATTCCGCAGGCGCGGGGTGCGGGAGATCACGTTGACACATCTGCGTGACGGTTGCTGATCCGTAGCCCGGATGGAGCGGAGCGTAATCCGGGACAGCGCCAATGGCGGCCCGAATCCCGGATTTCGCTCCGCTCCATCCGGGCTACGCATCTAGCCACCTCTCGCAAAGGTTGGCTGTGGCAAAACTCTCCCTTGCTCCGACGCAGACAACCGGCTGTAATTGCAAATCAAATACCGCAGCGCAGAATTCAACGAGAACGCGCGGTTCATGTCAGGGAGAGCGGTCATGCATGGGACCATCGAGAGCGCGGCGAAGCTCGACGAGCTGCGCGCGCGCGCCACGTCACTGCCGCTGGAGCAGTTCGATCCGGGCGATCCCGAATTGTTCAGGACCGATACGTTCTGGCCGTATTTCGATCGTCTGCGCCGCGAAGATCCCGTGCACTATTGCAAGGATTCGATGTTCGGGCCGTACTGGTCGGTGACGCGCTACAACGACATCATGGAGATCGAGACCAACCACTCGGTGTTCTCCTCGGCCTCCGCGCTCGGCGGCATCACTATCCGCGACATCGACCCGGACCTGCGCCGCGAGAGTTTCATCTCGATGGATCCGCCGCGCCACGCGGCGCAGCGCAAGACCGTGGCGCCGATGTTCACACCGACGCATCTGGACAATCTCGCGCTCAGCATCCGCGAGCGCTCCGCCGAGTGCCTCGACAATCTGCCGCGCGGCGAGGTGTTCGACTGGGTCGACAAGGTCTCGATCGAGCTCACCACGCAGATGCTCGCGGTGCTGTTCGACTTTCCCTGGGAGGACCGCCGCAAGCTGACGCGCTGGTCCGATATCGCCACCACCATTCCCGGGCCGGACGGCCTCGTCGCCACCGAAGACGAACGGCAGGCCGAGCTGACGGAATGCGCGGGCTATTTCGCGCGGCTGTGGAAGGAGCGTATCGAGCAGCCGCCGAAGAGCGACCTGCTCTCGATGATGGCGCATGGCGCCGCGACGCGCGACATGGATGCCAAAAACTTCCTCGGCAATCTCATCCTTTTGATCGTCGGCGGCAACGACACCACCCGCAACACGATGTCGGGATCGATCTACGCGCTGAGCCAGCATCCGGAGCAGTATCGCAAGCTGCGCGCGAACCCCGGCCTGCTCGACAGTTTCGTGCCAGAGGTGATCCGCTGGCAGACGCCGCTGGCGCATATGCGGCGCACCGCGCTTACCGACTTCGAGTTCCGCGGCAAGCAGATCAAGCAAGGTGACAAGGTCGTGATGTGGTACGTCTCGGGCAACCGCGACGAGGAAGCGATCGAAAAGCCCTACGATTTCATCATCGACCGCGCCCGCCCACGCACGCACCTCTCCTTCGGCTTCGGCATTCACCGTTGCGTCGGCTTGCGGCTTGCCGAACTTCAGCTCAAGATTATCTGGGAAGAGATCCTCAAGCGCTTCGACCATATCGACGTGGTCGGCGAACCCAAACGGGTCTATTCGAGTTTCGTAAAGGGTCTTGAAACCTTGCCGGTCAAGATTACGGCGTGAGAGAGCTCCCTCGCCCCGCCTTCGCCAAGGCTTCGGCCGACAGGCGCGGGGAGAGGCAAAGCAAGAACCAACTGGAGCCACGACCATGAACATCCAAACTCCGGTCAAAACCGACAACGCCGAACGCATGCGCAGGGCCCGCGAGGAAGCCTATGCGACCCCGCTGGCGCAGTTTCACCCCGGCGCGCCCCGGCTGTTCCAGGACGACACCTTGTGGCCGTGGTTCGAGCGGTTGCGCAAGGAAGAGCCGGTGCATTACTGCACCAATGCGCCGATCGAGCCGTACTGGTCGGTGGTGAAGTACAACGACATCATGCATGTCGACACCAGTCACGGCATCTTCTCCTCGGACTCGACGCTCGGCGGCATCGGGATCCGCGACGTGCCGCAGGGCTACGACTGGCCGAGCTTCATCGCCATGGACCAGCCGCAGCATTCGGCGCAGCGCAAGACGGTGTCGCCGATGTTCACGCCGACGCATCTGGACGAGCTGGCAAAACTGATCCGCCAGCGCTCGCAGACCGTGCTCGACAATCTGCCGCGCAACGAGACCTTCAATTTCGTCGAGCGCGTCTCGATCGAGCTGACGACGCAGATGCTGGCGACCTTGTTCGACTTCCCCTGGGACGAGCGGCGCAAGCTGACGCGCTGGTCGGATGTCGCGACCGCGCTGCCCAAGAGCGGCATCGTCGCCTCGGCCGAAGAGCGCCGCCGCGAGATGGACGAGTGCTACGCCTACATGTCCAAGCTCTGGAACGAGCGTGTCAACTCCGCGCCGCGCAACGATTTGCTGTCGCTGATGGCACATAACGACGCGACGCGCTTCATGGACCCCGACAATCTCATGGGCAACATCATCCTGCTCATCGTCGGCGGCAACGACACGACGCGCAACACTATGAGCGGCTCGGTGCTGGCGCTGAGCGAGAACCCGGACCAGTTCGACAGACTGCGCACCAACCCGGAGCTGATCGATTCCATGGTGCCCGAGGTGATCCGCTGGCAGACACCGCTGGCGCATATGCGGCGCACCGCGCTTGCCGACACCGAAATCGGCGGCAAGCATATCAAGAAAGGCGACCGCGTCGTGATGTGGTACGTCTCGGGCAACCGCGACGAGGAGATGTTCGAGAAGCCGAACGATTTCATCATCGACCGCCCGCGGCCGCGCACCCACCTCTCCTTTGGCTTCGGCATCCACCGCTGCGTCGGCATGCGCCTGGCCGAACTGCAGCTGCGGATCATCTGGGAGGAGATGCTGAAGCGCTTCGACCGGATCGAGGTCGTCGGCGAGCCCAAGCGGATCTATTCGAGCTTCATCAAGGGCTATGAGTCGTTGCCGGTGAGGATTCCGGGGTAGGCGTGCTCTAGGGACTACCTTAACAAGCGGCCTCGCCAATCTCTGCTGTCATGCCCCGCGCAGGCGGGGCATCCAGTACGCCGCGGCTCCTCGATTCTAGCCGCGCCGTCTCTGGAATACTGGATTGCCCGCCTTCGCGGGCAATGACACCGAGTGTGGGACGAAGAGTGTGCTCCTAACGCTCGAGGAGGGCACTGCCCGGCTATAAAATTCCGGCATGACAGCTCGCTCAATATGCGAAGGGCCAGCTGCGGGCTTGTGTCCTAAATCCTCCTGAGAATTCAGCGCCGGCGCTCAACTCAACTTGATGTCCCACAGGCCTTCCTTGCGGCAGGCCGCGACTTCCTCGCGCAATAGCGTCGTGATGGCGAGCGACGCCGTTGAGGCCGGACGGTCGATCGGAGAGGCGAAAATGAGCTCGCGCGTCATCGGCTTGGATACGGGCGCGGTCTCCAGCCGCCCGTCCGCGACCTCGCCGTGGACCGACGAGGGCGGCAGCAGCGCGAACCCGAGGCCTTCCTCGACGAGGCTCGTCAGCACGCGGAACGAATCCGCCTCGAGCTGGACGTTGAGCTTGATCTTGCGCTGGGCGGCCGCATGTTCGATCAGCGCGCGGAGACCGTGGGAATGACTGGGCAGCACCAGCCGCTGGCGCAGCAGCCAGCCGACATCCACGCTCTTCTTGCGCGCGAGGCCGCAGCCGCGCGGGCCAACCGCGACGATGTTGTCGCGGCCGAGGCTCTCCACGTTGAGATGCAGATCGGCGGAGCGACCGTAGAGAATGGCCAGATCCATCTCGCCGCGATGCAGCCATTCGACGAGATGGCCGCTATAGCTCTCGACGATGCGCAACGAAATGCCGGGAAATTTTTCGACGCAGCGCCGCGCGAAGCGCGCCGACAGCACGCAGCTCACGGTCGGAACCAGGCCGAGCACGACCTGGCCGGACGGCGGCCCCTTGGTCGACTGGATATCGTCGCGGATCTGGTCGATCTGCCGCACGATGCCGGAGGTGCGTGCCAGCAGGAGACGGCCGGCTTCCGTCAACACCATGCCGCGGCCATTGCGTGTGAACAGCTCCGTGCGCAGCTCGTGTTCCAGGAGCTTGATCTGCCGGCTCAGCGCCGGCTGCGCCACGCGCAACGTGTCGGAGGCCTTCGAGAGACTGCCGAGCTCCGCCACGCAACTGAAGGTCCTGAGCTGCCGGAAATCCATGCTTGCCAATCCTGGAAGGCTACTTCATACGCTATAGCAAATGAGCATAGGGGGCTGGCGATGTTTTCACAACGCCAGAGGATCGGCCGGCGTTATCTTGATTGCCGCTATCGATGGAAAACGCCATGAGTGAAGAACACCACACCGAAGATCACGCCGACATCCGCGAGGCCGTCGCAAAGCTCTGCGCGCAGTTTCCCGGCGAATACTGGCGCAAGCTCGATCGCGAGATGGCCTATCCCAAGGCCTTCGTCGATGCGCTGACGCAGGCCGGCTATCTCTCGGTGCTGATCCCCGAGGAATATGGCGGCGCGGGCCTGAAGCTTTCCGCTGCGGCCGCGATCCTCGAAGAGATCCAGCGCGCGGGCTGCAACGGCGGCGGCTGCCATGCCCAGATGTACACGATGGGCACCGTGCTGCGGCACGGCAATGACGAGCAGAAGGCGAAGTATCTGCCGAAGATCGCGAGCGGAGAATTGCGGCTGCAGGCGTTCGGCGTCACCGAGCCGACCAGCGGCACCGACACCTCCTCGCTGAAGACGTTTGCGCGCAAGGAAGGCAACGACAGCTACATCGTCAACGGCCAGAAGATCTGGACCAGCCGCGCCGAGCATTCCGACCTGATGGTGCTGCTGGCGCGCACCACGCCGAAGGAGCAGAGCAAGAAGCGCACGGATGGTCTCTCGGTCTTCATCGTCGACATGCGCGAGGCCAAGAACAACGGGCTCGAGATCCGCCCGATCCGCACCATGATGAACCACGCCACCACCGAAGTGTTCTTTACCGACATGAAGGTGCCGGCGGAGAATCTGATTGGCGAGGAAGGCAAGGGTTTCCGCTACATCCTCTCCGGCATGAACGCCGAGCGCATCCTGATCGCCGCCGAATGCGTGGGTGATGCAAAGTGGTTCATCGCGAAGGCCACGAACTACGCCAAGGAGCGCGCGGTGTTCGGCCGGCCGATCGGCCAAAATCAAGGCATCCAGTTCCCGATAGCAAAAGCTTACGCCTCGATGCGCGCGGCCGAGCTGATGGTGAAGGAAGCCACGCGCAAATACGAAGCCGGGCTCGACTGCGGCGCGGAGGCCAACATGGCCAAGATGCTGGCGGCCGATGCGTCCTGGGAAGCGGCAAACGCCTGCATCCAGACCCATGGCGGCTTCGGCTTCGCCGAGGAGTACGACGTCGAGCGCAAATTCCGCGAGACGCGGCTCTACCAGGTGGCGCCGATCTCGACCAACCTCGTGCTGTCCTACGTCGCCGAGCACGTGCTCGGCATGCCCCGCTCGTACTGAGGTCGCGCCATGGGAGCATTGGACGGGATCAGGGTGATTGCGGTCGAGCAGGCGGTCGCGGCGCCGTTCTGCTCGTCGCGACTGGCGGACGCCGGCGCGGAAGTGATCAAGATCGAGCGGCCCGAAGGCGATTTCGCTCGCGGCTATGACGCGGCGGCCAAGGGCCAGAGCAGCTATTTCGTCTGGCTCAACCGCGGCAAGCAATCGGCGGTGGTCGATCTCGCAACGAAAGAAGGCTGCGCCGAGTTGGAGAAGCTGATCGCGAGCGCCGACGTGCTGATCCAGAACCTCAAGCCGGGCTCGATGGACAAGCTCGGCTTCTCGCGCGAACGGCTGCTGAAGGACTATCCGAAGCTGATCTCGTGCACGATCACCGGCTATGGCGACGAGGGCCCCTACGCCCACCGCAAGGCCTATGATCTGCTGATCCAGGCCGAGAGCGGACTTGCTTCCATCACCGGCAACCCCGACGGCGCCTCGCGCGTCGGCATGTCGATCGTCGACGTCGCGACCGGCGCCACCGCGCATGCGGCGATCCTGGAAGCGCTGATCGGGCGCGGGCGCACCGGCAAGGGAGCCGACATCCGCATCTCCATGTTCGACGTGATGGCGGACTGGTGCACCGTGCCGCTGCTCAATTCCGAAGCCGGCAATCCGCCGAAGCGGATGGGTCTGCGCCATCCATCGATCGCGCCCTACGGCGTGTTCACCTCGAAGGATGGCAAGGACATCCTGATCTCGATCCAGAGCGAGCGCGAGTGGAAGACGCTCTGCGTCAAGGTGCTCGACCAGCCCGACCTGCCGGCCGATCCCCGCGTCGCCAACATGGTCGAGCGCGTGCGCAACCGGGACTTCACCGACACGACGGTCGCAGATATCTTCGGCAAGATGACGCGCGACGAACTGTTGAAGCGGCTGTCGGACGCCGACATCGCGTTTGCCGAGGTCAACACCATGGCCGACCTCACCAATCATCCGCATCTGCGCCGCATCGAGGTCGACACGCCGCAGGGACGTGTCAGCTATCCCGCGCCGGCGCCGATCATCGTCGGCGAGACCCGCGCTTACGGCGCTGTGCCCGCGATCGGCGAGCGGCCATCCAAGAAATAACAAGAGCGAGGCGTCATGACCGAGAAGCTCGACATCGATCACTTGCGGCAATGGATCGGCCGCAGCACCGAGGCCACCGACATCGTCACCGCGCAGCTCGTCAAGGGTCTGCGCGCGACGCTGTTCCAGGAGGTCGGCGAGCCCCAAGCGGGCGATGCCGCGCCGTTCACGGTGCACTGGTGCCTGGCACAACCGGTGTTTCCGATGTCGATGCTCGGCCCCGACGGCCATCCGACCCGCGGTGGTTTTCTGCCGCCGGTGCCGCTGCCGCGCCGGATGTGGGCCGGCGGCGAGATCGAATTCCTGCAGCCCTTGCGCGTCGGCGATGAATCGACGCGGACCTCGCGCATCGCCGACGTCCAGGTGAAATCGGGCTCGACCGGCACGCTGTGCTTCGTCTCGGTGGAGCACAGCATCTCCTCGCCGCGGGGCGTTGCCATCCGCGAGCGGCAGGACATCGTCTATCGGGAGATGACGACCACCGCGCCCGCCACGGCAAAGGCCCCGCCGCCGAAAGCGCAGCACCGCGAGACGCACGTGTCCGATCCCGTGCTGCTGTTTCGTTATTCCGCACTGACCTTCAACGGCCACCGCATCCATTACGATCGCGACTACGTCACCAAAGTCGAGGGTTATCCGGGCCTGATCTTCCACGGCCCACTGCAGGCAGCGCTCATCGTCGAGATGGCGGCGAAGCTGCACGACGGCAAGGCGCCGAAGACATTCACCTATCGCGGCTTGCAGCCGCTGTTCGAGGGCACGGAGTTCTCCATCAACGCCAACGCGACCGAGGCGGGCATGGAGCTGTGGACCGCGAATGCGGAGGGACAGCCGACGATGAAGGGCACGGCGGTGTGGTAGCGGCGACACCGTCATTGCGAGCGGCGACGCGACGATCTAGACCCTCACCCTGAGGAGCGCGCTCTTTGCGCGCGTCTCGAAGGGCGAGGCCACCAGCCGGGCCTTCATCCTTCGAGACGCGCATGCCGCGCTCCTCAGGATGAGGAATTAACAGGGACGGAAACCATGGCCAAGAACGGCAAGAGCGGCAGCAAGTCCGTCACCGTGAAGCAGGCGACGCTGGACCTGCTGCGCTCGCTGGGCATCGACAGGATGTTCGGCAATCCTGGCTCGACCGAGCTGCCGTTCCTGAGCGACTGGCCCGACGACATCGACTACGTGCTGGCGTTGCAGGAAGCCTCCGCCGTCGGCATGGCCGATGGTTACGCGCAGGCGACGCGCAATGCCGGCTTCGTCAATCTGCATTCGGCGGCCGGCGTCGGCAACGCGCTCGGCAATATCTACACCGCGCACCGCAACCAGACCCCGCTCGTGATCACCGCGGGCCAGCAGGCACGCTCGATCCTGCCCCTACAGGCGTTCCTCTATGCCGAGCGTGCCTCGGAATTCCCACGGCCTTACGTGAAGTACAGCGTCGAGCCGGCCCGGCCCGAGGACGTTCCGGCGGCGATCGCGCGGGCCTATTACACCGCAATGCAGCCGCCCTGCGGGCCGACCTTCGTGTCGATCCCGATCGACGACTGGGCGCACGCGACCGCACCGGTCGAGGCGCGCAAGGTCAGCCGCGAGATCGGGCCCGAGCCTGACGCGATGAAGGCGCTGGTCGCCGCGCTCGGCTCTGCAAAGCACCCTGCGCTCGTGGTCGGCCCCGGCGTCGACCGCGCCGGCGCGGTGGACCTCATGGTGCGCGTGGCCGAGAAGGCGAAGGCCAGCGTCTGGGTCAGCCCGTTCTCGGCGCGCTGCTCGTTCCCCGAGCGGCATCCGCAGTTCGCGGGCTTCCTGCACGCCTCGCCGGCGCAGCTGTCCGACGCGCTGCGCGAGCACGATGTTGTTGTGATCATCGGCGCGCCGGTGTTCACCTTCCATGTCGAGGGCCATGCCGCGATCTTCGATGGCGGCGCGACGATCTTCCAGATCACCGACGATCCGGACGCGGCGGCGGTGACGCCGGTCGGCACCAGCATCGTCGCGACCATGAAGCCGGCGCTGAGCCTGCTGCTCGACCTCCTGCCGGAGAGCAAACGCGCGACGCCAAAGGGCCGCACGCTGCCGCCGGCACCGCAGGCCGCCGATCCGTTGCCGGTCGAATTTTTGCTGCATTCGCTGTCGCATGCGATGCCGGACGACGCGTCACTCGTCGAGGAGGTGCCCTCGCACCGGCCGGCGATGCAGAAGTTCATGCCGATGCGCGGCCAGGACAGTTTCTACACCATGTCGAGCGGCGGCCTCGGTTACTCGCTACCCGCCGCCGTCGGCATGGCGCTCGGCAAGCCGAAGCAACGCACGGTGTGCCTGATCGGCGATGGCTCGGCGATGTATTCGATCCAGGCGCTGTGGACCGCCGCGCAACGAAAGCTGCCGCTGACCATCGTCGTCATCAACAATTCCGGCTACGGCGCGATGCGCTCGTTCAGCCAGGTGATGCAGGTGAGGAATGTGCCGGGGCTGGAATTGCCGGGGATCGATTTCGTCAGGCTCGCCGAGGGCATGGGGTGCCATGCGGTGCGGGTGAGCAAGGCCGCGGAGCTGGGCGAGGCGCTCAAGCGCGGAATGGCGTTCGAGGGGACGAGCCTCGTCGAGGTCGTCGTGGATTCGGCGGTGCCGGTGCTGTACGGGCAGAAGCATTAGGGGGGCGCGTAGCCCGGATGGAGCGAAACAAAATCCGGGAATCGTGCCACAAGCAAGTCGGCCCCGGATTACGCTGCGCTCCATCCGGGCTACGAAGCCAGGAATCCCCCGTCCGCCGCCAGCACGTGCCCGACGACATAGGATGACGCGTCGGACGACAGCCACACCACGGCCTCCGCCACTTCCTCAGGGCTCCCCATCCGCCGCAGCGGCAGGCCTGCACTGACGGTTGCGACATCGCCGACGCCGGCGCGCAGCATCATGTCGGTGACGACGCGGCCGGGCGCGATGGCGTTGATGCGGATGCCGCGCGGGGCATTCTCCATCGCGGCCGAGCGCGTCAGCGAGATCGCGGCGGCCTTCGAGGCCGAGTAGAGCGAGAAGCCGGGATTGGGATTGCGCACGCCGCTGACGGAGGCATTGACGACGATGCTGCCGCGGCCCTGCGCCAGCATCGCCGGCAATTGATGGCGCAGGCACAGAAACAGCGCCCGGACATTGGTGTCGAACACCGTGTCGTAGATCTCCGTGCCCTGCTCTTCCAGCGGCGCGCGGCGCTCCTGGAATCCGGCATTGTTGAAGGCGACATCGAGCCGGCCGCAGCGCTCGACCGCCGTGCGAACCAGACGTTCGACGTCGTCTTCTCGCGTGATGTCCGTCTTGATCGGGATGGCCTTCGCGCCGAGCTCCCGGCACGTGACAGCGGTGGCTTCGATTTCGGCTTCGCGCCGTCCCGCAACGACAATCGCCTCGGCGCCTTCCGACGCCATCCGCAGCGCCGTGGCGCGGCCGATGCCGCTGCCGCCGCCCGTGACGAGGCAGACCTTGCCTCTCATCCGCATCCCGGCCGGCAAAGTTCCGCTCATGGCTCACTCCAAAACGCTTGCGCGCAACGTTGCGCGCATATAGTTGTATGGTACAACTATATGCGCGGAGTCAAGCATGACCGGGCCTTCGCTGATCGACGACATCCGCGCCGCCTCGCGGTTGATGGTGCGGGAGCTCGGCTTCATGGATGCAACGGTCGCGGCCTCGGACTACCCGCCCTCGGCGGTGCACACGATCCTGGAGATCGGGATCCGCGGCCCGATGAATTCGGGCGAGCTCGGTGATTTCCTGCGGCTGGAGAAATCCAGCGTCAGCCGCCTGGTGCGCAAGCTGATCGATTGCGGCGAGTTGCGCGAGACGCCCGACGAGGCGGATGCGCGCAGCAAGCTGCTGTCGCTGACCGCGAAGGGCCGGCGCACACTGGAGGCATTGCACGCCTTCGGACGCCAGCAGGTGCGCGGCGCGCTGGCCGCGCTGACAGAGGCCGAGCAGCGCACGGTGCGCGAGGGCATGATGCTCTATGCGCGGGCGCTGCGGCAGAGCCGGATGGACGACGAGGCGGAGTCGGCGGCGTAGCCCCGCTCTCGGTGTCATCGCCCGCGAAGGCGGGCGATCCAGTACTCCGAGACGGTTGTGGTTGAACCGACAGGCCGCGGCGTACTGGATGCCCCGCCTTCGCGGGGCATGACAGCGCCAAGTGTGGCGGCTACTTCCCGAACTCCTCGCGCATCTTGGCCTGGATCTTGGCCATGCCGCCGATCCAGCGGTCGTAATTCTCGGTCTTCTTGCGCATGTAGCCGAGCACCTGGGGGTGCGGCAGGATCAGGAATGTCTCCTGCGCGAGGCCGGCGAGCACGTCTTTCGCGACCTGCTCCGGCGTGAGATCGCCGTCGCCGGATTGCGGGCCCTTCGGGATCGAGCGAAGCATGTTGGTGTCGACGCCCTGCGGGCAGAGGATCGAGACCTTGATATTGTCCGCCTTGTGCGAGATGGCGAGATTCTCGGCAAAACCCACCGCGGCGTGCTTGGTCGTGGAGTAAGCGGGGCTTCCGACCTGCGACAGCAGGCCCGCGGCCGAGATCGTATTGAGAAAATATCCGCCGCCGCGCGCCTTCATGCGGGGAATGAGATACCGCGCCGCATAGACATGGGCCATGACATGGATCGCCCAGCTCCGCTGCCACGGCTCGTCGGAGGCGCCGCCGGCATTGACCGACATCGGATCGAAGCCGCCGCCGATGCCGGCATTGGAGCAGAACAGTTCGATCGGCCCGAACTGCCGTTCAGTCTCCTCGATGACGTGGGCGATCTCTTTTTCCTGCGCGACGTCGCATCTGAAGGCCGCGCCTTCCACCGTGGCGGCGACGGCTCTTGCATTGGCGGCGTCCATGTCCGCGACGACGACCTTGGCGGCACCCGCCTTGTGGAAGGTCTCGCACAGCGCCTTGCCGATGCCGTTTGCGCCGCCCGTGACGACCACGACCTTGCCGGTCACCTGCATGCGACGTCTCCTCTTTGTCTTATAGCGCTTCTCTTTTCGGATAGCGCTTCGCTATCTTATACCGCTTTGCTTATTCCGCTTCGCGGATCTTGCTCAGCTCAACACGAGGTCGAGCACCGCGGTATAATGGCACGCCGCGCCGGCCAAGACAAAGCCGTGCCAGATCGCATTCTGGAAGCGCAGCCGCCGCCAGGCATGGAAGATCACGCCAAAGCTGTAGAGCAGGCCGCCCGCAAGGATGAAGCCCAGCACCAGCGCAGGCAGCGCCTTGACCACGGCGTCGTAGACCATCACGCCGCTCCAGCCCATCGCGAGATAGATTCCGACCGCGACGCGGTCGAACCGGCCGGGGTAGAGAAGTTTCAGCACGATACCGAGGATCGCGACGCACCAGACGCCGCCGAGCAGCACCAGCGCGAACACGCTGTCCCTCACCTCGAGGATGAACGGCGTATAGGTCGCCGCGATCAGCAGATAGATCGCGCAATGGTCGAACCGCCGCAGCAGCCATTTGGCCGGCGAGACCGGCCAGAGATTATAGGTCGCCGACAGCACCAGCATCGAGACCAGGCCGGCGACATAGATCGAGACCCCGACGATGTTGGTGGCGTCGGCATAAACCGCCGTCAGCACCACCAGGACCGTGGCGGCGACGATGCCGCAGAACACGCCGATCGCGTGGATCACGCCGTCCGCGATCAATTCGGCACGGTCGTAGTTCCAGCCGACCGCGTCGGCCGCGGCGTGGACGGAGCTGGATGCGAGCTGTTTCAGCTGGAAGACGGTCATGGCAATCCGCAAAGGCTAAGACAATGCCCTCTTGTAGGGTCTTTCGCGATCGGCGCATCGTTCAAACGGCTGATTTGCCGACAAAGGCGGTGGAAGTATGAAGCTTGATTTTCCCTACGCAATTGCCACTTTTGTGAACGGCTTCACTGTTCCGCCCGCCCGAGATCAATCACGTTCATATGGCATTCAGTTTCCAGGATATGGTCGAAGAAGCGCGCCTGTCGGCCAGGGCGCTGATCGACTATGGCGAGCACTTCTTCAACCCGACGGTGCGGCTCGGGGTCACCGGCCTGTCACGGGCCGGTAAGACCGTATTCATCACGGCGCTGATCCACGGCCTCACCCGCGGCGGCCGCTTTCCGGTGTTCGAGGCCTATGCCTCGGGCCGGATCGCGCGGGCGCATCTGGCGCCGCAGCCGGACGACGCCGTGCCGCGCTTTGCCTATGAGAACCATTTGCGCGCGCTGCTCGAGGAGCGGCGCTGGCCGAACTCGACCGTCGACATCAGCGAACTCAGGCTCGTCATCGACTATCAGCGCCAGAACGGCGCCGACCGCACATTGACGCTCGACATCGTCGATTATCCCGGCGAATGGTTGCTCGACCTGCCGCTGCTCCAGAAGACCTATGAGCAATGGTCGACCGAAAGCCTCGCGCTGTCGCGCGAGGCGCCGCGCGCGCATCTTGCGGCGGATTGGCACGCGCATCTCGCAACGCTCAAGGGAGAGGCGCGCGAGGACGAGCAGGCGACGCTGACGGCGGCAAAGCTCTTCACCGGCTATTTGCGCGCCTGCCGCGACGAGCGCTTCGCGATGAGTCTGCTGCCGCCCGGCCGCTTCCTGATGCCCGGCAATCTCGCCGACACGCCGGCGCTGACCTTTGCACCGCTCGACGTGCCCGTTGGCGGCCAGGCGCCCGAGGGATCGCTGTGGGCGATGATGGTCCGCCGCTTCGAGGCCTACAAGGACGTCGTGGTGCGGCCGTTCTTCCATGATCATTTTGCCCGGCTCGATCGCCAAATCGTGCTGGCCGATGCGCTCGCCGCGTTCAACTCCGGCCCCGAAGCGTTGCACGATCTCGAAGCCGCGCTTGCCGGAATTCTCGACTGCTTCCGCATCGGCCGCAGCACCTTCCTCTCCAGCCTGTTCCGGCCGCGTATCGACCGCATCCTGTTCGCGGCGACCAAGGCCGACCATCTGCATCATTCCAGTCACGACCGGCTCGAGGCGGTGCTGCGCCGCGCCGTCACCCGCGCGGTGGTGCGCGCGGAAGATACCGGCGCGGAGATCGACGTGGTGGCGCTCGCCGCCGTTCGCGCCACGCGCGAGGCGCAGGTCGCGCATGGCCGCGACAAATTGCCGTCGATCCTGGGAACGCCGGCGGCCGGCGAAAGCGCAGGCGGCGAGTTCTTCGACGGCAACACGGAGGTTGCGACCTTTCCGGGTGACCTGCCGCTGGACCCCGAGCCGCTGTTCAACGGCACCGACGCATTCCGCGGCCTCGCGACCGAGGCCGCCGAGAAAAGCGATTTTCGCTTCCTGCGCTTCCGTCCGCCAAAACTCGAACGCGAGGGCAATGACGAGCCGGCGCTGCCACACATCCGCCTCGACCGTGCCCTGCAGTTCCTGATCGGAGACAAGCTGTCATGAACGATCGATCCAAGCCGCGGCGGCCGGCGACGTTCCGGCTCGACGATCCCGGCGTCGTCGTCACCGAAGCCGACGAAGCGGCGCGGCTTGGCCGCACCACGATCCAGATCACGCCCGAGCACGATCCGCAGGCATTGCCGGTGCCGATCGAGGCCGCGCTCCCGGCGCGTCGCGGCTTTCCCTGGGGCACGCTGTTCTGGTCCGGACTCGGCGGGCTGACGCTGCTCGGCACCGGGCTCGGCGTGGTCCGTCTGATCGAGGATTTGTTTGCGCGCAGCGAAAGCCTCGGCTTCGTCGGCCTTGCCTTCGCCTTCGTCACCGCGCTCGCGCTCGCGGTGGTGATCGGGCGCGAGGCATTCGGGCTGGCGCGCCTCGCCACCATCGAGAAGCTGCATGCGCGCGCTGCCGCGGTCCTTGCCAGTGACGACCGCAAGGAGAGCCGCGTCATCGTGCAGGACCTGCTCAAGATCGCGCACCAGAACCCGCAGCTTGCGCGCGCCCGCGCCACGCTGGAGAGCCACGCCGGCGAGATCATCGACGGCGCCGACATGATCCGGCTTGCCGAGCGCGAATTGATGTCGCCACTGGACGCGGAAGCGCGGCGGCTGGTGTCGTCGGCCGCGCAAAAGGTCTCGATCGTGACCGCCGTTTCGCCGCGCGCGGCGATCGACGTGTTGTTCGTGTTCGTGGCCGCGTTGCGCCTGATCCGTCAGCTCGCTTTTCTCTATGGCGGCCGCCCCGGCGCGCTCGGCATGATCCGCCTGCTCCGCCACGTGATCGCCCATCTCGCCATCACCGGCGGCATGGCCGCGAGCGACAGCCTGGTGCAGCAGATGCTCGGCCATGGGATCGCGGCAAAGCTGTCGCAGCGGCTCGGCGAAGGCGTGCTGAACGGATTGCTGACCGCACGGCTGGGCCTGGCCGCGATCGACGTGACGCGCCCGCTGCCGTTCGCGGCGCTGCCGCCGCCAAAGCTCTCTGATCTCGCAACGGATCTGTTGCGGAAAAAGGACGACGAGTAGCGGCGCTATTCGCGCCATTCGCCGCACCGAGCCGGCATGGCGGCCCAGTTCGGCGGCTATCTTCGATACGCCAACGCCCCGCCGGGCGAGCCTGACCAAACGTCGGACTTCCTGCTCGGCCCATTGCTTTGGCTTCGGTGCTTTCATAGCGCGGCGCTCCAGACCTGCCGATCACTTGACCGGCGCGCCTAATTGCCAACACTTCGGAAATTTACGAGGGTGCCTGCAACCACGAGGCTCAGCGGTACGGCGGCTTCGGCGCGCGAACTTGGACGCCGGTTGACACGATCCCCTAGTGGTAATTGAGCGCCAAATTACCTGCCGTCAAAGCCCGAACAACCTTCAAACGAACGTCACGTCGATTCTGAAGGGGGCCCGCCAGACCACGCGACAGGGCAACTTCAGAGCAGAGTCTGATATGATCAATGCGAAGGCGACAGGTATTCGGTCAGTCGATTCCTGAAGTTGCAGCGCTGCACCTGACGTCGAGATATTGCGGATCACGCAAGGGATTTTGTCGCGCCTACACTCGATCTGGGCTGGCATTGCCACTCGGAACCGTGGTGCACGCCGGGTCTCTACCATGGGCTGCAGGCTCCTATTCATCCCCTTAAAATGATGCGAACTCCTCGGCGCTTTGATTTATCCAGAGCAGTGCCGCACGGCTATCCAACCAGAAAAGCTGGTCGTCCTCCCCTTCGCCGGAAGTCATGTGCAACAGAAAGGAATTGTCGCCGTATCGAAATAGCGTGTCACGCGCCTGACGCTCAGTCAGAGTCTGGACATCGAGAAAAGAATACCGATGGGTTGCGACAAGCCTCATGTCCCGGGCCCTTTCAACCTCGTGTTAGATCATCTTCCAACCAGGTCGGCGTCACCGCCGGGAACGGCGCAGCGTTAGGTATTTGTTGCCCCGGTCCTGAACCATGTAACGGGCTTCCTCCACCGAAGCGGTCAGCTCTTCCGCGTGCCGAGCAAGCTGACGGATGTTCGGATCATCTGCGAAATCGCGGAGAATGATCCGAACGCACTTGTTGGCAAGGTCGAGCACCCATAGTGCGTGACGCATGTCATCTTGGGTGCGAAGGTTCTCTCCATCCAACTCGGACAGCACATTTGTGAGTCCATCTAGCCGGACGATGGCAGCATGCGGCGCGGGACGAGGGAAATTAATGATGCCGGACATCATTGTCCTTAAAATATTCAATATGCATCGAGTATTATGGCCAACATTCAATAGTTTCTTAAAATGCTTACAAGAGCTGCTATCGGTTTTTGGCGCATACGATTGTACCGGAAGCAATGGCAGATCCTGGCCCTTAGCAGAACGGCGGTACGGGTCACTGCCATGCCTGTTCTCTAGCCGACATCAGACGTGACCGCGCATATCCGCTGATCGGTTCACGCGTCGCAGCACGGAATCCGGCAACGCTCGTGCCAGCGCCTTCGCCTCATACCACGGCGCATCAACCCATTAAGAAACTGGTTACCAGTCAATGTCACCATTTGGATATTAGGCCGCCATTTGCGGCGCGCATTCTGAGAACGGCTCAATATTTCGACACGCCCGGTTGGCGGTCTCTTTCAGGAGAGGCCCAATGTTTAAGGGCTTAACGGCAGCGCTTGTGGCGCTGATCAGCACATTGCAACTGGATCGATACCTAACCAACGGTCGGTACACCGACGCGGCCGCGGATATGCTGCGGCAAATCAGGCGCGCGTTTGGATTTTGAGGTGCACTGGACGATTTGAGGCCGGTGATGAAGGGCATCCCATGGACTGATCTCGATGCGGAGGAGCAACGCGCCATTGCGATATTGGGAGCCGGGCTCTCCATCGAGCTGTGTGACCCCGTCGCTCTCGCAAGATTGAAGCGGCTCGGGCTGATCGCGGGGTCTCATCTGACGGCTGCTGCGCACGCGTTGCGGAGGCGCGTTGTTCTGGAAGAACTCAGTGCGCGGGATTGAGCCGCGTAACCAATTGGCACGCTCGATCCTCGCCTGGTCGGGAATGCCCTGACAGGACTAACAAGGCTTGGGGATTTTGATGCGGGCAGGTGCAATTGAGCTGATCGTGGAGGGCTACGTTTCCCTCAGGGACCAAACAGCTCTTGATGAGCTTCGGACACAGCGCCGCAAACTTATCGCAGATCTCGATGCATGTACCGGGATCGACTGCACGAGTACGATCCGACAGATCGAGGACGACATCGTCGTGATTGAGGCCGGGCTGGCGCGGTTGGCGGCCTAGTCGGCGGGATGTTTAGAGATTGCCCGGTGTCGTATCGACAACGCTGCGCCCGGCGTGGATCAGGTCCTTCTTCGTCACTCGCGCGCTGCGAAGATAATAACCTCGCTCCTGAACGGCTGCCCTGATCTCGTCGCTGACCTTGAGAACTCTCCCTCTGCTCTTGCGCCATTTATTGGAAGAGTAGAGCACGGGCATCGGAGAGCCATTGCTGACGACAAGGAAGTCCCGCTTGCCATTGCGATAGACATCAAACATGTCTCATCCCCGCAGATAATATCAATTAGAGCAAATATGTTTCGTCACGACTGCTCCAGCTTAGTGGCTTAGATGCTTGAGCGGGTGGTAATCTGGGATGGCGACCTGTGAATGTCGGAAAAAATGCTGGTTGCAGCTAAGCGATCAGCTCAGATTTCTGTTTGCATGTTGTTATCATGCCACGCCAAGCCGCTTCAACGCGTGGCCTCGTTGGCATCTGGGACAAAGGGGAGAAAGGAAGAACGGTGCCTCGCTAGGCGAACGTACGCTTCTCGAATTCCCCCGCCAGCACGCGCCATTGAAACAGCGGCGAATCCGTTGGCGGCGAGAGTTCCGGCGTCCAGCCTGTGAGCTTCTCAATCACATACGTGTCCGTCAGAACGCCGCGCCAGCGACGTCCGACCTGGCCGAGCTGCTCGCGCTTCGCCGGGATCGATCCCCACACCGGTGCGCGATTGTCCGGCTCTCGCCCGACATAGATGCCCGCATGCCCGCTGATCCGATCCATGCCGGGATCGCGGAACCCCTGGAAGCGGCCACGTTCGTTGATCTCGATGACGGGCACGCGTCCCCTGAACAGCCAGCGCATCATCGCGTAGGTGCGATAGTCCGTGGTTGCGATCCAGGTCGCGCCGGTCTCGTCGAGCGCGGCCTGCGTACGCACAGCTACCTGCTCGTAGCCGGCTTCGGCGCCGATCGGATCGATCTTGCCGAGGAGATTCCAGGGCGCGGCGACATAGTACAGGAATACGATGACGACGAAGGTGATCCCCGAGACGACCGCCGTGTTGAGCCAGAAGATGCTCGACCGGATCATCCGCGCCGACCAGTGCTCGTGCGACAGCATGACGAGGTTGACCGCAGCGGCGGCAAAGCCGACCGGCCACATGAACATCGGCCAGGTGTCGCCGACCCTGAGCGTCGTCGACTTGAACAAGAAATAGAGGAACGGCACCAGCACCGCGGTCGACAGCAGGATCGCAACCGGCTCGCGCGTGCGATAGCCGCGCCACGCCGTCATCACGAGACCTGACAGCACCACCGGCAGCATGACGAAGCCGACCAGGCCGAATTGCAGGCCGATGTAATCGCCGATCGTGCGCAGCGAGATGCCGTAATTGGCGGTGGCCCGCACGCCCTGGAAACGGAACGAGGCCCAGTCGTGCTGCGCGTTCCAGATCAGCACCGGCGAGAACACGGCAATCGCGATCAGCACCGCGAGATAGGGGTAAGGGCTGCGCAGCCAGCGCCAGCGCCAATCCGGCACCAGCAGAAACGCGGCGACCGCCGGCGCGAACATGATCGCGGTGAATTTCGACAGCATCGACAGCCCGGCGAACAGGCCCGCCGCCAGCCACCAGCGTCCGTCGCCGCCCTGCGCGAGCCGCACCAGGGCCCACATCATCGCCACCGCGAACGGGATCATGGCGACGTCCGGCGCGACCTTGGCCATCAGCAGGCCGTAATAGAGCGCAGCCTCCGGCATCAGCACCGCGAACATGATGGCGCGCGCATCATGGGTGAGGCGGCGGACGATGTCGGCGAGCAGCAGCTGCGTCACCAGCATCGCGACGATGCCACTGAGGCGAACGCCGAGCAGAGTGTCGCCGAAGATCGCGGTGCCAAAACGGATGAACCAGGCGATCATGGGGGGATGATCGAGGAAGCTGAGCGCCCCCTCCTTCGACCAGGTCCAGTAATAGGCCTCGTCGGTGCGCAGCTCGATCGCGGAGGCGTAGATGATGCGCAGCAGCGTCATCGCGGCGATGACGAGCACGGCCATGACGAGGGGACGGCGCGCGGCGCCGGCTGGGGGCGTGGTGATATCGGGGGCTGTCGTCACGGCCGCGCTTTTCGCCAACCTGGGAGGGGGAGTCAATGCGGGGGAGATCGTAGGGTGGGCAAAGCGGAGCGTGCCCACCATCGAGGGATGCGATGCGGGATGGTGGGCACGGCGCCAAGGCGCCTTTGCCCACCCTACGATATCGTAACCTTGCCGCGCATGTGATCAGGCCAGCTGTCCGCCCCTGGAATTAAACGCTACGCTGGCTGTTCTCCTTCATGAACTGATACAACCGAATCATGGCCACCGCATCCTCACGATTGTCCGAACTTTCCCGCGCGACCAGCGTGCGGCAGGTTCGGCTGGTCTGCGGCGTCATCCTGTTCTCCTACGTGGTGAGCCATTTCCTCAACCATGCGCTCGGCAACATCTCGGTCGATGCCATGGAGATCGGAGTCTACTATCACACCGCGTTCTGGCGGTTCCTCCCCATCGCGATCGTGTTCTATACGGCCGCGCTCACGCATATGGGGCTCGGCATCTACGCGCTCTATCAGCGCCGTCAGTTCCGCTGGCGGACGATCGAGCCGCTCCAGCTCGTGCTGGGCTTGAGCATCCCCGCCCTCGTCATGGCCCACGTGATCGGCGTCCGGCTCGGCTACACGCTGTACGGACACCAGAAACTCTATCCGCAGGAACTCTATCTGTTCTTCGTCACCTCGAACCGCATCTGGACCATGACGATCCTGCTGATCATCGCCTGGGTCCATGGCTGCATCGGCATCTATTTCTGGCTGCGCCTGAAACCGTTCTTCGCGCGCGCCGCGCCCTATCTGCTCGCCGCCGCCGTGCTGATCCCGACGCTGTCGCTGCTCGGCGTCTACCAGGGCGGACGCAGTGTCCAGATCGAGGTCGACGACGGCGAGTGGCGCACGCACAATCTCACCCGCCGCCAGCTCGGCTCGACCGCGGAAGCGGCGACGCTCGATCGCATCACCGGCGGCCTCACCATCGGCTATGTCGGCCTGCTCGGGCTGGCGCTGGCGGCGCGCGGCGTGCGCGCCTTGCGCGAACGGCGCCGCGGCATGATCGCGCTGTCCTACGGCAACGGCAAGACGGTGCGCGTGCCGAAGGGTCTCTCCGTGCTGGAGGCGAGCCTGCGCCACAATGTGCCGCATGCCAGCGTCTGCGGCGGCCGCGCCCGCTGCTCGACATGCCGCATCCGCATCATCGGCGACCATGCCGCCCTGCCCGAGCCGTCGCAGCGCGAGGCCTTCGTGCTCGCGCGCGTCGGCACCGCCGATCCCTCGATCCGGCTTGCCTGCCAGCTGCGGCCGGACTCCGACCTCTCCTTCTTCCAGCTGTTCACGCCCCACACCCATTCGGCGGACGGACAGGCCTCGACATCGGCCAGAATCGGCCAGGAGCGCTACCTCGTCAGCCTGTTCGTGGACATGCGCGGTTCGACGCAGCTTGCCGAGAAGCGGCTGCCGTTCGACACCGTTTTCATCGTCAACCGTTTCCTCGGTGCCGTCTCGCGGGCCGTGATCGAGAACGGCGGCCAGCCGAACCAGTTCGTCGGCGACGGCATGCTGGCGCTGTTCGGGCTGTCGGCCGATCCGGAGACCGCCTGCCGGCAAGCGCTGAAGGCTGCCGCCGCCATCGCCACGCATATCGACGAGCTCAACGAGCTCCTGAGCCACGATCTCCGCCAGCCGATCCGCTTCGGCATCGGCATTCACGGCGGCGAGGTCATCATCGGCGATATCGGCTATCGCGATCATATTGTCTTCACCGCGCTCGGTGATGCCGTCAACGTCGCGGCCCGGCTCCAGGACATGACCAAGACGCTGGCCTGCGAGGCGATCGTCTCGGAGGAGGTCCGCCGTACCGCCGGCCTTGCCGACGATGCGCTGCCGCAGCAGGAGGTCGCGATCCGCGGCCGCGACGAGCCGCTGGCCGTGCGCGTGGTTGCGGATACGAGGCAGCTGTCGGCGCTGGTTGACCAAAGCGAGCGCGTCGCGGCCTGAGGCTTCACCTCTCCCCGCAGGCGGGGCGAGGGAGCGCTCCTTCGTTCGCGGCTGCAGCTCGACTCGATCTCGTCGCGGGGTAACACCGGCTTGCTGCAACGCAGCGGCATGGGCCTGCTGCGAAAGCACGAATTGACTTCATCTCAATCGTTGCGACAGATGAGCGCGGGATCGCGGTGATGACCGCTGTCCAACGAAAAGCTCCGGGAGGAGACGAGAATGTTCGATCGACGCGACCTGCTCAAAGGAGCGGGCCTTGCCGCTATGGCGGCCACACTGAATTCCACCAAGGCGCTGGCCCTCGACACCGTCACGCTTCCCTTCGCCAATGGCGAGCGGCCGCTGGTGAAATATCCGCAGAAGCGGCCGATGATCGGCCTGACCAGCCGACCGCCGCAGCTCGAGACGCCGTTTGCGATCTTCAACGACGGTCCGATCACGCCGAATAACGCGTTCTTCGTGCGCTACCACCTCTCGGACCTGCCCTACAATCTCGATCCCGACAAGTTCACGCTCGAGGTCAAGGGCAAGGTCGACAAGCCGCTCAAGCTGTCGCTCAAGGACATCAGGAAAATGAAGGCGACCGAGATCGTCGCCGTCAACCAGTGCTCCGGCAACAGCCGCGGCCTCGTAGAGCCGCGTGTCGCCGGTGGCCAGCTCGCCAACGGCGCGATGGGCAATGCGCGCTGGCGCGGCGTGCCGCTGAAGGCCGTGCTCGAGATGGCGGGCGTGCAGAGCGGGGCCAAGCAGGTCACCTTCAACGGCATGGACGGCCCCGTCAGCGACAAGACGCCGGATTTCGTCAAGGCGCTCGATCTCGAGCACGCCACCGACGGCGAGGTGATGCTGGCCTATGGCATGAACGGAGAGGACCTGCCGTTCCTCAACGGTTTTCCGCTGCGCCTGATCGTGCCCGGCTATTACGGCACCTACTGGGTCAAGCACCTCAACGAGATCACCGTCATCGACAATGTCTATGACGGCTTCTGGATGAAGTCGGCCTATCGCATTCCTGATACCCCGAACAATGCGGTCGAGCCGGGCACCGCGCCGAAGGCGACGATCCCGATCAACCGCTTCACCATCCGATCCTTCATCACCAGTGTGCCCGACGGCGCCAAGCTGAAGGCCGGCGGCACGACGCTGCGCGGCATCGCCTTCGACGGCGGCAAGGGCATCAAGGACGTCCAGGTTTCCACCGACGGCGGCAAGACCTGGGTCAGCGCCAAGCTCGGCAAGGATCTCGGCAAATACTCATTCCGTGAATGGAAGCTGCCGGTGAAGCTCGCGGCGGGCGCCCACGAACTCAAGGTGCGCGCCACCGGCAATGGCGGCGAGACCCAGCCGGATGCGCCACGCTGGAACCCGGCGGGTTATCTACGCAACGTCGTCGAAACCGTCCGCGTGACCGTGGCCTGAGGGAGAATGATCATGCAGCGCACCGTTCTCCTCGCCATCTCACTCGCCGTCGCCGCAATGGTGGGTTCGGCGCTTGCAGCGCCGCTCAACTACAAGACGCCCGACGAGGTCGCCGTCTTCAAGCCGGGCCCCAATCTCGAGGTCGTGCAGGGCAATTGCAGCGCCTGCCACTCGGCCGATTACGTCAACACGCAGCCGCCGATGAAGGACAAGAAGGGTTTTTGGCAGGCCGAGGTGACCAAGATGATCAAGGTCTATGGCGCCCCGATCGACGATGCCGATGTCGGCAAGATCGTCGATTATCTGGCCGCGACTTATTGACGGATGGCGCGCCGCGTGCCGATCAATTGACCGCGAAACGGGCAAAATCGGCAAAAACGCTGCGAAGTTGAGCGGAATTCGGCGAAATGCCGATATGGTTTGAGCTACCAAGCCGGCCACATTCCGCGTATCCTGTTAGGACCGAACCGGCCGGTTGGCGGGGACTGGCGTTCGAGATCTCGGAGGAAGACCCGCGGAGAAGACGTGATGGCTAAAGGTACGGTCAAGTGGTTCAACCCGACGAAGGGTTATGGATTTATCCAGCCTGCGTCGGGCGGCAAGGATGTGTTCGTGCATATCTCGGCAGTGCAGAAAGCCGGTCTGTCGTCCCTGAACGAAGGACAGACGGTGGAATACGAAGAGATCGCAAACCGGGGCAAGACCTCCGCAGAGAACCTCAAAGTATAAGCCCGGCAGCCTTTGCTGCCTCCCGGATCTGTTCGGGAGCCGGGCAAAAAAAATTTTAGAAGACGGCCAGTGCATTCGACGACGGGCGTTGCGATTGCACACGGAGAACTATTTTCCCGCGAAGACCGCTCGTTCAAGGCCACAGCAATGACAATCGCGACGGCACTTCGTTAGTCCACCGGCAATGGTGCGTCGCGCTTGATCTCTTCCATCACCGCATAGGTTCGCGTCTCGCGCACGCCCGGCATCGACAGCAGGGTCTCGCCGAGGAAGCGTCGATAGGCGGTCATGTCCGCAAGCCGCGCCTTCACAAGATAGTCGAAGCCGCCTGCAACCATGTGACACTCCAGCACCTCGGGCGCGAGTTTCACCGCGCGTGCGAAGCGCTCGAAAATGTCGGGCGTGGTCTTGTCGAGCAGCACCTCGACGAACACCAGAAGACCCAGGCCGAGCCGGTGCGGATTGAGCCGCGCCCCATAGCCCTCGACAAAGCCCTCACGTTGCAACCGCTTCAGCCGCTCGCCAACTGAGGTCGGCGACAGCCCGATGCGCTCGGCGAGCTCAACATTGGCGATGCGCCCGTCCTGCTGCAGAATGGAGAGGATCTTCCGGTCGATTCGGTCGAGTTCCATATTTTATGCGGCCAATGCGTCAATGACCTTCATTTCCTAAGGCAAATTGGCTAAATTGTCTATCGAACTACGGCCTAGCGGGCCTTATCCTGGATTTCAGCCACAGGACACGCCATGCCGAACATCCCGCCGCCCTTCACCGCCCCCTACGCGCCCGATGATGCCGAGATTGCCGCGCAGCTCTTGCCGGCTTCGCATCTCAGTCCGCCGCAGGAGGCGCGGATCGACCGCACCGCGACGCGGCTGATCGAGGCGATCCGCAAGCGCGACGACCGGCTTGGCGGGGTCGAGGACATGCTGCGGGAGTTCGCGCTTTCGACCAAGGAGGGGCTCGCCCTGATGGTGCTGGCCGAGGCGCTGCTCCGCGTGCCCGACGCGCGCACCGCCGACCAGTTCATCGAGGACAAGCTCGGCGAGGGCGACTTCATCCACCACGAGACCAAGTCCACGGCCTTCCTGGTCAACGCCTCGGCCTGGGCGCTCGGCCTCTCGGCGCGGGTGATCCAGCCCGGCGAGACGCCCGACGGCACCATCGGTCGGCTGGTGAAGCGGCTCGGCGCGCCGGCGGTGCGCACCGCCACACGTCAGGCGATGCGGCTGATGGGCAACCATTTCGTGCTGGGGGAGACCATCGAGCAGGCACTGGAGCGGGGTAAGCCGCGCTCCGGTGAGAGGCCGCGCTACTCCTTCGACATGCTCGGTGAAGGTGCGCGCACCGCGGCGGATGCCAAGCGCTATTTCGACGCCTATGCCAGTGCGATCGAGACCATCGGCAAGGCGGCGGGCAGCCATCCCCTGCCCGACCGGCCCGGCATCTCGGTCAAGCTGTCGGCGCTGCATCCGCGCTTCGAGGCGATCAGCCGCGCCCGCGTGATGGCCGAGCTGGTGCCGCAACTGCTGGACCTGGCGCAGCGCGCCAAGGCCCATGATCTGAACTTCACCGTCGACGCCGAGGAAGCCGACCGGCTGGAGCTGTCGCTAGACGTCATCGCGGCAACGCTCGCCGATCCCTCGCTCAGCGGCTGGGACGGATTTGGCCTGGCGATCCAGGCCTATCAGAAGCGCGCCAGCGCCGTGATCGACTATGTCGACGCGCTCGCCCGCGCCCATGACCGCAAGCTGATGGTGCGGCTGGTCAAGGGCGCCTATTGGGACACCGAGATCAAGCGCGCACAGGAGCGCGGGCTGGACGGCTATCTCGTGTTCACGCGCAAGGCGATGACGGATCTGAACTACGTCGCCTGCGCGCAGAAGCTGTTGGCCCTGCGGCCGCGCATCTTCCCGCAATTCGCCACCCACAACGCGCTGACGGTCGCGACCGTGCTGGAGCTTGCGCAAGATGGCGGCGGCTTCGAATTCCAGCGCCTGCATGGCATGGGCGAAGCGCTCTACGAGCAGCTCGCCAAGGATCACGTCAAGGATCATCCCGACATCGCCTACCGCACCTATGCGCCGGTCGGCAGCCATCGCGACCTGCTCGCCTATCTGGTGCGGCGACTGCTGGAGAACGGCGCCAACTCGTCGTTCGTGGCGCAGGCGGCCGACTATCGCGTGCCGGTTGTGGCGCTGTTGCAGCGTCCGGCCGATGCCATCGTCCGGCCGCAAGCGGCGGCTCATCCCAAAATTCCGCTGCCGGGCGATCTGTTCGCGCCGGAGCGGCGCAATTCGCGCGGCGTTGAATTCGGCACGCGCGCGGCGCTCGACCGGTTGCTGGCAGAGGTGAAGGCCGAGGCAGCCGGCCTCAAGCCGATCGCGGATGCAACGCCGGACCGAGCCAATGCGGCGGTGACGGCTGCGCGCGCCGGTTTTGCCGCCTGGAGCCGAACGCCGGCGGCCACGCGCGCGGCCGCACTGGAGCAGGCCGCGCATCTTCTGGAGAGCCGGAGCGCCCATTTCATCGCGTTGCTGCAAGCCGAGGGCGGCAAGACGCTGGACGATGCGCTGTCGGAGCTGCGCGAGGCCGCCGACTTCTGCCGCTATTATGCCGCGCAGGGCCGGAAGCTGTTCGGCGTTGATGCCGCCATGCCGGGCCCGACCGGCGAGAGCAATGCGCTCGCCATGCGCGGGCGCGGCGCCTTCGTCGCGATCTCGCCGTGGAATTTTCCGCTGGCGATCTTCCTGGGCCAGGTCACGGCGGCATTGATGGCCGGCAACAGCGTCGTTGCAAAACCCGCCGAGCAGACGCCGCGCATCGCCCGCGAGGCCGTAGCCCTGCTGCACGAGGCCGGCATTCCCAGGAGCGCGTTGTATCTCGTCACCGGCGACGGCCGCATCGGCGCCGTGCTGACCGCGCATGCCGACATCGCCGGCGTCGTCTTCACCGGCTCGACCGAGGTCGCGCGGGCGATCAACCGGACGCTCGCCGCCAAGGACGGGTCGATCGTGCCGCTGATCGCGGAGACCGGCGGCATCAACGCCATGATCGCGGATGCGACCGCGCTGCCCGAGCAGGTCGCCGACGACGTCGTCACTTCGGCCTTCCGCTCCGCCGGCCAGCGCTGCTCGGCGCTGCGGCTGCTGTTCGTGCAGGAGGACGTCGCCGACCGCATGATCGAGATGATCGCGGGCGCGGCGCGGGAACTCAGGATCGGTGATCCCAGCGATGTCGCAACCCATGTCGGTCCGGTGATCGACGCCGAGGCCAAGCAGCGCCTCGATGCGCATATCGCGAGGATGAAGAGCGAGGCGCGGCTGCACTTTGCCGGCACTGTGCCCGATGGCTGCTTCGTCGCCCCGCACATTTTCGAGCTCAAGGACGCCGGCCAGCTCACCGATGAGGTGTTCGGTCCGATCCTGCACGTCGTGCGCTATCGCGCGGAAAACCTCGACCGCGTCCTGCAGGCGATCGAGCGCAGCGGCTATGGACTCACGCTCGGCGTTCACTCCCGCATCGACGACACCATCGAGGCGATCATCGATCGCGTCCAGGTCGGCAACATCTATGTCAACCGCAACATGATCGGCGCCGTAGTCGGCGTGCAGCCCTTCGGCGGCAACGGGCTGTCCGGAACCGGCCCGAAGGCGGGCGGCCCGCATTACCTCGCGCGCTTTGCAACCGAGCAGACCGTGACGATCAACACCGCGGCAGCCGGCGGTAATGCCGCGCTGCTTGCAGGGGAGGAGTGAAGCCCTGCGCCCGGCGCCGTTGCATCCCGGCGAAACATCGGTCTAATGCTGCCATGACTTGGCCTGCGCCAATTCCAGCGCGCGGGAAACAACAAGAGCGAGGGAGCACCGCCGCGATGGAAAAGGGCATTTTTGCAGGCCTGAAGGTTCTGGACTGCGCGAGCTTCATCGCAGCGCCCGCGGCCGCGACCGTGCTGTCGGATTTCGGCGCCGACGTCATCAAGATCGAGCCGCCCGGCGCCGGCGACCCTTACCGCAATCTGCCCAACATTCCGGGCTATCCGACCAGCGAGCACAATTTCGCCTGGCTGCTGGAGGCCCGCAACAAGAAGAGCATCGCGCTCGACCTCGCAAAGCCGGAGGCGCAGGCCGTGCTCTACAAGCTTGTGGAAGAGGCCGACGTCTTCATCACCAACATGCCGCCGCCCGTCCGCGCCAAGCTCGGCATCACCTATGATCATCTCGCCCATCTCAACGACCGGCTGATCTACGCCTCCTTCACCGGCTATGGCGAAAAGGGCGAAGAGGCCAACAAGCCCGGCTTCGACAGCAACGCCTATTGGGCGCGCTCCGGCCTGATGGACCTCGTCCGCGCCGACACCCACACGACGCCGGCTCGCTCGGTCGCCGGCATGGGCGACCATCCCTGCGCCATGGCGTTCTACGGCGCCATCGTCACCGCGCTGTATCAGCGCGAGAAGACCGGAAAGGGCTCGCATGTCGCCTCCAACCTGATGGCCAACGGCGTGTGGGCGGCGAGCGTGCTGGCGCAGGCAAAGCTCTGCGGCGCCAAGTTCGCTGAGAGACGCCCGCGCGAGCGCGCGCTCAACGCCGTCGCCAACCATTACCAGTGCAAGGACGGCCGCTGGCTGATCCTGTCGCTGCTGAGCGAGGAGAAGCAGTTCCCGACGCTGGCCAAGTGCCTGGGACGCGAAGACCTGATCACCGATCCGCGCTTTGCCACCAAACCCGACCGCCACGCCCGCTCGGTCGAGCTGATCAAGATCTTCGACGAGACCTTCGCGACCAGGGATCTTGCCGAATGGCGCAAGATCCTCGACGGCAACGGCCTGGTGTTCGGCATCGTCGGCATTCTCGACGACATCCCCAACGACAAGCAGATGCTCGACAACGAGGTGCTGGTGCCGTTCGAGAACGACACCATGCTCACCATCTCCAGCCCGATCTGGATCGACGGCGCCAAGAAGGTCCAGCCGCGCAAGCCGCCCGGCGTCGGCGAGCACAGTGACGAGATTTTGCGCGGGGCGGGATACGACGAGAAGGCGATCAAGCAGCTGCGGGGTTTGGGGGCTGTTGGTTAGGGTCGGCACGCCCTCGCAACCTCGTCATTGCGAGCGCAGCGAAGCAATCTAGGATCCCATCGCAGATGCATTGCTGGATTGCTTCGCTGCACTCGCAATGACGGCGTGGGACGATCTCGCTATAAACTCACGACAACATCGCGTCTCGTGAGGTCCTCATGCCCAACTACCGCCTGCACTACTTCCCGGAATCCGGCAACAGCTACAAGCTGGCGTTGATGCTGACGCTTTGCGGCGAGAGGTTCGAGCCGGTATGGACCGATTTCGGCGGCGGCGTCACGCGCACGGCGGAATGGCGCAAGGCCGTGAACGAGATGGGCGAGATTCCCGTGCTCGAGGTCGACGGCGTAAAGATGACGCAGACCGCGCCCTTGCTGCTGAAGCTTGCCGAGCAGTACGGCCGTTTCGGCGCCGAGACCGAGGACGAGACGTTCGAGCTGCTGCGCTGGCTGTTCTGGGACAACCACAAGCTCACCGGCTACATGGCGACCTACCGCTTCATGCGGGCGTTCACCGAGAAAAACGATCCGCAGGTGCTGAAGCATTTTCGCCGGCGGCTCGAGGACTTCCTCGGCATTCTCGACGGACATCTCCAGCACAATGCCTTCGCGATCGGCACGAGGCCGACGGTCGCCGATATCTCGATGATGGCCTACCTGCACTATCCGAGCGATGAGCACGGTTTTGATTTCGCGGCGAGCCATCCCGCCGTCCACGCCTGGCTTGGCCGCATGGCCGCGCTGCCCGGCTGGAAGCCGGCCTATGAGCTGCTGCCGGGAAAGCGGATGACGAACTACGCGAAGTGAGGGCGCTGGTACTAACCCCTCAGCGCCAGCCACCCCAGCGTGAACAGAATCCCGCCGACGATCACAACCACCGCGACCGCCCAGGTGCTGACGCGAATGCTGCCGGTGACCTGCTTGGCTTCCTCATTGCGCGCGATCTCGCGATTGCGCTCCTTGTCGGCGTCGCTGGTCTCAGTCATGGGTCATCCAAACCGGTTGCTGGTTTTATCTGGCGCGTGATCTTTTCGAAAAACCGCTGCACACTTTTCCGGATCACGCGCTAACGCGTCTTGATGAAGCACATGCCGATGCGGCTCGATGCCGCGGCAGCCTGACAGGTGAGACCTTTAGCACAGCTCCATGACGTAAAACTCCTGTCCGACGTTCCCGATCCCGCATTTTGCAGGGAACAATGGGCGCCCCAGCCGTCCTGATATTCGGTGCCGGCCAGCTCCTGGCTGCCGCGGGTCTGCGGCCGGCTGGCAAATCCGCGTGAGAAATCAGGGCGTTTGCCCGCGGCGAATGCGGTCAGGATGTCGCGGCGGCGGACCTGGTCGCCGAAGAAATGCGGCGAGGCCGGCACGATGGTGGAATTCGACGGGTTGTCCGCCAGCCAATCGACGCCCGGGAAGTGGAAGCCGCCGATGCCGCGGGTCTGGTGGCAGCCGGCGCAGGTAACGTCGTTGAGGCGGCGCTGGAAGCCTGCGACCGAGCGGATGTTCTGCATGTCCCCGCGCGCGGCGGCCTGCTTCAGCGCGCCGACAACGTCGTTGTCGGTGAAGACGGGATTGTCCTTGCCCTCCCCTTTTCCTTCCCCTTGCATCATGCCGAACTCCGGCTGCAATCCGGAGGCATCGAGGCCGGCAGGCGTCGGCACCACCGCGGCCTTGGCCAGGAATTTCTCGGGGATCAGCACCGTGCCGCGATCGAACTCGCGGAGATTTTCCGGCGCAAGCAGCCACGCCTTGAAGTCACGTCGGAGCGCATCGTCCGCGGCGATCCGGTCGCGGTCGATCTGGTTCTCCAGCGTCGATTCCTCGAACGTCTTCGCGGCCGCGTTGTACTTGAACACCTTGAGCAGATAGTCGGAGCGGAAATCGTGCAGTGCTGATTTCGGCGCGATCGAGATCTGGATATTGGTCTCGATGCGATCGAGCATGGCGTCGGAAGGGGAGATGCCGCCGCCGATCAGCCCCTGCCAGTCGCCATTGTCGAGCCACCGCCGCGCGACCTCAGCACAGGTGACAGGCTTGCCGCTCGCATCGGTCTGGCGCGCATCGCGTGCCTTCATCACCAGATTGAACGTCATCGGCAGACGCGTCGCGGTCTTGCCACCTTCCGGCTTACTCTCGAAACGCACCAGCCGATAGATCAGCCTGATCTCACCGCACGACTCCTCCGAGACATAGGCGCGGTCCATGCGATTGACGATGCCCGCCAGCACGAAGCGGGTGTCGCGCGATTTCAGATTGGCCCGATCGAACAGCTGCACGTCAAAGCCTTCCCCGACGCCGATGGTCTCGGTCGGGTACGCCGCCTTCTGCCCGATGATGTAGCGGTCGAACTCCGCGTCGATCGCAGATGGAATGTCCTTGAGCTGCGACAGCGACGAGAACAGTAAATCGGTCGTCAACGGAAAGTCCGCGTTCCGCTCCGGCCATAGCAGGCGCGAGATCGTGAGCGAGTCGCTGTGGTCGAGATTGCGGAGCAGATCGGGATCGATGATCGCCGTGCCGCGCGTCAAGGGCACGTTCTCCGCTGCGAAAAGCGAAACAGTCCCGCCAAGCAAGACGGCGGCAGCAACGAGAATTCGCAACGCGCGGCTCATGCCTTCAGTAACACCGCCTGAGCCGGCCTATTCAAGTCAAAAGGCGCTTCACGTAGTGGTGAAGCGCCTCTTCGAAAGTCGAATGTCCAGCGCTCAACGCGCGACGATCAGGCCCTTGCTGGTGACGACGACCCAGCGGCCGTCCTGGCGGCGGATCGCGTCGACGCGGCCAATTCCGGGGATGGGGTCACCGGCATAGACCTCGTAGAGGCCGCCGCGGCCCTCGATCAGCGCGCCGCCATTGGCGACGTCGCGCAGAACCCAGCCGTCGATCGTCGGCAACCGGCCGACCTCGGTCTTGGGCGCGGCAGGGGTCGGAACCGGTGCGGCGGCGGCGGTCGCAATTTGGGTCGGCGCGATCGAGCCGGTGGTTTCCTTCGCGGCGGCGGCAGCCTGCGCGGGGGCCGCCGGCGGCGTGGCGCGGAGCTTGTCGACGGTCTCGGACAGCTTTGCGATTTTGGCCATCGGCTCGGCCTGGGCCTTCTCAAGCTTGTCGAGGCGGTCATTGGCCCGGTTGAACTGGCCGAGGCCGGTCTTGGAGGTGTGCTCGACATTCGCCTTCAGTGCGACGACATCGGCATCGATCCTGGCAACCGAGGATTCCAGCGCGCTGGTGTCGGCGACCTGCGCCGGCGCGGGGGCCGGGGCTGCGAAGTGCATCATGCCGGCGGTCGCAAGCGCGCCGCTGATGGCGCCGACGCTGGCGGCGATCGCCACCACCGCGGCCATCGCCGACAGGCGACGCTTGCCGCCGGTCTCGCGCGGCTCGTCCGCCTTCACATGCGGGGCAAACTCCTCGCGCTCCCAGGAGCGCTCCGACGGTGCCATGACGATGAGCTTGCCGGGCTTCGGCTCGGGCTTG
This sequence comes from Bradyrhizobium sp. Unk1, assembly GCF_059512345.1. NCBI lineage: Bacteria > Pseudomonadati > Pseudomonadota > Alphaproteobacteria > Hyphomicrobiales > Nitrobacteraceae > Bradyrhizobium > Bradyrhizobium sp. Unk1. The sequence continues at coordinate 73,199 of NZ_JCAMOP010000035.1, forward strand.
GTCTCGGCTTTGGCTTCGAACTTCGGCGCCTCGATTCTCGATGCCTCGATTCTTGGCGGCTCGACCTTGGGGGCTTCCACCTTGACGGGATCCGGCTTGGGCGGCGACTCATGGTCCGGGGCGATCGAGGGGGCCTCGATGCCGGCAGCCTCGACGGCAGGTGCAGTCGCGGCGGGTTCGACGACGCTCGCCTGTTCGCCGATCTCTTCGCCGATCTCTCGGGCAGCCTGCTCAGCCATTGGTTCGCTCACAGTTCGAATACTCCACTCTGGATTGACCTTTTGGTAACTTTCATTGCTTGCGAAATCCTTACTTAGGGACCCGCTTACCGAAATTTTAGGAAGTCATCCGGGGCCGAATTTGGCCGGGAACGTGGAACCGGTGTGGCAGGCGTGAAACAAATTGTAAGCGGGGGAAGATGAACGGCCGCGGAATGGCTGCCTCCACACCGTCATTGCGAGCGCAGCGAAGCAATCCAGAATCTTTCCAAAGCCGCAGTCTGGATTGCTTCGCTGCGCTCGCAATGACGGAGCGCGCCGCACCCGCCGGCTCCCAATCACTATCCGTCACATCACGACCGGCGCATCCGGCAGTTCGTTCGCGTGCGGGCCCTGCGGCGGAAAATGCCGCGACAGCTCGCGCGATACCGCAGCGATGCCGCCGATCACGCCGCGCTCGAACTGGCCGGAGGCGAACTCGGCCTCCATCGCGCGGCAGATGTTCTCCCAGCCCTCGTCACCGACCTTCGCATGAATGCCGCGGTCGGCCACGATCTCGACGTCGCGATCGGCAAGCAGGAGATAGATCAGGACGCCGTTGTTGTGCGCGGTATCCCAGATGCGCAAGTGAGAGAACACATCGAGCGCGCGCGCGCGGGCCGGCTGGTTGCGGAACAGTGGCCGCCCGTCGAGCGCGCCTTCGACGACGAAACGGACCTGGCCGGAATGCGCGGTCTCACCCTGCTTGATCGCCTGCTCGATGCGGGCGAGCACGGCTGGTGGAAAGATCTGCTTCGCGCGCCAATGATGCTGCACGAGATGTCTGGCAATGCGCTTGATCCTCATGACCGCTACCAGCTCCCCGAGGCGCCGCCGCCGCCAAAACTGCCACCACCGCCGCTGAATCCGCCGCTGTCGCTGGACGACGATCCGCTGCTCCAGCCGCCGCCCGAAGAACCGCTCGACCACGAGCCGCCGCGCGACGACCCCGAGCTTGGCGCCATCGCCGAAAACAGATCGGCGATGAAGCCGATAATGAAACCGACGACGCCGAGCGCCATCGCCAGCGTGAGAGAGCCGAGAATGAGCCAGGTCAGCGCTGCGATGATGCCACCGGTCGCCAACGATCCGACCAGCCGTCCCAGCATGGCCCGGAAGAACCCGCCGACCCCGATGGAGGCGAACAGCGTCACAATGAACAGCGGCGCGAGATCGTCCAGATTGCCGAAATTCACAGTCGGCGAAGGTACTGGCAGCGGCTCGCCGTCGATCACGCGGATCATGCGATCTACGCCATCGGAGATACCGCCGGCGAAATCGCCCGTCCTGAACTTCGGTGTGATGATCTCGTCGATGATCCGCCGCGAGGTGACGTCGGTGAGTGCGCCCTCGAGGCCGTAGCCGACCTCGATGCGCAAATGGCGGTCATTCTTGGCGACGACGAGGATCGCGCCGTCGTCCACCTTCTTGCGGCCGATCTTCCAGGCGTCCGCCACGCGGATCGCGAACTGCTCGATCGTCTCTGGCTGCGTGGTCGGCACGATCAGGACAGCGACCTGGCTGCCTTTTCGAGTCTCGAAGTCACGCAGCTTTTGCGTGAGCGCGGCGACGTCGCCGCTCGACAGCGTGCCGGTCTGATCGACCACGCGGCCGGTGAGTTGCGGCACGGCGACATCGGCGAAGGCGGGGAATGCGAAGACGAAGAGGAGTGCGATCGCGAAGACACACGACGAGAAGACCGAACAGGCTCGCCACAACCCCGCTGTCATCGCCCGGCTTGACCGGGCGATCCAGTATTCCAGAGACGCCAGCGGATTACGGAGAAGCCGCGGCGTACTGGATTCCCCGCCTTCGCGGGGAATGACGGCGGTGGGTGGGGCTGGGCGCATTCGCAAAACGGCGCGCAGCTACTTCGACGGCGCCGGCGCAGGCGCCGGATTGAAATCGACCTTCGGCGCGGTCGAGATTTCCTTCTCGTTGTCGACCGAGAAATTCGGCTTCTCCTTGTAGCCGAACATCATCGCGGTGAGGTTGCTCGGAAACGAGCGGATGGTGACGTTATAGTCCTGCACCGCCTTGATGTAGCGGTTGCGCGCGACCGTGATGCGGTTCTCGGTGCCTTCGAGCTGCGACATCAGATCCTTGAACAGCGCGTCCGACTTGAGCTGCGGATAGTTCTCGGTGACGACCAAGAGACGCGACAGCGCGCTGGAGAGCTCGCCCTGGGCGGCCTGGAACTTCTGGAAGGCGGCGGGGTCGTTCAGCACCTCGGGCGTCGCCTGGATGCTGCCGACCTTGGCGCGCGCATTGGTGACGCCGAGCAGCACGTCCTTCTCCTGCTGCGCAAAGCCCTTCACCGAGTTGACGAGACTGGGCACGAGATCGGCGCGGCGCTGATACTGGTTCACGACCTCGGACCAGTTGCCCTTGATCTGCTCGTCCTCGCTCTGGATGGCGTTGTAGCCGCAGTTGGTCAGGCTCAGCGAGGCCAGAGCCGCCAGCACGGTCAGGATCTTGCGCATCAGATTTCTCCCGGTGGAATCTGACGCAAACTACCAGATTGGACACGAAAAGCAGCCGATTTACGCAAGCCTCTTGCCTATCCCTGGCCGACATAGTCAACTTGAGCAAAACAAGAACGGAAACGCTAGGGGGAAGCGCCATGTCCTCGTTCGAGACCATCCTCGTGGAGCGGCCGGAGCCGGCGATTGTCCGGATCGTGATGAACCGGCCCGAGGCGCGCAATGCGCAGAACCTGCAGATGACCTACGACCTCAACGCCGCGTTCGACGAGGCGGTGCAGGACGATGCGGTCAAGGTCATCATCCTCGCCGGCAACGGGCCGCACTTCTCCTCAGGGCACGATTTGCGTCCCGGCGGCAAGAATGCCGCAGGTGCCGATTTTCCGCCGATCGGAAATTGGGGTGGCTTTGCGGAGGCGAACGCGCATGGCCGCTTCGCGCGCGAACAGGAAATCTATCTCCAGATCACGCGGCGCTGGCGCAACCTCGCCAAGCCGACCATTGCCGAGGTGCACGGCAAATGCATCGCCGGTGGGCTGATGCTGGCCTGGGCCTGCGACCTCATCGTCGCCAGCGACGATGCGCAGTTCTGCGATCCCGTGGTGACCATGGGCGTCTGCGGCGTCGAATGGTTCGTGCATCCCTGGGAGCTCGGCCCGCGCAAGGCCAAGGAATTCCTGTTCACTGCCGACAGCTGGAGCGCGCAGGAGGCGCATCAGCTCGGCATGGTCAACCGGGTCGTGCCGCGCACGGAACTTTCAGCGTCGGTGCTGGAGCTGGCGCGCCGGATCGCATCAAAGCCGTCCTTCGCGCTGAAGCTGACCAAGGAAGCGGTGAATCGCTCGGTCGATGTGATGGGCCAGCCCGCCGCGATCGACCAGGCCTTTGCGCTGCATCAGCTCTGTCACGCCCATAACCTTCACGAGTTCGGCACGGTGGTCGATCCATCCGGACTGCATCCCTCCGTGCGCAAGCCGCCGGCGGCCGCGGAGTAACGACATGGACCTCAATCTCAGTGACGAGCAACGGCTGCTGCGCGAGAGCGCGGATCGCTTCGTGGCCGAAAGCTACGACGCCGATCATCGCCGCAAGATGGCGAAGGACTCGTCCGGCTTCAGCCCTGCGGTGTGGAAGCAGTTCGCCGAGCTTGGCTGGCTGGCGCTGCCGATTCCCGAAGAGTTTGACGGGCTCGGTGGCGGCGCGGTCGAGATCGGCATTCTGATGGAAGCTTTTGGCCGCGGGCTGGTGTCCGAGCCGTATGTCGCGACGGTCGTGCTGGGAGCGGCGCTGATCGAGAAGTGCGGCAGCACGACGCAGAAGCAGGCGAGGCTGCCGAAGGTCGCGGACGGATCACTGAAACTCGCCTTCGCCCATTCCGAGCGCGCGGCGCGGTTCGATCTCGCCAAGGTCGCGACCGTCGCCCACAAGACGGCGCAAGGCTGGCGTCTTGCCGGCAGCAAAATCGCGGTGCTCGACGGCCACGCCGCCGACGAGATCATCGTCTCCGCGCATATCCACGACCATAAGGGACCATCGGGGTGGATCGGCCTGCTCCTGGTCCCGGCAAAGACGCCGAGCGTCGCCATCAACGACTATGAGCGCCTCGGCGGCGGCCGGGCCTGCAACATCGAACTATCAGGCGTCGAGCTACCGGAGGACGCTCTCCTGGGTGACGGCAGCGATGCCCTGCCCGCGATCGAATTGGCCGTCGATCGCGCCATGGCCGCGCTTGGCGCGGAAGCCGTCGGCATCATGCAGACGCTGCTCGACACTACGCTGGAATACACCAAGATCCGAAAGCAGTTCGGCCGGCCGCTCTCCGCGAACCAGGTGATCCGCCACCGCCTCGCCGACATGGCAATGCAGGTCGACGAGGCGCGCTCGATGGCGCTGCGCGCCGCGCTGAAAGCAGATAGCCCGCCGGTCGAGCGCGCGCGGGCTGCGTCGGGCGCGAAAGCGAAGATCGGCAAATGCGCGCGCTTCGTCGGCGAGCAGTCGATCCAGCTCCACGGCGGCATGGGCGTCACCGAGGAGCTCGAGGTCGGCGCCTATTTCAAACGGCTGGTCGCCTTCGACACGCTGTTCGGCGGCAGCGCGCATCATTTTAGCCGCCACGCCCAGCTTAGCCGCACGGCCTGACACAAGGAGCGCATCATGGACCTCTCGTTCAACGCCGAGGAGCGCGCCTTCCAGGACGAGGTGCGCGGCTTCATCGCCAAGAATCTCACCGAAGAGATGAAGCGCGCAACCGCGCTGACGCCGTCGGTGTTCTCCGATCCGGATATCGGCATGGCTTGGCAGCGCGCGCTGCACCGGCAGGGCTGGGGCGCGCCGGGCTGGCCGGCCGAACATGGCGGCCCGGACTGGACGCCGGCGCAGCGCTGGATTTTCGAGACTGAATCCGCGCGCGCTGGCGTGCCCAACGTCAACGTGATGGGCGTGAAGATGGTCGGGCCCGTCATCATCGGCTTCGGCTCGGCGGAGCAGAAGAATTTTTATCTGCCGCGCATTCTCTCCGGCGAAGACTATTGGTGCCAGGGCTATTCCGAGCCGGGCTCCGGCTCCGACCTGTCCTCACTGAAGACGCGCGCGGTGCGCGACGGCGACGACTACATCATCAACGGCACGAAAATCTGGACCACCCATGCGCACCACGCCAACCGCATGTTCGCGCTGGTGCGCACCAGCGAGGGGCCGCGGCAGCAGGACGGCATCAGTTTTATTCTGATCGACATGACGACGCCGGGTATCACGACACGCCCGATCATCACCATCGGCGGCGACCACGAGGTCAACCAGGTGTTCTTCGACGATGTGCGGGTGCCCGTGGCCAATCGCGTCGGCGACGAAGGCAAGGGCTGGACCTACGGCAAATATCTGCTCGAGTTCGAGCGCGGCTCCGGCATTGCGTCAGCGAAGCTGCGCGAGGGGTTGAAGGCGATCGCGGAGCTGGCCGAGTCGGACCTGACGGGACGCGCGATCGACAGTCCGGATGTCGCCGCGCGCATCTCCGAGGTCGAAATCGACATCGACGCACTGGAGATGACCGAGCTGCGCGTGCTCTCCGCACTTCAGACCGGCCAAAATCCCGGCGCGGTGTCGTCGATCCTGAAGCTGCGCAATAGCGAGATCCGCCAGGCCGTGACACGGCTGGGGGCCGACGTGATCGGTCACGACGCCCTCGCGGTCGAACCGATGCGCCCGCTCTACAAGCTCAACCACGCGCCGGCGACGCCTGAGGAGATGCTGACGGTGGTGCCGGAATATCTCAACGGCCGGGCCTACACGATCTTCGGCGGCACCTCGGAGATCCAGCGCGATATTATTGCGAAGATGATGCTGGGGATTTGAGGGCCACAACTCTCTCCGCCGTCATTGCGAGGAGCCCTTGCGACGAAGCAATCCAGACTTCCTCCGCGGAAAGATTCTGGATTGCTTCGCTGCGCTCGCAATGACGTTGTGGCAATAGCGCGGGCCCGGATTTCGCTACGCTCCATCCGGCTAAGCACCGCCCTCTTAGCCTGCCACCTTCGCGTCCTTGATCGCCTTCCATATCTTCTGCGGCGTCAGCGGCGTGTTGAGCTGGGTGATGCCGAGCTCGGCGAGCGCATCCATCACGCCGTTGGTGACGCAGGGCGGGCCGCCGATGGCGCCGGATTCGCCGCAGCCCTTGGCGCCGAGCGGATTGGTGCGGCAGGGCGCGGAATCGTCCAGCGTCACCACGATCGGCGGCACGTCGTCGGCGCGCGGGATGCAGTAATCCTGGTAGCTCGCGGTGAGGAGCTGACCGTCGGAATCATACGAGACGCCCTCATAGAGCGCCTGACCGATGCCCTGCGCGACGCCGCCATGGATCTGGCCGGTGACCAGCATCGGGTTCACGGCGACACCGACGTCGTCGACGGTGGTGTAGCGCACGACGCGGGAGACGCCGGTCTCCGGATCGATCTCGACCTCGCAGATATGCGTGCCGTTCGGCCAGCTCGGGCCATCGACCTCGCCTTCGGAATCGACGCTGAGCTTGGCGCCGCCCTCCTTCTCGGCGAGATCGAACAGGCTGATGCGGCGGTCGGTGCCGACCACGGTGAGCATGCCGCCCTGATATTCGATGTCCTCGACCGAGGTCTCGAGCACGTTCGCCGCCTTCTCGCGCGCCTTCTGGATCAAATCATTCGACGAGACCGCGACCGCCGTGCCGCCAACGAACAGCGAACGCGAGCCGACGCTGCCAAAGCCCATGGCGAGATCAGTGTCACCCTGGACGACGTCGATCTTGTCCATGGCAATGCCGAGCGTGTCGGAGATCATCTGGGTGTAGGTGGTCTGCAGCCCCTGCCCCATCGCCATGGTGCCGGAGTGTAGAACCACCCGACCCTGCGAGGTCGCGTGCAGGCTGACCTTCTCGGTGTGGGCGCGGCCGCCGGTCCATTCGATGTAGGAGGTGAGCCCGCGGCCGTAGAGCAGGCCCTTCTTCTTCGCCGCCTTCTTGCGCGCGGCAAAGCCGTCCCAATCGGCCAACTTCACGGCGCGATCGAGCATGTGCGCAAAGGCGCCGGAATCGTAAACCTGCCCGGCGGCGTTGGTGTAGGGCAGCTGTGCCGGCTTGATGTAATTCACCTTCCGGATCGCGCGCGGATCCATGCCGATCTTTCGGGCGGCTGCGTCGAACAGGCGCTCGACGATGAACACCGCTTCGGGACGACCGGCACCGCGATAGGCACCGACCGGCGCGGTGTGGGTCATCACCGACTGCACCTCGAAATGCACCAGCGGCAAATCGTAGACGCCGGTCTGCACGAACGGCCCTAGCACCAGCGGAATGATGTTCGCCGCACCCGAGGAGTAAGCGCCGGTGCAACCGATCGACTTGACGCGATAGGCCAGCACCTTGCCCTTCTCGTCGAGCGCGAACGACGCGGTCGAGGTGAGATCGCGGCCGTGGGTGCCGCCGACGAATTCGTCGGTGCGGTCGCCGCGCCAGCGGATCTTCCTGTTCAGCTTGGTCGCGGCATAGGCGACGATGCCGTCTTCCGGATAGAGGTTGGTCTTCTGACCAAAGCCGCCGCCGATGTCGCTGACCAGCACGCGGACGCTGTCCTTGGGGCGCTTGAGCACGGCTTCCGCCAGCACGTCGCGGGTCGAGGCCGGCGTCTGCGACTGCACATGCAGGAGGAGACGGCCGGTCTTCTTGTCGATCTCGGCAATGGTCGAGCGCGGCTCCATCGCGGAGGGCACCAGACGCTGGCTGACGATGTCGAGCTCGACCGTATGCGCAGCCTTGGCAAACGCCTCGTCCGCCTTGGCGGCATCGCCATAGCTCATCGCGCCGACGATGTTGTCGGGCGCCTCCGGCCACACCACGGGCGCGCCGGGTTTTACGGCCTCGACGGGGTCGACCACGGCGGGCTGCACATCGTATTCGACGACGATGGCCTCGGCCGCGCTCTGCGCCTCGGCGCGCGAGGCGGCCACCACTGCGGCCACGGCTTCGCCGGTGTAACGCACGATCTCATGGGCGAGCAGGCGGCGCGGCGGCACCGTCATGGGCTTGCCGTCGGGGCGCTTGAAGATGCTCAAGGTCGGGATGGTGCCGATGTCGTCCTTGATGAGGTCAGCGCCGGTGTAGATCGCGGTGACGCCGGGCATGGCGGCCGCGGCGCTGGTGTCGATCGAGACGATCTTCGCGTGGGCATGCGGCGAGCGCAGCACATGCAACCACAGCGCGCCCTCCTCCGGCTTGTCGTCGATGAACTGACCCTTCCCGGTGAGCAGCCGCTGGTCTTCCAAACGCTTGACGGGCTGGCCCGCTCCGAAACGCAAATTGCCGGGAAGAATGTTCATTCCGTGGGGTCCTCAGGGTCTTTTCGAAACTGCGGGCAGCCTTTTAGCGGATCGATCGGAGGCATACCAGCCGCGGTTTTAGGCGGGATATGCATGGATTTGGCATGCCGTCTCGCAAATCCGCGATTCCGTCGGGTGGGCAAAGGCGCGCTCTTCGCGCGCCGTGCCCACCACCCTCAATGACGGGCAAATGGTGGGCACGCTACGCTTTGCCCACCCTACGGCACCGATCGCGGGGACGACCGCTCGTTAATCAAGCTCCCTCAACGCCGCTCCCACGACCTTGCGGGCGTCGGCCGACAGCGCGGCCTGCGGCGGGACGGGATCGCCGACGTCGTAGCCCTGGATCGCCAGCCCCGCCTTGATGCAGGCGGCGAGGTTGAATCGGGCAAAGGCCTCGTTGATCCGCCACAGTCTGCGCTGGAGCGCCATGGCCTCGTCCCAGCGGCCGGCCTTGCAGAGGTCGTAGAGTGCGACGCTCTGGCGCGGGATGATGCAGGCCGGTCCCGCCATCCAGCCGAGCCCGCCGATCAGCATCACCGCGGCCGGGATATGGGCGGAGGCCGAGAACACGCGCAAGGCATCGCCGCAGCGGTTCATGATCGAGAGCAGCCGGCCGGTGTTGGTCGAGGCGTCCTTGATGTAGCCGATGCGCGGATGTTCAGCGAGGCGCGCGATGATGTCGAGCGTGAGATCGGAGCGCTGGAATTGCGGATTGGTATAGATGACGACGGGGATGTCCACGGCATCCGCGATGCTGCGGAAATAGGATTCCACCTGGGCATCGGCGAGCGGAAAGTACGCTTCCAGGATCGCCAGAATGCCGTTGGCGCCGAGTCTTTGATAGGCCTTCGCCTGCGCCACCGCATCCGCCGTCGAGGTGGAGGCGACGCCGGCCACAACCGGCACGCGTCCCTTCGCGGCCTGGATGGTGGTCTGCACGATCGCGCTGCGTTGCGCGGCATTGAGATAGGCGAACTCGCCGGTCGAACCCAGCGGCGTCAGCCCGTGCACGCCGGCGCCGATCAGATCGTCGCAGAGCTTGCCGAGGACCTCGGTGCGCACCGTGCCATCGGCATCGACGGGCGAAACAAGATAAGGAAAGACGCCGTGAAAATCGGACATGTCAGGCTGAACCCCGGAAAACTGGCTAGCGCCTGACCGGTCATAGCAATGCCCGTGCCGGCGATCAAACCCTGATCAGGCGCACCCGCGTGCCCCAGGGATCGACGGCCTCCAGACCGTTGGCGAGCGCAGTGACCTGCGCGCCGCCCTTGCGCAGGCGTTCCTCCTGCGCAGCGAGAATGTCCTGCTTCGCCATCACCAGCGAGAACCAGGCAAGCCCCGTGGTCTGATCGTCGCGTTGGCCGGCCCCCTGGCTCTGCCAGACGTTCATGCCGAGGTGATGGTGATAGCGGCCCGACGACAGGAACGCGGCGCCGCCACGGCGGCGGGTCGGATCGAGGCCGACCGTGCCGTGATAGAATCGTTCGGCCTCGGCGAGATCGCCGACACGCAAATGCATGTGGCCGACGCGCAGACCGTCCGGTGCCTTGGCGTAGTCTGCGACGCGCGTGTTGGTCAGCGACAAGAGGTCGGGGATGTTGAGCTCGTCGCTCGCCATCTTCACGCTGCCCTCGCTCCACTGCCATTGCGAGGGATCGCGGTCGGCATAGACCTCGATGCCGTTGCCTTCGGGGTCGTCGAGATAGACGGATTCGCTGACGAGATGATCGGCGAAGCCCGACAGCGGCACGCGATGCGAGGCGGCGTGCACCAGCCAGCGCGCGAGATCTTTGCGCGACGGCATCAGGAAGGCGGTGTGGTAGAGGCCCGCGGCGTTGCGCGGCTCGATCGCGGCCTCGGGACGGGCTTCCAGCACGAGCAGCGTGATGCCGGCCGTGCCGAGCGTCGCGGCGGTCGCGGAGCGCTCGATCACGGTCAGTCCGATCACGTCGCGGTAGTAGTCCGCGACCTTGTCGAGGTTCTTGACCCGGAGCGTCACCATGCCCACCCGCATCGGCGTGCGGCTGGCATAGGTCGGCCCACCGCCTTGCGGCATGCCCTCGGCCCGAGCGGCGGCGGCCGCCGCCATCGCGAGCGAGGTCGCGCCGGCGAGTTGGAGCAGGGTGCGGCGGGTGAGGTCGGCGGTCATCGGTCGGGGCTCGCTGGAAACGCTTAGGGACGTGCGGTGCAATTCCTGGATTGCTACACGTTCCCGTGAGGGCGTCCCAATCACATGTTCGTCGGCCGCCGGCCTGCGGAGGCCGGCCCGCCCCGTCTGTCCTGGCCACCCGGCCAGTTTCGCAATCGCCCGCGACATCCCAGATTGAGGACAATCTACAGGAGCCTTCCATGACCGACCCCACTCCTCTGTCGTCCCTTTCGTCCGCGCTCGCGGATGTCGTGACGCGTACCGCGCCGTCCGTCGTCGCCGTGCATTCGCATCGCTCCCGCGCCACCGGCTTCGTCTGGAAGCCCGGCTTGATCGTCACCGCCGACGAAGCGCTGGCCGACGAGGGCGATATCCAGATCGGCCTCCCCGACGGCAGCACCGCGGCCGCCACGATCGCCGGCCGCGACCATACGACCGACATCGCGCTGTTGCGCACCGATGCCAGTCTTGCACCGGTCAAGCTGGCCGCGACCGTTCCGCCCCTCGGCACGCTGTCGGTCGTCGTCGCCAGCGATCGCGATGCGCCGAGCGCGGCGCTCGGCATGGTGTCACTGTCCGGCAAGAGCTGGCGCTCCTTGCGCGGCGGCGACATCGATGCGCGGATCGAGCTCGACGTGCGCCTGCGCTTCGCCCAGCAAGGCGGGCTCGCGCTCGATGCATCGGGCGACGCCTTCGGCATGGCCGTGCTCGGGCCGCGGCGGGTCCTGGTGATCCCGACGGCGACAATCGAGCGGGTCGCGGCACAGCTCGAGGCGCGCGGCCGCATCGCCCGCGGATATCTCGGCCTCGGGCTCCAGCCGGTGCGGCTCGACGATGGCATCGGCGCGATGGTGATGAATGTCGACAAGGCCGGCCCTTCGGCTGCGGCCGGCATCCGCCAGGGCGACGTCATCGTGGCGGTCAACGACCATAAGCTCTCCGGCGTGCGTGCGCTGTCGCGGACGCTGGGACCTGCAAGCGTCGGCACGGTGGTCGATGTCGCGGTGCGCCGCGGCGGCGAGCCGGTCAGCTTCAAGGTCACGATCGGCGAGAGGCCGGAGGCGTGAGCGAGGACAACGCGCCCGAGATCGTGCTCGCCCTGGAGATCGACGATCCCGCCCTCGCCGATCGCCTGGCGATCCTGCTCGGCAACATCGCCGGACTTCGGCTGGCCGCGCCCGGCGAGGCCGCCACGGCGACGGTCATGGCCCGCGATCCGCGCATCATGCCGGAAGACATCGCGCTGACGCAGCGAGAGCTCGATGTCCTGGCGCTGATGGCGGAAGGCGCGTCCAACAAGCTGATCGCGCGCCAGCTCGGCATTTCCGTGCACACGGTCAAATTCCACGTCGGTTCGCTGCTCGACAAGCTGGATGCAACCGGCCGCACCGACGCGGTCGCGCATGCGGCACGCCGCGGCGTGATCGAGCTATGACGCTGTCAGCTCCTATCGCGCTGATGTCGCCGGGAAGCTGAGCCGGACCGTGAGGCCCGGCGCATTGTCGTGCAGCGCGATCTCGGCGCCATGGAGGCCGGCAACCGCCGCGACCAGGCTCAGGCCCAGACCGTTGCCCGGCGTGTAGCGGCTCTGTTCCAGCCGGTAGAAGCGCTTGAACACGTGATCGCGCTCCCCGGTGGGAATGCCTGGACCATCGTCGGCGATCGCGATCACCGCCACGCCACCGGCGCTGCGACAGGTCACGGTGACCTGCCCGCCCGCGCGGCCGTGCTTGATCGCGTTGTCGACGAGATTGGCGATGGCGTCGAACAGCAGGTCGCGGTCCCCCGTAATCGCCACCTCGCGGTCGCCGTCAAGGCTGAGGCGGGTCGCGACCTGTTCGGCCGCGGCGTCGTAGAGCTCGACGACCTCGCCGGCAATTTCAGCGAGGTCGAGCCTGCGAAACGCACTCCGGCGGGCGCGGGTCTCGATCTCCGAGATCCGGGTGATGGAAGCGAACATGCCGAGCACGGCGTCGAGATCGGCGATGGTATCGCCAATCAGCGTCGCATCGGCCTCACCGTTGCGCGGGGTGTGATAAGCCTTTTCCAGCCGGCCGCGCATGCGTGTCAGCGGCGTGCGCAGATCGTGGGCGACGTTGTCGCTGACCTGCTTGACCTCGCCCATCAGCGTCTCGATGCGGTCAAGCATCTGGTTGAGGTTTTCGGCGACGCGGTCCCACTCGTCGTGACTGCCGCGCAAGGGAATGCGCCGGTCGAGCCCCGACAGCATGATGGCGCGGCTGGCCGCATTGATCTCCTCGATCCGTCCGACCGTGCGCCGCGTCACCAGCACGGCGGCAAGACCGGCCAGCACGGCCAGCAGCACGGCGACCGCTATCATCGCAAGCTCGATCATCGCGGTGAAGCCGCTGTGATCGCCGGCGTCGCCGACCCGGCCCTGCACATAGGCAATCGTGCCGAAATAGACATAGGCCATGATCGCCGCGACGATCAGCCCGAACGTCGCGATCGCGATCAGTGCCAGACGGAAGGTCGAGGAGCGGAGCGTCTTAGCCAGGAGCACGGATGCAATATCCGATGCCGCGGATCGTATGGATCAGCGGATAGGCCTGGGCATCGTCGACCTTGCGGCGGACCCGCCCGACATAGACGTCGATGATGTTGGTGGAGGGATCGAAATGCAGGTCCCAGACATGCTGGAGCAGCATCGCCCGGGAGACGACGCGGCCTTCGTTGCGGACGAGATATTCGAGCAGCTGAAACTCGCGCGGCAGCAGCGGAATTTTCCGGCCGCGCCGACTGGCGTTGCGCGCGATCAGGTCGATGGCGAGATCGCCGACCCGCAGGATGGTTTCCTTGGCGACGGTCTCGCTGCGGCGGCCGAGCGCCTCGAGGCGCGCCAGCAGCTCGACGAAGGAGAACGGCTTGACGAGATAGTCATCACCCCCGGCGCGCAGACCGCGCACGCGGTCGTCGACCTCGCCGAGCGCGGAGATGATCAGGAAGGGTGCGGCGATGCCGTCGTCGCGCAACTGGCGCATTACGGTGATGCCGTCGATGTCGGGCAGCATGCGGTCGATGGTGATCACGGCATAGTCGCGGGCGACGCCGTGGCTCAGGGCTTCACGACCGGTCGCGGCAAGATCGACGTCGTAGCCCGAGGTGGTGAGTTCCTCGACGAGCTGGCCTGCGGTTTCCGGATCGTCCTCGACGACCAGAATGCGGCGGTGACCTCCGGTCATGCAAAACTCCGCGCGACGATCGCCACCAGACTATCCCGTTCCGGGGCTGAGCGGAACTGCCCGGCGGCGATCGCGACAATGGTGCGGTACCGCGATGCGACTACCAATAGTCTCCGCACACATTGACCAATTGCCACCCATAGGCTGTCCAGCTCCTTTGCCAGCAGCCATCGTCGTAATAGTTGCCATATTTGGCATAGAAGAACGGCGCGCCGACGAAAGCGAACCGGTTGAAGCGGTGACGATGGAAGAAGGCATGGCGACCAATGAACGGCCTGCCGTGCCAGCCCGGGCCAGCAAACCGCGGGCCGAAAGCGGCGCGGGTCGCCAATGGTGCACCGACAAAGCGCGGCCCCATGGCAGCACGGGCGGCCATTGGCGAACCGGCGAAGCGGGCGCCACCGAAGCCCGGGCCGCCAGCAAAGCGCGCGCCACCCATGCCACCGAAACCACCCGCGCGCATGCCGCCGAAGCCACCCGCATGCATTCCGCCGCCACCGAAATGCCCGCCACCGCCAAAGCCGCCATGGCCGCCGCCGCCGAAGCCACCACCGCCGAAGCCGCCACCGCCATGGCCTCCGCCACCGCCGCCGCCGCCGCCGCCACGGGCAAGCACAGGTGAAGCGAGCGCCATCATTGCGGCGAGCGTCACCGCAGTGACGCCTTTGAGAAGCCTGTTGTCCATCGAAGCATCCTCCGTGCTGCGCAGCGATCTTTCTGCCGCGCGAGGAGGATCAGATGAGAGGAAGGGACAGGCACCTTCAACTTACAAACGCGCCAGATTCTGACGCGGGTGTTAGGGACGAACGCTCTTTCGCTCCCTCGCCCCGTTCTGACGGGGAGAGGGCGGGATGAGAGGCTGCGTCCGCGAATGCGATCTAAAAAGTGATGGCAACGCCTGTCCCGTGCACAATCAACTTACGAGTCGGAGGGACCTTTGACTCCGGTCAACCGCATGCCTTCACCCGGATCGCTGGCGCGATCCGAATTCTCCCCGCAAAGAGCGGGGGAGAGGTCAAAGTATCACGCCCGCTTGCCACCGTTCTTCTCGGCCGCGCGGCGCATGGCCTCGGCAAGGGCACCGCCGCCGGAGGATTCCTGGTTGCGCGGCGCCGACGACGTCATGCGCGCGGGGTTTCGCGAGCTGTTGTCCCGCTGCATGCCGGGCGCGTCTTTCTTGGCACCGACCTCGTCGTCGAGGCGCAAGGTCAGCGAGATGCGCTTGCGGGCGACCTCGAAGTCCAGCACCTTCACCTTGACGATGTCGCCGGGCTTCACCACCTCGCGCGGATCCTTGATGTAGGTCCTGGACATCGCCGAGATGTGAACCAGGCCGTCCTGATGCACGCCGATATCGACGAAGGCGCCGAAGGCGGCAACGTTGGTCACGGTCCCTTCGAGGATCATGCCCTTCTGGAGATGCTTGATCTCCTCGACGCCTTCCTTGAACACCGCGGCCTTGAACGCCGGACGCGGGTCGCGGCCGGGCTTCTCGAGCTCGCGCAGGATGTCCGTGACGGTCGGCAGACCAAAGGTCTCGTCGACGAAATCCTTCGGCTTCAGCGTACGCACGATCTCGCTGCTGCCGATCAGCGCCTTGATGTCGCTCTTGGTGGCACTGAGAATCCGCCGCACCACGGGATAGGCTTCCGGATGCACGCCGGAGGCGTCGAGCGGGTCCTCGCCGCCGAGGATGCGCAGGAAGCCCGCGCATTGCTCGAACGCCTTCGGCCCGAGGCGCGGCACGTCCTTCAGCGCCTTGCGCGACTTGAACGGGCCGTTGGCGTCGCGGTGTGCCACGATGCTCGAGGCCAGGCCGGAGCCGACGCCCGACACGCGGGCCAGAAGCGGCGCCGAGGCGGTGTTGACGTCGACGCCGACCGCGTTCACGCAGTCCTCGACCACGGCATCGAGCGACTTGGCGAGCTTGGCCTGGCCGAGGTCGTGCTGGTATTGGCCGACGCCGATCGCCTTGGGCTCGATCTTGACGAGCTCGGCGAGCGGATCCTGAAGACGGCGGGCGATCGAAACCGCGCCGCGCAGGGTGACGTCGAGACCCGGCAACTCCTCCGAGGCGAAGGCCGAGGCCGAATAGACCGACGCGCCGGCTTCCGATACCACGATCTTGGTCATCTTCAGCTCGGCCAGACCCTTGACGAGATCGCCTGCAAGCTTGTCGGTTTCGCGCGAGGCAGTGCCGTTGCCGATCGCGATCAGCTCGACACGATGCTTCAGCGCAAGCTTGCCGAGGATCGCGAGCGCCTCGTTCCACTGCCGCTGCGGCTCGTGCGGATAGATCACGGCGGTATCGACCACCTTGCCGGTCGCGTCGGTGACGGCGACCTTGACGCCGGTGCGGTAGCCGGGATCGAGGCCCATGGTGACGCGGGTGCCAGCGGGTGCCGCGAGCAGCAGGTCGCGCAAATTGGAAGCGAACACGCGCACGGCCTCGGTCTCGGCGGCGTTCCACAGCCGCATGCGCAGGTCGATGTTGAGATGCACCTGGATCTTGGTACGCCAGGCCCAGCGCACGGTGTCGATCAGCCAGCGGTCGCCGGCGCGCTTGAGGTCGGCGATGCCGAACCGCTTCATGATCTTCAATTCATAGGCGCTCGGCACGCCCGGCGGCGACGCTTCGGCTTCGGCCTGGATCTGGAGATCGAGGATCTCTTCCTTCTCGCCACGGAACATCGCGAGGATGCGGTGGGACGGGAGCTTCGTCAGCGGCTCGGAGAACTCGAAATAGTCGGCGAACTTCTCGCCCTCGGTCTTCTTGCCGTCGCGCACCTTGGAGGCCATGCGCGCATTGGTCCACACGTCCTCGCGAAGCGCACCGATCAAATCGGCGTCCTCGTCGAAGCGCTCGACCAGGATGGCCCGGGCACCGTCGAGCGCGGCGGCGGCATCGGCCACGCCCTTCTCGGCGTTGATGAAGGTTTCGGCCATGACCTTCGGATCGTTGACCGGCTCTGCCATCAGCTGATTGGCGAGCGGTTCGAGCCCGGCTTCCTTGGCGATCTCGGCCTTGGTGCGGCGCTTCGGCTTGAACGGCAGGTAGATGTCTTCGAGGCGCGCCTTGCTGTCGGCGGCGAGAATGGAGGCTTCGAGCGCGGCATCGAGCTTGCCCTGCTCGCGGACCGATTCGAGGATCGCCTTGCGGCGGTCTTCGAGCTCGCGCAAATAGCCCAGGCGCTCCTCCAGGGTGCGCAATTGCGCGTCGTCGAGCGCACCGGTCGCTTCCTTGCGGTAGCGGGCGATGAAGGGAACCGTGGCGCCGCCGTCGAGCAACGTCACCGTCGCCTCGACCTGCTCCGCCCGTACCCCAAGCTCCTGCGCAATTTTCTGGTTGATATTTGCCACGCGAGAATCCCTCTATCCAAGCACGCGACGCGGGGGCGAACCACCGGCAGCGGGACGCCGCTTATGGACCAACCGAGGTTGATTCATCAAGATGCGGCGCGCAACCGTCGACAGAGGATTTTTTTGTCGAACCGGATGCGATCTCGCCACATTCGTGGGTGCCTGCGCCCCGCTTGTGCCTTGACATGCGCCTCCGTTCCACGGCTGGTTGACCCGCCGGACCACCGAACTCGACACGAGGACTGCAATGCGGACAGCATCGGTCGGCGTCTTCAAGGTCGCCACCACTGGCCCCGGCGACGTCTCCGGCCTCATGGCCATGATCGGCTCCGGCGCGATCGACCCGACAACGATTTTGGCCATCCTCGGCAAGACCGAAGGCAATGGCGGCGTCAACGATTTTACGCGGGAATATGCCGCTGCTGCGTTGTGCACGGCGCTGGCGCCAGGACTCGGCCTTTCGCCAGAGGCGGTCGAGCAGCGCATCGCCTTCGTGATGTCGGGCGGCACCGAAGGCGTGCTCAGCCCGCATATCACGGTGTTCACCCGCCGCGAAGCCGAGCGTCCGGCAGGCATGTCCGGCAAGCGCTTGAGCATCGGCATGGCGCACACGCGGGACTTCCTCCCCGAAGAGATCGGCCGCTCGGAACAGATCATGGAAACGGCCAAGGCGGTGAGGGCCGCGATGGCGGATGCCGGCATCACCGATCCCGCCGACGTCCATTTCGTGCAGATCAAATGCCCGCTGCTCACCAGCGACCGCGTCGAAGCCGCAAACGCGCGCGGCAACAAGACGGCCACGACCAGCGCCTACAGCTCGATGGCCTATTCGCGCGGCGCCTCCGCGCTTGGGGTCGCTGTCGCGCTCGGCGAGATCGATTCCAATGTCAGAGACGACGACGTGCTGCGGCGCTACGATCTGTTCTCGAAGGTCGCCTCGACCTCGTCAGGGATCGAGCTGATGCACAACGTCATCATCGTGCTCGGCAACTCGGCGTCTTCAGCGAGCGAGTTCGAGATCGGACACGCCGTGATGAACGATGCGATCGATGCCCCGGCCGTGGTGTCGGCGTTGAACAGCGTCGGGCTTGGTGTTGGCCTTGGCGTCGCGCCGCTAGCCACCGAGGGCCGCGAGCTCGTCAACATCTTCGCCAAGGCCGAGGCCTCGCCTGATGGCAGCGTGCGCGGCTTCCGCCATACCATGCTGGAGGATACCGACATCAGCTCGACGCGCCACGCCCGCGCGGCCGTCGGCGGCCTGATTGCAGGCCTTGCCGGCACCGGCGCGGTCTATGTCTCCGGCGGTGCCGAGCATCAGGGGCCGGCCGGCGGCGGCCCGGTTGCGGTGATTGCACGCCTGCCCTAATGACGCGGCGACCTCTCCGCCCGGCGCAACCCTGCCCTTCGCCCCGGCTCAGTTGATTCAGGCGGCCCCTTGCGAAAAAGGTGGCGCCGCATCCTAGGGGATTTTGACTTCATGACTTTGCCGATGAGCTGGAACGAATGGGCGCAGCACGATGGCGTCGGGCTGGCGGCGCGCGTCCGCAAGGGCGAACTGTCGGCGAAGGAGTTGGCGCGCCAGGCCGCCGCGGGCGTCGCCAAGGTCAACCCGGCACTGTCGGGTGTGGTCGAGCTGTTCGAGGACGTGATCGCCGATCCGGCCAAGGACGGCGCCAATCTCGCCGGCCCGTTCGCCGGCCTGCCCTTCCTGATGAAGGACCTCGGACCGACCATGAAGGGCCGGCTGCAGGAGATGGGCTCGCTGCTGATGCGCGGCAATCGCGCCGCGGCCGACACGTTCCTCACCGGTAAATTCCGTCAGGCAGGCCTCAACCTGATCGGACGCACCACGACGCCGGAATTCGGCGTGTGCAGCTCGGCCGACAATCCCGCCGTCTACGTGACGCGCAATCCCTGGAATACCGACTACACCACCTGCGGTTCATCGGCGGGCAGCGCGGCGATGGTCGCGGCCGGCGTCGTCCCGATCGCGCATGCGACCGACGGCGGCGGCTCGATCCGCATTCCCGCCGGCGTCAACGGCAATATCGGTTTGAAGGTGTCGCGCGGCGTGTTCTCGCTGGCCCCGCACATGTCCGACCTCACCGGCCTCGTTTCGATCCAGGGCTGCCAGTCGCGCTCGGTGCGCGACACCGCGGCCTTCGTCGATCATGCCCGTGGACCTGCGCCCGGCGAGTTCATGCCGTTCTGGACCACGGCGCAGCCCTATTCCGAGATGATCAAGCGCGATCCGTCAAAGCTTCGCATCGCGCTGTCGCACAGCTGGGGCGACTATACCGCAACGCCGGAGATCGCCGCCGAGCTTGAGAAGACCGGCCGCTTCCTCGAAGGCCTCGGCCATCACGTCGAATACGCGCTGCCCGAACTCGACTTCCGCGCCGCCTTCGCGGCGCAGACCACCTGCTATATCAGCAATTTTGCCGTGGTGATCTCCAACATGCTTGCCGCGCGCGGACTGGAAAAGCCGCCGGAGGATCTGATCGAGCCCATGAACATCAGGATCTGGGAAGCCGGCCGGCACACCAGCTTCGCCGAGCGGGCGAAGATGCAAGGCGTGTTCAACACGACCTCGCGCGGCTTCGGCGCGTTCTTCGAGCAGTGGGACGTGATCCTGACGCCGATCACCGCGTTGCCGACGCCGAAGGTGGGCACCAGGGAATATCTCACCATCTCCGACAATCCTGACGTGCTCGACTGGTTCGGCAATCTCTGGCGCTTCTTCGCCTTCACGCCGCTCGCCAATCTCTGCGGCATGCCGGCGATCTCGATGCCGATGGCAGAGCAAGACCACGGCCTGCCGCTCGGCATCCAGGCCATCGCCAAGCAGGCCAATGACGGCCTGCTCCTGCAGCTCGCCGCCCAGATCGAGCGCGCGCTCGACGGTAAGTGGAATGGCGGCAAGAAGCCGAAGGTGCATGTGGGCTGAGGCGAGGCTATTCGCCTTGGACAAGCGTCCACGTCCCTGAGGCCATCCTTCGAGACGCCCGCTTTGCGGGCTCCTCAGGATGAGGTCTGGTTTCGCGGCGAGACGTCAGACCCTCATGGTGAGGAGACCGCGAAGCGGTCGTCTCGAACGATAAGGCCGAGCGCGCGAGCCAACCTCCAAAGCGGATCTCAATTCTTCACCGTCGGGATCACCTCCGCCGGCTGCTGCTGCCCCTGCTTGTACATCGCCAGAGCCTTGTCGAGCGCTTCGCGCAGCGCCAGCGCTGCGGCCACGCTGCAGCGCAAGTGCGCGGTCTGGACCACGTCGACCCTGACGGCGGCACCGACCGGCATCAGCAGGTTCGCGGCGAGCTCGATCTGGATCGCGCCGTTGTGGTGTCCGAAGCAGGATGCGCCGTCGAAATAGATGATCGGTGCCCGTTCCGAGCTGGAGCTCGAAATGGTCACGGGCCCCTGATTGGTGGCGGGTGTTTCGGGGTCGGCCATGGGCACTCCTCGGGGCTGGTCGGCGGACGAAACGCCCACCATCGTTGCTTCGGCACGCCGTGTCGAGGCCAAACCGGCCCAGGCAGACCTGACTGCAGACCTAACTGCCGACCTGCCTGATGAGCCCCTTTCGGGGTTTTGCGCGGCACCCGACACTGGTCTAGAACGTCGTCATGTCCACTTCACCCACCACGCTTCCGTTCGAGGAACTCGCCGAGGCGGTTAAGAGCCGCCGTTCCGACTACGGCCATATCAGCGGGCTCCAGCTCGACCGCTTCGCCCCCGCCGAGGCCTGGTCCAGCCTGCCCTACCGTCCGGTCTTCGTCGGCGACACCGAGACCGGCGTGCTGCATGGCGGCGTCGTCACGGCGATGCTGGACGAAAGCTGCGGCATGGCGGTGCAACTTGCACTCGACGGCACGCGCGCGATCGCAACCCTGGATCTGCGCATCGATTATCAGAAGCCGGCGACACCGGGCCTCGACATCAAGGCGCATTCGGTGTGTTACCGCACCACGCGTTCGATCGCCTTCGTGCGCTCCACCGCCTATCAGGAGTCCGAGGACGATCCGGTCGCAACCGCGACGGCCTGCTTCATGATCGGCGCCAACCGCACCAACATGCTCGCGGACCGCAGGATGGATTCGCGCAGCATCCCGACGCTGGAGGCGCCCGACGATCCGGACGGCCCGTTCGCCAACAGCCCGTTCGCGCGCTGCCTCGGCATTCGCGTCAATAACGACGGCACGCTGACGATGCCGTTCTCGCCGCAGATCATCGGCAACCCGATCCTGCCCGCGATCCATGGCGGCATGACCGGTGCCTTCCTCGAGACCACCGCGATCCTCGGCGTGAGGCGCGAGCTCGGCATCGCCGCGCTGCCCAAGCCGATCGGACTCACCGTCAACTATCTGCGTTCCGGACGTGCCCTCGATACCGTCGCCAATGTCTCGATCGTGAAGCAGGGCCGGCGTATCGTCGCCTTCGAAGCGCGGGCCTGGCAGGACGATGCGAGCAAGCCGATCGCCACCGCTTTCGGCCATTTCATGCTGCGGCCAACGCCCGGAAGTGACGAGGAATAGGCGTATTTTCCCTTGACGGCGAGGGACCGGGCCACAACGATAGCCTGGTTCCTGCGAGAGGTATTGGATTGCGGCATCCGCTCGACATCATCGCCATGTTCGCCGCGCTCTGGCTGCTGGCGTCGATGGTGCTCGACGCGCTGACGCCGAAGGAGCTGACCGCGGTGATGATCGGCATCGCGATCGGGCCCGCCATCGTCATCACCGCCGTGTTCTATTATTTGCGCTGCCCGCGCACCGATTTCGCGGTGATGTTCGCAGCACTCTGGCTGATCTCCGATATCGCCATTGCATTCATCTCGCCGACGCAGCTGCCGTATTTCCTGATCGCACTCGGCTTCGTGCCGGCCCTGCTGATCGGCATCGTGCTGCACTGGCAGCGCTTCCAGCACCGCCACGAGCGGCTGCCCGCGCCCTCGGTGAAGCGGGGCTAGCGCGGTAGCAGATTTGTTTTCGCGAGATCCAGCACCTCGTCACCGCGGCCATTCATCACCGCGCGCAGCACCCAGAGGCTGAAACCCTTGATCTGCTCGGGCGTGATGGTCGGCGGCATCGACAGCTCCTGCTTCGCCGTGACGACATCGAGCAGCGCGGGTCCGTCATGGGCCAGCATCTCCTTCACGGCGCCCGGGAGCTCGCCGGGGTCCTCGACGCGTTTGGCGAAAATGCCCATCGCGCGCGCCATCGTCGCGAAATCGGGATTCTCAAGATCGACATTGGTGTCGACGAACCCGGCCGCCTTCATCTCCAGCGCAACGAAGCCGAGCACGCCGTTGTTGAAGACCACGATTTTCACCGGCAGCTTCATCTGGGTCAGCGTGATCAGGTCACCCATCAGCATGGTGAAGCCGCCGTCGCCGGAGAGCGAGATGATCTGGCGGCCCGGCTGCGAAGCCTGCGCGCCGATCGCCTGCGGCATCGCGTTGGCCATCGAGCCGTGCACGAACGAGCCGATCAGCCGGCGGCGGCCGTTCATGTCGAGATAGCGCGCGGCCCACACCGTCGGCGTGCCGACATCGGCGGTGAAGACGGCGTCATCAGAAGCATGGTCGCTGATGACTTTTGCCAGATATTGCGGATGGATCGGCTTGCTGCCCGGTGTCCCCTTCGCAAGCGAGTCGAGCCCTTCGCGCGCCTTCTTGTAGTGCGCGATGGCGTCGTCGAGATGTTTCCGCTGCGTCTTGGTCTTGAGCAGCGGCAGCAGCGCCTCGATGGTCAGCTTGACGTCGCCGACAATGCCGAGATCGATCTTGCACCGCCGTCCCAGATTTTCCGGGCGGATGTCGATCTGCGCGATCTGCGCATCGGTGGGGAAGAACTGCTTGTAGGGAAAATCAGTACCGAGCATCACCAGCGCGTCGCAGGCGTGCATGGCGGCGTAGCCCGAGGCGAAGCCGATGAAGCCGGTCATGCCGACGTCGTACGGATTGTCGTACTCGACATGCTCCTTGCCGCCGAGCGCGTGTACGATCGGGCTCTTCAGCGCTTCGGCCAGCTGCATCAGCGGCGCATGCGCGCCGGCGCAGCCGCGACCACAGAACAGGGTGATGCGCTCCGCGCCGTTAAGGAGATCAGCAAGCGCCTTCAGCTCATCGGCCTGCGGCACGACCTTCGGCGCCGACAGCGCAAGGCCGCGCGTCGTCGACAGCGCGCGCTTGGGCGGGCTGCGGAACGCGACGTCGCCGGGCATCGCGATCACCGCGACGCCGCGCAGGCCTACGGCTGCGCGGATGGCGTTCTCGATCACGTAAGGCAGCTGGCTCGCATCCGACACCAGCTCGCAATAATGGCTGCATTCGCGGAACAGGTTCTGCGGATGGGTTTCCTGGAAATAGCCGCCGCCGATTTCCGCCGAAGGGATCTGCGCCGCGATCGCGAGCACGGGAACGCGGCTGCGATGCGCGTCGAACAGCCCGTTGATCAGGTGCAGATTGCCGGGGCCGCAGGAGCCGGCGCAGACGGCCAGGCTGCCCGTCATCTCGGCTTCGCCGGCGGCGGCGAAGGCCGCGACCTCCTCGTGCCGGACATGGATCCATTCGATAGTGCCGCGGCGGCGCAGCGCCTCGGTAAGACCGTTCAGACTGTCGCCGACGATGCCGTAGATGCGCTTGACGCCGGCCTGTTCGAGCGTTGCCACGAACAGATCGGCCACGTTGTTGATCGCCATGTCGGTCTCCTGATCTCACTGATGCGGCAAGATAGGATAAAGCGCGACCGTGACGCCATCACGGCTTGTTTATTGCCGCGTCAGTCTTTCGCAATCGCCCGATCGTAGGCCTCGATTGTCACCTTTGCGCGAGCGGCGACATCGGCCGCCGTCATGCCGGGCTTGTAGAGGCTGGAGCCGAGCCCGAACGCCGTCACGCCGCCATTGATGTATTCGGCAAAATTCTGGTCGGAGACGCCGCCGACGGCGGCGATCATCACGCCGGCCGGCAGCACGGCTTTAATCGCGGCGATGCCGGACGCGCCGAGCACGCCGGCCGGAAAGAATTTCAGGCCCGATGCGCCGGAGCGCGCGGCGAGCAGGGCCTCGGTCGGTGAGAACACACCCGGCAACGTCACCATGGCGTACTGATGTGCACGCATGAGCACCTGCGTATCCACATTCGGCGAGACCATCAACTTGCCGCCGACGTCATTGAGACGATCGACATCTGCGGCGGTGAGCACCGTGCCGGCGCCGATCAGGACGCCGGCCGGCGCGAGCTTCACGGCAGTCGCGATCGAGCGGAACGGCTCCGGCGAATTCAGGGGGATCTCGATCGCGGTCATGCCGGCCTCGATCAGCACGCCGACGATCGCCTCGGTCTCCTCGGGCTTCACACCACGCAGGATCGCGACCAGCGGACGCTGCATCGGCGGAAAGGGAACGCTCATCTCAAGATTCCTCTCGTTTCGTCCAGATCGCGGCAGCGGCCATCGACAGGCCGCGGCGAACGGCTTCATCGGCATCGATCGGCTGAACGGTGACCGACAGCGCATCGAAGGCAAGCCGGTACAGCATCGCGAGCCGCCCGGAGGCAATCAGCGTGATGCCCGCTTTCGGCACGGTGCCGGAGAGCCCTGCTGCCAGCTCGACACCGATCAACGTGCCCGACAGCGTCTCGCGCGCGGCGGCCGGCGTGCCGCCGAACAGAAGCTGCCGCGACCGCGCGCCGAACAGGAGGTTGGCCGCGAAGGCCGGCGCCTCATATGCGGCTTTCACGGCGGCCTTGAAGCTCGCGACATCCTCGGCGTCATCGGCGCCGGCGACCGCCAGCGACAAGATCGTCTCGCGCGAAACCACGCTGAAGAGCTCGCCGGTCATGAAGGTGGAAAAGTGCGCGACCGTGCCGTCCTTCACGCGCACCCATTTCGAATGCGTGCCAGGCATGCAGACCAGCGCGTCGCCTGCGGCCTCGAGGCCGAGTGCGCCGAGCAGCTGCGTCTCCTCGCCGCGCATCACGTCCGGCGCCTTGGCGTCGCGCTGCGCGATGCCGGGCAGGATGCGAATATCGCGCGTCTCGCCGGGCACTGGCGCGGCCTGCTTCAGCACAGCGGAGAGCGGCGCAGGCGTGTCAACATAGCCGGCCTCGACCCAGCCGGTCTTGGCGCCCGCCATGCCGCAGACAAGCACCGGCAGCTGGGCAGGGGCCGCGACTGCTCTGAGATGCGACTGCAGCACGCCGGCAAAGCCGGCCTTGGCCGCGGCCAGCATGCCCTCATCGCTGCGGCGCTCCGCCAGCACCTGGCCGGTGCGGTCGATCAGCCAGAGCCGAAAACTGCTGGTGCCCCAGTCCACCGCGACACAGGCGGGTTCGGTCATCTCAACACGTATCCTTTCAACACGTATCCTTGGTCTCACCGGCAAGACGCCGTCTCGCGACAATGAGACGGACGCTCGCAAACCTGCCCCGGGATATCGGCTATTGCCGCCTCAAACCAGCGATTTTTCGCAGGTCCGAGGCGCTCGCCGCGCTGGCACGCCGCTTGCGATGCCGTGGCACACCGCTTGCTAAAGCTGTCCTGTTCAAGTCCAGGAACGCGCAACAAGACGCGTCAACATCAGATGAGGAAACCCATGGAGATCGGCTATTTCACGATGCCTTCGCATCCGCCGGAGTGCGGCCTGAAGGAAGGAAACGACTGGGACCTGCAAGTCATGCGCTGGCTCGACGAGCTCGGCTACCAGGAAGCCTGGGTCGGCGAGCACCACACCGCGCCCTGGGAACCCAATCCCACGCCGGACCTCCTGATCGCGCAGGCGCTGATGCAGACCAAGAATATCCGCATCGGGCCGGGCGGCTTCCTGCTGCCCTATCACCACCCGGCCGAGCTCGCCAACCGCGTCGCGATGCTCGACCATCTCTCCGAGGGCCGGCTCAATTTCGGCGTCGCAGCTTCGGGCCTGCCGAGCGATTGGGCGATGTTCAACGTCGACGGCATGAGCGGACAGAACCGCGACATGACCCGCGAGGCGCTGGAGATCATCCTGAAGCTGTGGTCCGATCCCGCGCCCTTCACCTACAAGGGCAAGTTCTGGACGGTGACCAAGCCGGACACGATGTTCGACTTCCTCAAGCCGCACATCAAGCCTCTCCAGGCCCCGCATCCGCCGATCGGCGTTGCCGGATTGTCGAAGAACTCGGACACGCTGAAGCTCGCCGGCGAGCGCGGCTTCATTCCGATGAGCCTCAACCTCAACCCGGCCTATGTCGGCAGCCATTGGGACTCGGTCGAGATCGGCGCCGCCAAGACCGGACGCAAGCCGAACCGCGCGGATTGGCGCCTCGTACGCGAGGTGTTCGTCGCCGACACCGACGAGGAGGCCTGGAAGCTGTCGACCGGTGACATGATGGGCCGGATGATGCACGAGTACTTCCTGCCCCTGCTCGGCCATTTCGGCTTCAAGGACTATCTGAAGCACGCGCCCGATGTGCCCGACAGTGACGTCACCGTCGAATATTGCGCCAAACGGAACTGGATCGTCGGCTCGCCCGCAACCGTCGCCGAGAAGATCGAGAAGATCTACGACGAGGTCGGCGGCTTCGGCGTGCTGCTGGTATTCGGCTTCGACTACAAGCACAAGCCGGAGGCCTGGCGCCACTCGCTCTCGCTGCTCAGCAAAGAGGTGATGCCGCGCCTGAAGCATCTCGGCTCCGCGAAGAAGGCCGCTTGACGCGCGGCGGGTGCGGCGCAATCGTGTCGCACCCGCCCCCGTTTCGGAGATTTCGGCGTGAGCGTCGACGCAAAGGATTTCAAACTGGCAATGCGCCAATGCGCCGGCGCGGTTGCGCTGGTCACGGTTGGCGCCGAACACGGCAAGCGCACCGGGTTGACGGTGACATCAGCCTGTTCGCTGTCGGACAATCCGCCGTCACTGATCGTCTGCGTCAACCGCAACGCCAGCGCACATGCCCGCATCCGCGAGGAAGGCGCCTTCGCGATCAACTTTTTGCACGAGGACCACGCCCTGCTCGCGCTCACCTTCAGCGGCCAGAAGGGCGTCAATGGCGACGACCGATTTTCGTTCGGGCAGTGGACGCGCGGGGTGACCGGCGCACCGGTGCTGACGGATGCGGTTGCCGCGTTCGACTGCGCGCTGGCGCAGGAATTCGAGACCAAGACGCATTCGATCTTCGTCGGCGAGGTGCGCGGCGTCTCGCATTCCGACGGGGCCGCGCCGCTGGTGTATCTGCGCAGCAGCTTCCACGTCCCTCACGAGATCCGCGGCACCGTTACAGTCGGCGACCTCGATTCGCGGCATCTGAGCTGGAGCGATTTTTCGTAAGAGCGCTCCAAGCGCGCTGCCCTTCCCTTCTCCCCTTGCGGGAGAAGGTGGCGCGAAGCGCCGGATGAGGGGTATCTCTCCGCGAGTCTGGAATTATAGTCGTAGGGTGGGCAAAGCGAAGCGTGCCCGCCACTCCCGTTGCAGTGTCGGATAGATGGTGGGCACGGCGCAAGTGCGCCTTTGCCCACCCTACGATATCTGTGATCGCGGAGAGAGACCCCTCACCCGTCTCGCCGCTACGCGGCGATCCACCCTCTCCCACAAGGGGCCTGTTGCGTAATTCGTCAATTGTGATTCCCTCGGGCAAAGCCTTGGAGGGTAGCGATGGCGG